>JAAFIB010000001.1 GCA_013297725.1 Sphingomonadales bacterium
CTCTTCCGATCTATACCATATGGCAGTCGGGGCAGGCGGTTGAACAGGCTGGGCATTTTGCCGTCGATGGTCTTAGTGATGCGCGCGACTTTTTCCATCAGCTCTTCTGGTGTTTTGGCGTAATATTGCGGGTCCGTCCGCAGATGCTGAATGAAGGCATCCAGGCTTTCATAGCCTGCCGTTTTTGCGACTGTGACCATCTCTGCGCGGATGCGGGCAACTTCGTTTAGCCCCAGTGCATGAATCTGGTCTGCATTCAAAATGGTCGTGGTTTCCTGACGGATGCGAAAGTTATAATAGTTTGCACCACCGGGTTGTGCAGAAATACCTGGCTGTTTGGCACAGGCGGGCTTGTAGCTTTTGGCATACCAATCGAGATGTTTTTGCAGCGCAGGATTGATGATCGCATTGATCGTTGCAATGGCCTGTGCGGCAAGGCTGTTCCAGTCGTCTTCGCTTACCGCATCCGGGCGCTTTCCGGCATAGGGTTGGAAATAACGGGACTGGCGTTCATCAGCTTTTATCAGGCCAGATATACCCTTTTCATATCCGCTCAACACTTCGCACGGCAGCGTGTATTTGCCTTTGATCGCGGTATTGGCAACGGCAATCGCTTGGTCATTGACCTGAGCATATTGTTTTAGCCGCGCGTTATAGCTTTCAAAATCGGCCTTGGTCCGAAACGGCAGGCTGTCGGCCATGCTGGCAAAATTTTGATGCCAGCCTGAATAGGTTGAAAAGTTGATCGCGCGCTGGCCGAATGTGTTGGCTTCGATCGTGCCCGCTAAGGTACGCTTTAAAATGCCATATTCGATTTTATCGGCTGCATTTAAATCGCTTTCGGAAATTGCGTTCAGCCGAGCGAGATAATCTGCACTTGCTTTAGCAAATTTGTCTTGCCCTGCCATGCTGTAATCACCGACCTGACCGGGCTGGCTGTCATCGCCTAGCGAGGCGGCGAGTGTCGGCGATTCTTTGAGCACTGCTGCCCAATAATCCGCGACCAGCATTTTCAAATCTGCGCCCGCGTCTGCATGTGCAGTGGCCGGTGCCAGCATTACCGCTATCGCGATCAACAGTTTCCGTAGCACTGTGGCAATTCCCTTTCATTCCGTCACCCGCATCAAGTGCAGGTGACGGTGTTTGAAAAGTTGATTTAGGGCGGAGTTGCTTTTTTGACCAGATTGCAAATTGCGCTGTCCTACACGGGCATGATTTGGCATTATCGTGATATGATGCATTTTCACCTCTCCCTTTTCTCCGCAGCCGCTTTGATCCGCAACCGCTTGGTCGCGTTTTTGCGGTCGCATCGGCTTAGCTTTGTTACTTTATCAGCATTTACGGCGCTGACTGCGTGCGCGACGACGCCAGCAGCCACCGAATCAGTCTCCGCCCCTGCAACCGCGCAAGAAGCACTGCGGCCCTATTATGCCGGCCTTACCGGCAAACTGCCGGTTGCCCCGCCCAATGCCTCGCTTGCATCCGACACTGTGCTGACGCGGATAGCCTTTGGATCATGCGTAAACGAAAACCAGTCGATGGCGTTTTGGGATGTGATCGCGGCGCAAAAACCGCAGGCGTTTTTGTTGATTGGCGACAATGTCTATGGCGACACGCGCCCTACAAACAGCGCGGATATCCCGACGCTTTCGGCCAGCTATCGCAAGCTATCGGCGCGTCAGGAATTTGACCGGTTCCGCCGCAGCATACCCATGATGACGACATGGGATGACCATGATTATGGTGCCAATGACGCAGGCGGCAGCTTTGCGTTTAAGGAATATGCCGAGGATGTTTATGAAAGCTATTGGGGTTCATCCGGCGAAGTGAAATCGCGGCCCGGCGTATATGAAAGCCGCATGATTGGACCAGCGGGCAAACGGGTGCAGTTTATCATTTTCGATAGCCGGTTTTTCCGGTCTGATCTGGTGGCGATGCCCTATCGCGATCCCGGCCCGCCGCTTGGCTGGTATATCCCGAACACCGATGCCAACGCGACGCTTTTGGGCGATGCTCAATGGCAATGGCTGGAACAAGAGCTGGCAAAACCTGCGGATTTGCGGTTCATTGTTTCGTCGATCCAGATGATTACCAGCGCGCATAACTATGAAAGCTGGGCCAATTTTCCAAAAGAGCGTGAGCGGTTTTACGCGTTGTTGGCGGCAAAGGGCGTGAACAATGCGGTGCTGTTAACCGGTGATCGGCATGCTGGAGGGTTCTACAAAACGGATGTGCCGGGGGTAAAAGCTCCCTTGTGGGAAATCACATCATCGTCGCTGAACTTTGCATTTGGCAAAGGCGATGGCGGTGACAAAGAACCCGATCCGGCCCGGACAGGCGGATTATGGGGCATCCCCAATTTCTCGGTCATTGATGTCGATTGGGCGGGTAAGAAGGTGAAGTTCAGCCTGCGCCGCGATGACAACAGTGTGATCGAGGAACAGGAAATAACGCCTTTCGGCTAAGCGTTTGAAAAATCCACAGGGGCGGCGATTGCCAGAACGCGGTCGCGGATCGCTTCTGCTGTTTCGCGCGGGATAGCGAACAGCTCCAGCGTTCCACCAGCAATGCCGAAATGCATCGTCACTAACCCGGTCATTCGTGCGAGCGGGCCTTGGGCGATCTCCACACTTTGCACGCGGACTTGCGGCAATATAGTCAGCTGTTGCTGCCACCAGCCTTGGCGCACGTATAGGCGTGACGCGTCCTCGCCATAGCCGAACTTGCGCCATTGAAGTGCGCTCGCCAGCAACAGGATAAGCGGGATGAAAAACAGCAGTAAAGAAGTGGCAAAGGATATCTCGGTAAAGATCACAACCGCCGCCATCGCGGCCAAAACTATCGGAATTACGATAGCAAAATCTTTAACCCACCAGCGGAAATGGCCACGCTGAAATTCGGTATCTGCACTTGGCGGCATGATCCCTGTTTCAGCCATGATCGGCCAAATCTCGTCAAGCTTCGCCAAAGGCGCTGCCATATAGTCGCTTTCTTCCTTGCTATCCTGCGCAAGGCTGACGAACTTTAATGCATGCCAACCGCGCCGTTTGCGGATGGGGCCAGTGACGATATTGGCAGCCTGCACGCGGTTCACTGGCATAACCACATCGGTTTTGGTCAACAATCCGCGACGACGGCGAAAGCCGCGCTCGGTGCGGTCAAGGCGAAAGCCATATTCTTTCAATACCGTGCGGACGACGCCCGTTGCAAAGCCGAGCGCAACCAACGCCAGCAAAGCAAACACAGCGCCGATAATCCGCGCACTGGTGCTGATCCCGTCAATGCTGACACCGCGTTCCTCGGCCATGCCGATCCAGTGTTTGAAATCCCAGAAATCAAATGGCAGCAGGAAATCAAACTGTTGGGCAAGGCCGCCGAGCACTGCAAAAATCACAAGGCTGAACGAATACAGGCCAAGGGTGATCAACCGGTTGTTGTCCATCGCAAAGATAGGCGGTGCCTCACGCACGAATGTCGCTTGCTCAACTTCAACGGTATCGGCTGCTTCCGCCTTACGCGCGCGTATCGTGGCCCGCAGCGCCTCTGCACGCTCCATGCTGACATAGCTTAGCTTAGCATCTTCGCCTTCACCGCCGCCGGTTTCAAACTTCACTTCGCCAAGGCTGAACAGCTGCGCCAGCACGGGCTGTTCAATGCTGACATCCTGAATGCGATCATACGGGATAGACCGGACGCTGCGGTTGATAAGGCCTTGTTCGATACGAATGTCATCTTCATCCAGATGAAAGCGGAAACGCAACCAGCCGATCCATCGGAACAACAGGCTGATCAACAATACTGCACCAATGATAAGCGGCGTTGCCACGCCTGTTCCGCGTGTGCCGAATAACGCCGCGAGCATTGGGAAGATCAGCTGAGGTATGCCGGTTACAAAGCCAATCAGCAGCCCCAACGGAGCTGTGCGTTCGCCTTCTCCAGCCGCTAACGGTTCCGCTACAATAGCTTCGGCGATTTGCTCGCTCACGCGTTCGCCTGCTTTATGTAATCGCGGATGCGTTCGCGCAGCGCCAGCGCATCGGCATGGGGCAGGCCGGGCAAGACTATCGTGCTGCCATGCGTCCCGGCTGTATGTGCCGAGAAAGTGGCTAAGCCATAAGGACGTTCAATCGGCCCCTGATCGACGTCCATATGTTGAATGCGGCCATAGGGAACGACGGTGTCGCTATAGAATAAATAGCCGCGCACTATGCGTAACCGGTCTGATCCGGCGCTATAGCCCCATCGGTTATAACGACGCTGCGGGATCACCCAAACGCAATACGCAGTGAGCAAGATGACAGGTGTGACAATCAGCCCCATCGGCGCCAGTTGAGTAAATTCCAACGCTCCCGCGCCGATGATCAGGATGATTGCGAATATGCCGCTGACAATACGCAGCACCTTCACATAGGCTGGGTCTAATGGGGTTAGCTGGTCGATTTCATCCACGGGTTGGATATGACGAGGCTGTGTTGTGTTGGCAAGACGGTTTGAGAATATGTAAGTGATGCAAGAAAAGGGAATGCTAAAAAATAACCGCTAGCTCTGAGCCTGTCGAAGGGCGTCCATCAGTAAAAAACTATGGCGTAAACCTTAGGGCGTGCTTCGACAGGCTCAGCACTAACGGTATTTAGTTGCAGAGGTTGTTACCGCGCCAGCGCTTCCTCAGCCTCAGCCATCAGCTTGGCAATAATATCAACCACGGGCCGTTCAACATGCACCATGCCGACCGACTGCCCGGCCATTACCGAACCATATTCGACATCGCCGTCGATGACTGCGCGGCGCAATGCTCCGGCCCAGTATTTCTCAATCTCCAGCTGCGCTGTTTCCATGTCGATCTCGCCGCGATCCAGCATGGCCGCGACTTCGACCTGTTTCTTTGTGAACTCCTCGGTGCCTTTGTTTTTCAGGGCACGCACGGGGATGACGGGCAGGCGGGGGTCTATCTGTACACTCGCCACAGCATCACGGGCGTTGGCGCGCAAGAACGCAGCTTTGAAATTGGGGTGCGCGATGCTTTCATGCGCACAGACAAAGCGCGTGCCAAGCTGCACACCCGAAGCACCCATTTCCAGATAGCTTGCCATCAATCCGCCGCGCGCAATGCCGCCTGCCACAAAGATAGGCAGTTGTTCGCCCAACTCTGGCAATATTTCCTGCGCCAACACCGACGTCGCCACCGGCCCGATATGCCCGCCCGCTTCGCTGCCCTCAATCACCAACGCATCAACGCCAGACCGTGCAAATTTCTTGGCGAGCGTCAGCGCAGGGGCAAAGCAGATTACCTTCGCCCCGCTCTCCTTGATCGCCTCGATACTCCCCTTGGGCGGCAGGCCGCCTGCAAGCACAACATGGCTGACTTTATGTTTGGTGCAGACGTCGATCAAATCCATGACCAGCGGATGCATCGTGATCAGGTTCACGCCAAATGGCTTAGCGGTCATCGCCTTCGTCGCGGCAATCTCTGCATCGAGCAACTCCGGCGTCATCGCCCCGCAAGCAATTACGCCGAAACCGCCTGCGTTGGAGATGGCAGACACTAGGTTCCGCTCAGACACCCACGACATCGCACCGCACATAATGGCGGTTTCGCAGCCGAGGAATTCCGTGCCGCGTTTCATGAGGTGAGTTAGTTTTGTCATGCGCTCCAGATTTCCAGTTTCAGGCCGCCGATGTTGGCAAAGTCATCGCCGTTGGCTGTGACCAGAGTGAGGTCGGCGACTATTGCTGTAGCAGCAATCATGCGGTCGATGATTTTTCGCCTTGAATAACCCGATTGCTGCACAATCTGCCCATAAGTTTCGGCCATTTCATCAGTAAATTCGATTACATCAAGGTCGGCCAAAAGCACATCAAGTTTAGCACGTCGCAGCGCGGAGAGTTCCGGTATAGCGGCAACACCGCCTTCTAGTTCAACGCGTGAAATCGCGGAAAGAAATGCCTGCGATGTCAAATTGGCAATGTGATCACCAACGTACCCAGTTCCGTCGCGCAAGTGAATGGCAATGCTAGTGTCGAGAAGAACAGCCAAGTTTAATAAAGGCCCGGACGGTCCGGAAATTCGATCCGGCCATCATTGGGATCGCCACCCTCGACCGGCCCAAGTTCGCGTAACTTACGAACCATTTCTTGCCACCGGGCCTTTTGCTCGTCTGGATTGAGCGCCGGACGGATTTGGATCCAATCGCCATTACGCTTTATCTGCAAAGGATCACCCGGCTTAATCCCGTAAGCTTTCGGCAACCGGACAGCGACGCTGTTACCGCTTTTGAATGCACTGGTTTCAACTATCGCGTTCATATTTTGTATATACGGGATATACCGTTTGACGTCAACTACTCCGCATCCAACCCATATGCTGTATGCAACACGCGCACTGCAAGCTCCGTTTCATCCTCATCAATCAGCACCGACACTTTAATCTCAGACGTCGAGATTGCCTGAATGTTGATTTTGCGATCCGCCAGCGCGGTGAACATTGTGGACGCGACACCAGCGTGGCTTTTCATGCCCACGCCGACGACGGAAATCTTTGCAACTTTCGTGTCGGAAATCAGCCGGTTGTAGCCAATCGCCTCACGCTGGTTTTGTAGCACATCTGTGCAGCGCGCGAGATCAGCTTGCGGGCAGGTGAAGGTCACGTCGGTTTCGCCTTTGTCGCGGCCGACATTCTGGATGATCATATCGACGTTGATATTCGCCTCTGCCAAGGGCGCGAAGATATTGCTTACTGCGCCCGGCCGGTCGGGTACGCGGGTCAGAGTGATTTTGGCTTCGTTCTTGTCGGCGGCGATGCCGGTGATCAGTTGGCGTTCCACGTCGCTTTTCTCCAATTCTTCATCGGTAACGATCATCGTACCGGGTATGCTGTCAGCGTCTGGGGCATTTTCGTCGATGAACGAGGAGAGCACCTGCACGCGCACGCCTTCTTTCATGGCAAGACCGACAGAGCGGGTCTGCAAGACTTTTGATCCGACCGAGGCGAGCTCTAGCATTTCTTCGTAGGTTACAGCTTTCAACTTACGCGCGCGCGCCACGATGCGGGGATCAGTGGTGTAGACCCCGTCGACATCGGTATAGATATCGCAGCGGCCAGCCTTAATTGCAGCGGCAACGGCAACCGCAGAGGTATCTGATCCGCCGCGCCCCAATGTGGAGATGCGGTTATCATCGGTCAGGCCTTGAAAGCCGGGGATGACCGCAATCGTTCCCCCTGCCATAGAGGCAAGCAGTGCCTCATTATCGATGGTGCCGATCCGCGCCTTGGCATGGGCGCTATCTGTATGAATAGGCATTTGCCAGCCAAGCCAGCTACGCGCTTTGCAACCCATCGCCTGCAGCGCGATTGCCAAAAGTCCTGATGTGACTTGCTCGCCAGCTGCGACAACAACGTCGTATTCGGCAGGATCATAAAGCGCATTGGCTTCGCGGCAGAAATTGACCAGCCGGTCAGTCTCGCCTGCCATAGCAGATACGACGACAGCGACCTGATCACCGCGTTCGGCTTGGCGCTTAACCAGCTGTGCGACGCGGCGGATGCGCTCTGTCCCCGCCATCGACGTGCCGCCAAATTTCATTACGATCCGGGCCATGATTTTCCTGCGATTATGGCTTTGTTACAAACAGCCGCGCTGATAGGGATAGGATATGACAAAGGCAAGCATGGCTGCGAACAGAAAAACTACCATCAACCCAAATGAAGCTGCGCATTTTGGTGCGCTGGCGGCGGATTGGTGGGATCCAAAGGGATCGAGTGCGATGCTGCACAGGCTGAACCCTGTGCGGTTGGGCTTTATCCGGCGGATGATCAATGCGCATTTTGGCGGCGATGAACGGTCGTTGAAGCCGCTTGCGGGTAAGGCGGCGCTGGATGTTGGCTGCGGTGCCGGGCTTTTGTGTGAGCCGCTGGCGCGGATGGGTGCTGCGGTGACTGGCGTGGACGCAGCACCCGAGAATATTGCAGCAGCAAAGGTGCATTCGGCACAATCAGGGCTGGTGATTGATTACCGGGCGGGGGAAATTTCGGCACAGAAATTGGGGCATTTTGATCTGGTGACGTCGATGGAGGTAATCGAACACGTTACTGATCCAGCCGCCTTTGTTGCGGAACTGGTGGCGCATCTGGAGCCTGATGGTTTGTTGATTATGTCCACACCAAACCGGACAGCAGCATCAAAGCTGTTGCTTGTCGAGGCAGCAGAACGTCTGGGCCAGGTGCCACGCGGAACGCATGACTGGAACCAGTTTTTGACGCCTGACGAGTTGACGGAGTTACTGGAAGAAGCGGGCCTAGCGGTGACGACGATGGAGGGCATCGCGTTCTCGCCGTTGAAAGGACTGCACCTTAGCGAGAATATGGCGCTGAACTATATTTTGGCAACGCGCTTAAAAAGCTGAGCGCGCCGTAGCCTCAATCATATCCCTGATCATAGCTGTCATCGGCCAAGTCACTAAACTTGGTAATGTGGCTTTCAAATTTCAGCGGGACATTGCCAGTCGAGCCATGACGCTGCTTGCCGATTATCAGCAACGCTTTGTTGACCAGCGGGATGTGCTTTTCTTCCCATGTCCGGTATTTGGTTTTCTCGTCCTCGGAACTGCTTTCGCTGATCGGCGGTTTGATCATAAGCGAATAATACTCACCGCGAAACACAAACCAGACCATATCGGCGTCCTGCTCGATCGAGCCAGATTCGCGCAAATCGGAGAGCTGTGGGCGCTTATCCTCGCGACTTTCTACAGCGCGGCTTAGCTGTGACAGCGCGATCACCGGAACCTGCAATTCCTTTGCCAGCGTTTTCAGGCCGCGCGAGATTTCGGAGATTTCATTGACGCGGTTATCGTTCGATCCGCGTCCTGATCCCTGGAGAAGTTGCAAGTAGTCGACCACGATTAGCCCGATGCCATGCTTACGCTGCAATCGCCGGGCGCGGGTGCGCAATGCAGCGATAGTGAGTGCGGGTGTATCGTCGATATAGAGCGGCAGTTCTTGCAATTCGCGGCTGGCGCGGGATAGTTCGCGGAAGTCGTCGCGGCTGATCTTGCCCATGCGCAGTGCTTCAGAACTGATCCCCGATTGTTCGGCCAAGATGCGGGTTGCCAGCTGGTCAGCCGACATTTCCAGGCTGAAAAATGCGGTCTTGGCACCTGCGCTTTTCGATTCCTCAATCCCGTCCTCACGGTCACGCAACCAGCGTTGTGCTGCGTTAAAGGCGATATTGGTGGCAAGCGATGTTTTGCCCATACCGGGGCGTCCGGCAAGGATGATAAGGTCGGAATTGTGCAGGCCGCCGCATTTGGAGTTGATGCTATCAAGGCCAGTAGTCACACCCGACAAATGCCCACCTGAATTTAGCGCCTTTTCAACATTCTTGATCGCCTCGGTCGAGGCCATCAGGAAGCTTTTCATCGAGCCAGTTTCGCCTTCGCCCTCTGCGACTTTGTACAGCGCGCTCTCGGCGTCCTCGATTTGTGTTTTCGGATCAACCGCTTCGCTGGTGTCGAGCGCATTAGTGACCAAGGTGCGTCCGACAGTCACCAATTCGCGCAACAATGCCAGATCATAAATCTGTTGAGCAAAATCGCGCGCGCCGATCAGGCCCGATCCATCGGCGGTCAGCTTTACCAGATAGCCCGGGCCGCCCAGTTCCTTCATCGCCACATCCGCCTCGAACAACGGCTTTAGCGTCACCGGCGTCACCAGCATGTTGCGGTCGAGCAGCCTAAGGATCTGATCGTAGATTCGTTCGTGCAACGGTTCAAAAAAATGTTCGGGGCGCAGCTTGATCGAGATATCCTCGATAATGCGATTGTCGATCAGCAAAGCGCCCAGAAATGCTGCCTCTGCCTCAACATTACGCGGCAGGCGGTGCTCTTCACCTTCGTTCGAATCAGAAGGCAAGGCGGCAAGACGGATTGGTTCAACCATGATGTCGCTATCCTTTACCACAAACCGGCTGACAAGGACTGCGAAAAATAGAATCGGGGATAGGGCTGTGGACAATTTACCCGGCGGCACTTGTTCCCAGCGCGTCATAGGTTAGAGGAACAAAATGTCCGATCCGCGCATCATTTCTGTCGATTTAGACGAGGCGACGATTTTACGTCGCAACGCCGATATTGAACAAGAGCGGCGCGTCGCGATTTTTGATCTGATCGAGGATAATGTTTTTAAGCCATTGCGCGATTTGGGCGATGGTTATGCAGGGCCGTATCGGTTGAAATTGAGCGTGACCGAGGGACGGTTGATCTGGGAAATCACGCGTGAAGACGGAAGCCCGCATGAAACCTTGATCCTTGGCCTTGGCCGGTTTCAGCGGCCGGTGCGCGAGTATTTCGCCATTTGCGATAGCTATTATCAGGCGATCCGCAAAGCGTCTGCGTCAGAGATCGAGACCATCGACATGGCGCGGCGCGGGGTCCACAATCAGGGTGCGGAACTGTTGACTGAGCGGCTAGAGGGGAAAATCGAGATTGATTTTCCAACGGCACGGCGGTTGTTTACGCTGATCTGCGTGCTGCATATCAAACAATAGGATTTTCAGGAGTAATCGGGTCGGTTTTATGGCTGAGGGGCAAACACAACGATATCGGCTGGGCGCGATTGTGCTTGCAGTGGCGCTGGGCATTTTTGTGCTGTGGCGCGTTCTCATCGGCTGGGTACCGTCGCGCGATGATTATCCGGTGCAGGGTATCGTTGTCGATGCAACAAATGGAGCGCCGGTGTGGTCGACACTTGCGGCAACTGGCGTTGATTTCGCATATCTGACCGCAACTTTAGGGGACAAGACCCGTGATCCGAGCTTTGCCAGCAATCTGGAAGCAATTGGCGATGTCGGTATTCGTTATGGCGCGTTGCATGTTTTCGACATCTGCCGGTTGGCAACGGATCAGGCGACGTTGTTTATCACCACTGTCCCGCGTGCCGAAAGAGCTTTACCACCAGCAGTCGCGCTTGATTATTCCAAAACCTGCACAAGCAAACCTGACCGGGCGTTGATCCTTTCGGAGGTTTCGACATTCTTGTCACAGATAGAGGCGCATACCGGAACACCGGCGGTTCTGCTGATCGCACAAGAGTTTGAAGAGCAATACCGGATCAGTGCAGCAGTTGACCGTAATGTCTGGCTTGAACGAACCTGGCTGTTACCCGATTATGCCGCTAAGCCCTGGGTAATGTGGACAGCCAACTCTGCGCGCAATATCGACGGCGTTGACGGGCGCGTTCGTTGGGTCGTGGTGCGGGGTGATAAAAATGAGTGACAGGTTAATCGCAGCCGCAATCGAAGCAGCACAGCACGCCTATGCGCCCTATTCGGATTTCCATGTCGGCGCGGCGCTTGAACTGGATGATGGCAGCATTGTTACCGGGGCCAATTTCGAAAATGCCAGCTATGGCATGACATTGTGCGCCGAAACTGTTGCGATTGCCAAAGCCAATAGCGACGGGCAGTTGCGAAAAATTGTGGCCATCGCAGTGGCCGGTGGTCCCAAAGGTACAGCACTAGGCGCTGACCCGATCACCCCGTGTGGTCGCTGTCGTCAGATTATCAAAGAGGTTGCCGATCTGGTCGATATCGATCTGCCTGTGCATTGTGCGCATGAAGGGGGTTATGTGACCTATCGGCTTTCCGAACTGCTACCACACGGCTTTGGTCCGGCCAGCCTAGGGTAAGCGAAAGCTGCCCTCAACCACCGTTACGCAATCGCCGCCAATGTGGATGTCTGCTCCATCAATCCGCACGCGGATATGGCCGTCGCGGCCAACCTGCCTTCCTTGGCTGGCCATATAGGCACTGCCATCAGCGATCTGACCCAGACGTAACCGGTATGCCGCCACTGCACCGTTGCCGCTGCCGCAAACAGGGTCTTCGGTTATTCCGTCTGCTGGTGCAAAGCTGCGAACCATGATGTTGCCATCATCGCATTCGGCATAGACAGTTAGCCCCGTTGTATGGTGCAGCCGTTCATAGTCGGCCAGTATGTTCAAATCCGGCATCAGATTAGCCAGCACGTCACACGAAGCCAGCTCAGCGATCGTCCAATGCGGACCGACATCAACAATTTGCGGAGTTCCCGTAATCACATTCTCACCTAAAGCCGCGATCAGCTTTTCGGGCTGTGGCGCATCGCGATATGCATAACGGGGCAGGCGGAAAGATAGCCCTGTTTCCCCTTTGCTGATCTCGACCAAGCCGACCGCGCATTGCTGAACAATCTTGCCATCCTTCCAACGCGCGAGCCCAGCCTCAATCACGGCATGCGCAGTGCCAAGTGTTGGATGTCCAGCAAAGGGAAGCTCGCTTGCCGGCGTGAAGATGCGCACTGAATAATCTGCCGCTGGATCAGTCGCGGGCGTTACAAAAGTCGTTTCCGACAAGTTCGTCCAATTAGCAATCAACTGCATCGTCTCTACAGACAGCCCCTCGCCATCAAGGATAACCGCAACCGGATTGCCCAGCAATGGAACTTGCGTAAACACATCAACCTGTTTGAACGGGCGGGCGACTGTCATGGCTTTTGATGCTCGTGAATATGATCATGGATCTGGTTTTCGGGTTCGGGGTGGATCAGCACCTCTACACCCGGAAATTCATGCGCAAGGTCATGCTCGATTTCGTCCATGACATCGTGCACCTCGCCCAAAGTCATTTTGGGATCGAACCAGATATGGAACTGGACAAAATCATGCATCCCGCTGGATCGGGTGCGGACATCGTGGATGCCGGTTGCTTGCGGATGTTTTGCCGCCACAGCCAGAAAACGATCGCGCTTTTCCGCAGGCCATTCCTTGTCCAGCAATTGGTCCAGCGCCATTCTTGCAGAACGCGATGCTCCCCATAACAGCCATAGCGCAATGCCAATACCAAACACTGGGTCGGCACCGCGCACATTAAGAAATGCCTCCAATGCTATTGCAATGATCACGGCAATGTTCAGCAGAACATCGCCTTGATAATGCACATGATCGCCGTGGATCGCCACCGATCCGGTCTTTTTGATAACCTGTCGCTGATAAACGAGCAGAGCGCCTGTTGCGACAATCGCAATCAGCGATACGCCAATCCCCATTTCGGGATGCTGGGTCGTTTCGCCACTGCCTAGTCGTGCAACACCGCGCCATCCGATGAGCACAGCGGTGACGATAACCAGCATAACCTGAACCAGCGCCGACAGTGCCTCTGCCTTACCATGTCCGAACCGGTGATCATCATCTGCAGGACGCGCCGCATAGCGTACGCTGAACAGGGTCAACAATGACGCCATCACATCAAAGCCTGTATCGGCAAGCGACCCCAATAAAGCGACCGACCCTGTTTCTGCCGATGCCCAGATTTTGAGCACCAGTAGAAAAAGCGCCATACCAACACTGGCCATTGCCGCCTTACTGGTCAGATCGCCGTGATTATGGTGATGATGGTTGTGGGCCAAACTCAAGGAAACAACATCCCTGTTGTCCAGCTGTCGCCCTCGCGCACATACAGCCAGCGTTCGTGCAAGCGAAACTCTCGGTCTTGCCAGAATTCGATGCGGTGCGGCCACACGCTATAGCCTGACCAGTGCGGCGGACGCGTGACATCGCGTCCCTCAAATCGTGCTTCTTCCTCGGCAAAGCGTGCTTCAAACGTTGCACGGCTGTCTAGTGGTTGTGACTGGTCAGACGCCCAGGCGCCAAGCTGCGAATTGCGCGATCGGGTTGCGAAATAGGCATCGGCGGTGGCATCATCGACGCGGCCCACAACGCCCTCAATCCGTATCTGGCGGCGCAGTGATTTCCAGTGGAACAACAATGCCGCATGGCCGCGCTCGATAATCTGGCAGGATTTGCGGCTACCCAAATTGGTATAAAAGACAAAGCCATCCGGCCCATGCCCTTTCAGCAATACCATCCGCACAGACGGCTGGCCATCGGCACCAACCGTTGCCAGTGCCATGCCGTTGGGATCATTTGGTTCGCTGGTCTGCGCCTCGGCAAACCAGTCATCAAAAAGTGTAAAGGGATCGGGGTTTTCCATGCACGCTTGATAGGCTAGACGAACGATGCGCGAAAGAGGCAAAGGATGCAGATTATGCAATGGGAAACAATTTTTAGCATCGCCAACACATGGCCATTGCTGTTCTGGCTGCTTCTCGCCGTTGGGCCGCGTACTGATCTGACCGCGCGGCTGGTGTTATTCGGCGGCATCTTTCCGTTGGCGATCACCTATGCAGTGCTGCTGCCAATGATCATGACAGGTATGATTGACCCTGTAGGGCCAGAGGGCGGCTCGATGGATTTCACCAAGTTATCGGGTGTTATGGGGCTGTTTGATAGCAAGGGCGGCGCGACTGTGGGTTGGATCCATTATCTGGCCTTTGACCTGTTCGTCGGGCTTTGGGTGGCGCGTAATGCTGATCGGCATGCGATTGCGCGTTGGGTTCAGTTTCCAATCCTGTTCTTTGTGCTGATGGCTGGGCCGTTTGGGCTTATGCTATATTTGCTATTGCGCTTTACCAGTAAAAATAAACCGCAAAATGCGACAACACCGAGTTGACGGGTTGCGGTTGACTTAGGCTACTGTAACGCCAATCTAATACACACAGGTTTTTCACAGGGTAACTATGGCTGATCCATATTCCATATTGGGCGTTTCCAAAGGCGCAGATGCAAAAGCGATCAAGTCTGCTTATCGCACTTTGGCCAAGGAACTACACCCGGATAAGAACAAGGATAATCCCAAAGCGTCGGAGCGGTTTAGCGACGTAACCCGCGCGTATGATCTGTTATCCGACGCGCCTAAACGTGCACAATATGATCGCGGTGAGATTGACGAGAACGGCCAGCCGCGTTCGCCTTTTGGGGGCGGAAATCCCTTTGGCGGCGGCGGGCGTACACAGCCCGGCGCAGGCTATGATTTCAACGGCGGAATTGACCTTGGCGATATCTTTGACGGGCTGTTCGGCGGCGGCGCAGGTGCGCGTCCTGGCGGCCCGCAACCCCGCCCCGGGCCACCGCCCAAGGGCGCCAATATCGCCTATGAACATCTGGTTTCATTCACCGATGCAGCACGGTTGGAGCCACAACGGATCACCTTGCGCGATGGCAAGACGGTCGAGTTTAAACTGCCCAATGGTGTCGTTACCGGTCAACAAATCCGTATTCCGGGCAAAGGCCAGCCTGGCCCTGGCGGCAATGGCGATGCGATGGTTACGCTGAAAATCGGCAAACATCCTTTTTATGAACGCGACGGAGACCATATCCGGCTCGATCTGCCGATTTCGTTGAAAGAAGCGATCACCGGCGGGAAAGTCAAAGTGCCGACACTGGATGGCGCGGTGATGCTGACAGTGCCTACATCGGCACAATCTGGCGCGACGCTTCGGATAAAGGGCCGAGGCTTTACGGCCAAATCGGGGACGCGCGGTGATCAGCTGGTGACTCTACAAATCCATCTGCCCACCGATCCGTCAGTTATGGCTAAGCTGGCAGCTGAGCTGCCTGACGAACCAGATATTCGTGCAGATCTTGGTGTCTGAACACTCACCCCTTTCGCCAGAGGCGCGCGCGCACGAAGCCGAACCGCATACCGAAAGCGAGGCGGAGTGGTTTCAACATTTGAACGTTGTGCGGCAAACCCGCGAAGTCATCCGCCGCGTTGCAGTTGGTGTTTATACCGAAGGCTTTGTTCACGCCGGTAACTTTGCCTATTTGTCGCTGGTGACATTGTTTGCCATTTGTATCGTAGCGGCTGCAATTGCAGGCGGTCTTGGTCAAACAGAGGACGGGCTGCGGTTAATCGATGCGTTCTTTGCTACTGTTCCAGCAGGTGTAGCCAACGCACTGCGTGGGCCGGTTGAAGCGGCGACTACCGCGCGGACCGGGCCTTTGTTGTGGATGAGCGCGCTGGTCGGATTGTGGACGACCACCAGCCTGATCGAAACAATCCGCGACGTCCTTAACCGAGCCTATGGCACCGTGCCATCGCGGCATTTTTGGCAATACCGTCTGGGTTCTTTTTTCAGCGTCGTGTTGGCTGTCGTGCTCGCTATGGCGGCGTTCAGTGCGCAGGTGCTGGTGATCGCCATCGAGGATCTAGTCTACCGATTTATTCCCGCTGCCGAAAATGCCGCCGAGTATTTTGCATGGGGCCGCATAGTTCCATTCGCGATGCTATTTGCCGCGATCTACGTGATCTATCGCGGCCTAACCCCGCGTGAATACCGGCCGCGCATCTACCCGAAATGGCCGGGCGCTGTGCTGGTGAGCCTGTGGTGGCTTGGCTGCACTACGATCTTGCCATGGTTTGTGTATTCGATGGCCAACTATGATCTGACCTATGGCAGCTTGGCTGGCGTGATGGTCGCGCTGATTTTCTTTTACCTGATCGGCCTTGGCATGGTGACAGGCGCGCAATTGAATGCAGCGCTGGCCAATGCTACTGACAATGGCTTAAAGAACAACACCACACCTAACATTACGTAAAAGCGAGGCAAAATGACCGGTTTGATGGCAGGAAAACGCGGGCTTATCATGGGGCTGGCGAACGATAAATCGCTTGCATGGGGCATAGCAAAGAAGCTGCATGAACAGGGCGCAGAGCTGGCGATCAGCTATCAGGGCGACGTGATGGCAAAGCGCGTAAAGCCGCTGGCTGAACAGCTGGGCTGTGATTTCCTGATCGATTGCGACGTTGCCGATATGGCCAATCTGGACACGGCGTTTGATACGCTTGCCGCGCGCTGGCCAACGATCGATTTCGTCGTCCACGCCATTGGTTTCACCAATAAAGAGGCGTTGCGCGGCAAGTATTTTGACGTAGGTCTAGACGATTTTCTGATGACAATGAATATCAGCGTCTATAGCTTTACCGCCGTCGCCAAACGCGCAGCGGCGATGATGGTTCCGTTTGATCCCGAAACCGGCACAGGTGGCGGAGCGTTGCTGACTTTAAGCTATTATGGCGCGGAAAAGGTTATGCCTCACTATAACGTTATGGGCGTTGCCAAGGCTGCATTGGAAACCAGCGTCCGGTACCTTGCCAATGATGTCGGGCCAAACGGCATCCGTGTGAATGCGATTTCGGCAGGGCCAATCAAAACCTTGGCCGCCAGCGGCATCGGCGATTTCCGCTATATCCTGAAATGGAATGAGTATAATTCCCCGCTGCGCCGCAACGTAACCATTGACGATGTTGGCGCATCCGCACTGTATCTGTTGTCCGATCTGTCAAAGGGCGTAACGGGCGAAACGCATCATGTTGATGCCGGCTATCACACCGTCGGCATGAAGCAGGAGGATGCCCCGGATATTGCTCTGACATGATGTCCTTGGCCGGCCATAGCAAAGAACTTTATGCTCTGGTTGCAGGCTGCACAGTGTTGATCGGTGTGTTCGGATATTTTCACGCCCGTAATTTTTGGGAAGGGCTGCCACCAGTCTGGGATGCGTTTATCTCTATGGCGGGATTTGTTGCGGTCCTAGGCGCCTTTGTCTTTGGTGGACGCATTGGCAGCATCTACGGTCATCCCCATGCAGGCCGCGTTTTGGCAGTAGCCGCCGCTGTGGTTATCTACCGCACAGTGCGGACCTGGATCGGATTACGACGAGAGAAATATCGCAGCTTAGTTGTGCGCCGGTATATGGATCGGCCTGAATGACATTTAGTTTTGAAATCGATCATGTCCAAATCGCCATTCCTGTCGGCGGAGAGGATGAGGGGCGGCGTTTTTTCGCCGGATTGCTTGGGCTCGTTGAGCTACCCAAACCAGCCGATATGGCCGTGCGCGGAGGATGCTGGTTTGCGGTTGCAGACAGGCAAATCCATCTCGGCGTCGAAGCAGATTTTAGGGCTGCAAAGAAAGCTCATGTTGCGTTTAACACAGTCGAGCTTGACGAATTGCGCGCACGTCTTGAAAGCGCGGGTTATCAAACGCACGACGACAGCGACATTGACGGGCGAAAGCGGTTTTTTACGCATGACCCTTTTGGTAATCGCTTTGAATTTATGGATAGGACAGCGCGAACATGAGCTTTAACACATTTGGCCGCGTTTTCCGTTTTACCAGCTGGGGGGAATCCCATGGCCCTGCTTTGGGTGCTGTGGTCGATGGCTGCCCTCCAGGAATTGCTTTATCAGAGGCAGATATCCAGCCGTTTCTTGATAAGCGCCGCCCGGGCACTAGCAAATATACCACGCAACGGCAGGAACCGGATCAGGTCCGCATCCTGTCTGGCGTATTTGAAGGGCGCAGCACGGGGACGCCGATTTCGCTGATGATCGAAAATGTCGATCAACGCTCAAAGGATTATTCCGAGGTGGCCAAAGCCTATCGCCCCGGTCATGCCGATTACAGCTATGATGCCAAATATGGTTTCCGCGATTATCGCGGCGGCGGACGGTCAAGCGCGCGCGAAACTGCGGCGCGGGTCGCAGCAGGAGCCGTGGCGCGGTCGGTGATTCCAGAGGTCGAAATCCTTGCCTATGTCGTTGAAATCGGCGGCGACCGGATTGATCCTGCCAATTTTGAAAAGGCACAGATTGGCAAAAACCCGTTCTGGTGTCCCGATGAGGCAGCGGCTGGACGCTGGGAAAAACTGGTCGATGCAGCGCGGCTTGCGGGGTCTTCGCTGGGCGCTGTGGTTGAATGTGTGGCAACGGGCGTTCCTGCAGGATGGGGCGCACCGCTCTATGCAAAGCTTGATAGCGAGCTTGCCTCTGCCATGATGGGGATCAACGCGGTGAAAGCAGTGGAGATCGGTGCGGGATTTCAAGCCGCCCGTTTGCGCGGTGAGGAAAATGCCGATCCGATGCGTCCCGGCGAGGAAAAATGGGGCAGCAATGCACCGCAGTTTTTGGCCAATAATGCAGGCGGCATCGCAGGCGGTATCTCAACCGGGCAACCTGTGGTGTGCCGCGTAGCATTTAAGCCAACGTCGTCGATTTTGACGCCCGTTGAAACAATCAACAGCGCCGGTGAGGCGACTGAGATTATCACCAAAGGTCGGCATGATCCGTGCGTCGGCATCCGCGGCACGCCCGTGGTCGAGGCGATGATGGCGCTGGTGCTAGCGGATCAGAAATTGCTGCACAGGGCGCAATGCGGGTGAGGGGGTTCGCCTGCTCACTACCCTCTTTTACATCGTCATGCTGAACTTGTTTCAGCATCCATTGCGCAGCACAACCTGAGCTACATTGGCGAAATGGACCCTGAAACGAGTTCAGGGTGACGAAGTTTTATAACTCAAACCACCACTTCCACCTTAACCGCAACCAAATCCCCCGCAACCAAACCCTCAGCCTTCCTCACAGCGGCTTTTACGGGCAACAGAAAACCGCCCAATTCCTTGGCTGGAAAGATTGACGTTTCCCATGACGTATCGCCCACCGTCGCGCGGACCTTCATCGATCCCCAACCGCGTTTCTGCCCGCCTTCTAACCGCCGCATCAACGCTAGCCCCTGGATCGCCTCGGCGACTTCGCCATCTAGGGTTAGGAAATGCCAGCTGGCAGGCGCTTTGTCTGTGGTCCAGATCCATAGCGGCGTGGTCAGGGTGTGAGTTTCGGTCATTATAATTCCTCCCCAATCCTCTCCCTTAGGGGAGAGGATATGAAGACTTGGCGCTTCAGCGCCTAGTCGAAGTTGGAGAGGGCCTCTCCCCCCTCTCCCTGCTTGCTGTGCAAGCTGTCCCTCTCCCCTGAGGGAGAGGGCTTACTTTTTCCGCCGAACCGGAACCGGAATATTACAAATATCCGCACCGCCCGCGGGCACATTAAAAAACGGATCACGCCGGTTCGCCCGCGCATCGGCATAGGCAGCAAAGCTTGCGCTTTCGGTCGAAAGATACTCAAACGCGGGCAGGTCGGCGGCTTCGCTGCCAATCCGCACAGAGACAATCGGCGTGCGTTCCGCCTCGCTTTCGTAAAAGCCGAGTCCGCCCGTGCCGCGCGGCAGGCTGGAAAGATGCTCGATCCCCTCAATCACGCGGCCAACAAGCGCAATGTTGCGGTCCAGATGGCGCGGCGCGTGGCCGATAACGGTATAGAGTTCTGCGCCGGTTCCAGTGTCAGGCGATAGGTTGCGGCCTACGCCGACCATGCCGTAGCAGTGGACGGGCCAGATGCCTGATCCTCCATAGCCATCTGACCCCATCGGCCAACCGCTATAGAATCCGGGACGGCTACCAAACCGCGTGTAAGGGTCGCTTTCTAATGCCTTATGTGTCACGATTTCTGGATCACGATCATATTCTACGTGGCCAGCAACGGCATATTCGCGAACTTTAGCCTCAAGTATATACTCACTCTCCGGCACCACCACCAAACCCTCCGGCAAAACCTTCTTCTCGGTCGCATCGCCCCATTGTACGACATAATTGTCTTGCACGCGGTTGACGCTGGTACCGTCCCAGAACTTCGCCGCCGCCAGCTTGCGGATATTGCCGACCCAGCCTTGCGAAAACGGTGCTGGCATCAACTGGATGACCACGCGGCGCGCTTTACCTTTCGCGTCTGCCGCCAATTCCATGACCATCAGGTCCGACGGCGCAATCGCGACCCATTCCTCCGCCTTGGCCTTAGCAACGACTTCAGGCGGCGATGGATATTCCACCTTTGCCTCTTGGGCCGATAGCGGAAGTGCGGCGAGAGCAGCAACACAGGCGAACAGGATATGTTTTTTCATGGCGGACACTATTACAAATCACACGGCCTTGCGAAAGCGATAATCAGCCGCTAGGGGCTTGCCTTCCCGAAAGGGATGCGGAGACGTGGCCGAGTGGTCGAAGGCGCACGCCTGGAAAGTGTGTATAGGGGTGACTCTATCGTGGGTTCGAATCCCACCGTCTCCGCCAGATCCTGGACTTTAGCGGTTTATCACGAACTGAGATAAACTCGCTAAAGCCAAGGTTTTCAAGGCTTTTCATAAAATTTTTAGTTCGCTGCGGAACGCTGCAGATCATGTCAAACCGCCACCAAAGTTATGGCTGATATTATGGCTTGAATCGATTTTTAATCAGCTTATTACGATCATTATGGCCTCGCGCGCGCGTAACAAGCTCAATGTTAAACAGGTATCTGCGATCAATGCGTCCGGCGTTTACTCAGATGGCGGCGGGCTTTACCTTCGCGTTCGGCCTTCTGGTCGCTCTTGGTTTTATATAGGCGCACTAAATGGCAAGCGGGTCGAACTGGGGCTAGGGTCGGTTTTCGATATTTCGTTATCTAAAGCCAGAGACAAAGCTGCAGTGGTACGTGCTTTGATACTTGATGGCATAGATCCACGATTGCAACGCAGCAACGCAGAGGCGGAGGCGAACCCAGATCATTTGTTTGGCGTTTTTGCCATGAAGTTAGTCGACGATATTGAGGATGGCTTCAAAAACTCCAAACATCGCCAGCAATGGCGCAACACGTTGACGACATATGCGCAGCCTCTGTTCAAGTTGCAAATCGCCAAGATCAAAACAGAAGATGTGCTGTCGGTTCTTCAGCCCATATGGCTGACCAAGCCAGAAACGGCCTCGCGGTTAAGGGGGCGCATCGAACGTGTGCTCGATGCTGCAAAGGTGAAAGGCCTTTGGTCTGGGGAAAATCCAGCGCGGGGCCGTGGTCATCTTGATTTGCTGTTGCCCAAACGGAGCAACACAGAGGTTAAACACCACGCTGCGCTTCCGTTTGTTGAGATCGCTGCATTCATGGTGAAGGCGAGCGAGAGACAAGAAATGACAGCTTGGGCGCTTGCGTTTACGATACTGACAGCGGCTCGATCTGGTGAAGTTCGCGGAATGACTTGGGCTGAACTCGACATAGAAAAGAAACTATGGACTGTGCCAGGTATTCGCATGAAGGCAGGCGCGACGCATCAGGTGCCGCTTAGTGATGCCGCCGTCGCAATCGTTACTGGCCTCAAGGACAAGACGACCAAACCCGACGACTTTGTGTTCAAAGCCCCACGGGGCGGCGCATTTTCGGACATGGCGCTTAGCCAATTGCTCAAACGGATGGGACGACCTGATATCACTGTCCACGGCTTTCGCTCAACGTTTCGAGATTGGGCGGGCGAAACAACGCAGTTCGGGCGTGAGGAAGTCGAAATGGCCTTGGCGCATACGCTGGGGTCGTCAGTTGAACGAGCATATCGGCGGGGACGCGCTCTTGAAAAGCGGCGCGAGTTGATGGCAGCTTGGGCTAACTATTGTGCTGGCAATCCCGCGCTACCGCAGCAAACATCAGAACCAACCGATGCTGCAACGAATCGGTGATACTAGTATCAATTTTCCGTTAAATAATTGAATTAGTTATCCTATTGTCAGCCGTGCAGTTCGGCCAATTTTGACATTTTGCGCTGAATCCGCTAAAAATGGTGCAGCGCCAAACTTTGGATTTGACCAATCGATGATTGATCGAGGTTGGTTCAAAACGGGGTTTGGCGTGGTTTTCAACAGAGTATCGTAAAGGGCGTCAGGATCGATTTCTGACCATGAGAAGACGTGTGTTTGGCAATCGGGCAGATCGAGGCAATCACACACTCGCACTCCAATGCAAAACCAGCCGTGAGGTTGGAGGAGGTCCCTTAGCGGTCCTCCTTATAAGCAATGGAGTGTAATATGGACGATGAAGAAAAGTTATTGGTGACACAATCGCATGACCCAGTGATTGCAGCACGGATTATTCGCAACATTGAAACCGTCGAACGGGATTGGCATCTGGCAAGCGGTTTGTTGAGCGAACGGCTGATGCGTGATGTGCGCGAATTGTTTGGCAAACTTACCCCGGAAAACTGGAAGATGTTTTTATCGGGCTGGAGTGCGTTAATTGTTCCCCCAGAATGGAAAATGACGCGGGGTGTCGGTAACGGTGATGCTTGGTTGGAGTTGGCCGAGTTCTGCGATGCGGAAGAAGAAGAATACAGCTGGATCGCAGCAGCGGTCGGTATCGGCTCAACGAAAATGGGTCTGGAACTTCAGTTCCGCAACGGGCTTATACCGTTAGGTGAAGCGCTCATTGCAAATGACAAGGCCATAGACGCTTTGCTTAAGCTTGGATTTGTTCGTGATGCGGCCAAGGAGCGGCTGTATATCCCGGTAAAGGTCAATGCTGATCTGCTGGCCAAAGGTTTTCAAGAGAACGACCTTGATAAGGCTTTAGCACCGGTCGCCAAGGCCATCGAACTCGCTTTGTCGGTCAAGGAAAGCCTCAACGCGTTGGTCGAGCAGGTCCGCGAAGCGGCAAGACGCAACTAATCCCAATCAGCGCCAACAGGCGGTCACCGACAAAATATGTGACCGCCTGTTTGAACATGGAAGAGCTCACCATGACCATTCACCAACACACAGACTGCGCGACGCTCCCAAGGGCCGAAGTCATCGCCCAACTGAACGATAACCTTCGCAAAACCTTAGAGGGCGGGACAATTGTCATCACCCGCAACGTAAGAAGTCTCGAAGGATATAACGCGTCAGAGTTGGTTGCCGCTTTGGCCAATTATGGCAGGTTCGACGAAGACAACGACCCGCACGGTGAACGCGATTTCGGCGATTTCCCGCTGTTCAATACCGACCTGTATTTCAAGATAGATTATTATAACCCGGACCTGAAATTTGGTTCAGACGATCCCGCAGATAGCAGCATTACGCACCGGGTTTTGACGGTCATGACCGAGGCTGACCTATGATGGTCAGTGTCAGCGCCTATAGTTCCGCCTTTGAGAATATCTCCGACGGCTGCACCCCAAGAGCCTTGGCAACGCGCAGCAGATTAAGTGCGGTGACATTGCGTTCGCCGCGTTCAATCTTGCCCATATGGGATCGATCAATCCCGGCATTATGCGCTAATGCTTCCTGCGACACGCTGTGCACTTTGCGGACGTCACGAATTGCTTGGCCCAAGGCCTTGAGGCGACGGTCTTCGTCATCGGTTCGGGGCTTGCTCGACACCGTCGCACCATCTCAACAGGTGCATCATCAGGCCACGGTATTTACGACCCATTTTGTTATTGAACTTCAACACTTCATCGCGCATGATTATCGAAACGGGGGTAATCATGTCGTTCATTGTATCTATGGTTAAATATGCGATCTTTGGAGGGTTGTTTTTTACACTCGTCGCAGGGATCGTAGGATTGTTGTTCTTATTCAGCGGCGATTTTCCAATCGCCCCAGAAGCAAAGCTAACGGTGGCAGCAGGCGGCATTACCATGTTCTTGCTGATGGTTCTTAGCTTTGGCGGAGTAGCTATAATGATTTCCCTGCACGACAGGCATCGGGAAATAGCTGACGGCGTTCACCGCATAGCTGATGCGCTTGAAGCTGCGGCCGTGAAAGGGGGGTAGGTATGAAACGGAGCAATGATCATACTAAAGCTGCGATGCTCTTTGTCATTGGCGCCTTGGTATTGGGAGGCATCATTTTTGTAGCGATTAAGTCTGCTACTTCAATACCGTCAGAGCAGCCGGACGCCAGTGAAGCAGTTACAAACACACCAATGGCTGACACTGCTGCGCCGAAGACGGAGGTAAAATCTGACGATATCGAGGAAGAATCAGACAACAAGAATGTTCTTCCGAATGATGAGGATAAGATTGCGATGCTGGCCGGAAGCGCCTTCTCGGATATGGTCAGTGCAGGGAGCCAATATTGTGGAGGGAAGCAAATAGTCTTTGACTATATCGGGACAGATGGAGTGCGTTCGTTGACAATGACAAATCCGCCTGACCAGCCCGGTTTGGCGGCAAATTGGAACGTGAAGCATGGCAAGCTGATTTTGACGAATATTGTGCCGCTTGATAGTGATGGTAACGAAATACCTGCTGAATTGGGTAACAGCTTGGTGCAAACCTTGAAGGTTTGGGCAAACGGGCAAGGTGAAGCGAACAGTACGAAAATGACAGAATCTGGTCAAATTCAGGTGGGCAATAGTCCTATATTAGCATTCTGTAGAATCAGCTGAACTTATGGCCTCGGTTTTGTCAACACTGAACACCAACTCCATGCATTGCAGCCTGAAGATTTTGGCCATTGCGAGCTTAATGCTGTCAGGCCAATCCGCCCATGCAGGAGATGAGGAAGATACGGCGGAATCCTACCCATTCGGGTATGTGGAGTATGATTGGTCGCTTGAAGACAAAAACGTTAGTGCTCTTGAAAGCCCTGATCGTTACACGGAAAAGTCATGGCCAACTTGGGTTATATCACGGTGTTATCTGACTTATAATGAAACGGAGGAAGCGAGCGAATGCATCCAGAGTTTTGTTAATAGTCAGATAGCCACCTACAACGCGGCTAAAGCCGCGCTGTATGACCGAGTACCAGTTGCAAGATTTGAGGAGCTTAGAAATTACCTTCGATCTGTTGATAATGGTGATGAATGCGACGCGGCATGGGACGCCTTTTATCAGACACAATCCGCCAAGCGGTCCATCAAGGTAACATCTTGCATGTTGACCAAATATCACAACGCGATGTTGTACCTGTATAAAAGTTATCCCGAAGATTGATCGGAGACGCCAGATCACATCTACTAAGTCGGAGTTTAATGGTGTCAGCTTGCTGACGGCAGCTACTGGCGGTCTCGGCACTGGCGGGAAGGCCGCTACGTTAGCTGCTTTCCGTAGCGAAATGAATCCTTTGCTTCACAACTGGTTTGAGCCCTTCGAACCAACATGACAACGGAGCGGCAAACTGCTCGTTCACTCCAAACCCACCAAATGCGTAAATTATGATTGCGAAGTAGGCGGTGCCTCATTCTAAACCAGAAACACTTTAATCGCGACGCTACTGCCACGCGAAATCCACTACGATTTGGGAGGCATTTTCAGTTAATTTAAATGGCAACTATCGGTCATTGGCAACGGGAATAACGGCAGGTCGCAAGTGGGGTTGACGCAGGGTGGATCATGCACAAGGCTTCAACTTCAATGTTCTCTGGGATTGAAGAATGACCGACAACAAGGCCGATACGCGTGCGGAAGATGAACTGCCAACGGAGATTATCGTATCCACCGCTTGGGCTGAAACCCAAATTGCAAGAGGGTTACTAAGTCTCACGTCAGAGCAGATCAAAAAATTGGAAGGCAACACAACGATAAGTCTCCCCGCGGATTTGGTAAGTAGCATTTCTGGCCCACCTAAAAAAAGGACCCCTGTTGAATGGATCGAGCCAATAGACGCTGTTCATTGGCTGTCACACCGTATCGGTGGCGACGCCCCTGCAAAGTCGGCTATTGCTCAACGATTGAGAGATGGTGCAATTGAGTGTTCGATGGTTTGGATGTCTGAGGGGCCGGACGTTGGTCCAATTAGCAACCAGCGCCCAAGATTTCCGGTGATAGGCTCTAAACCTAACCTTACATCATGGGTTACTCCAATACATCAGGGGCCCACTCCGCTCAAGTTAGGGGGTGCATTTTTGGGACGGAGCGATGATTGGGAAGCAGATCAGAAGCGGTGGGATTGGCAGAACGCCATATTCATCTTCAGCTATCAACCGGTTTCGACGTTTTGGATAGACGGAGTACTTTTAGACACAATAAAGTCGAAGTTTCGGCACCGCATTGTTGTCTCTGGAATTAGGTTCAACAGCGACGACGTGAAACGGATGGTTGAAAGCGAAAACCCGAACTCATCAACGAATGCGGGCCAAACAAAAAAAAGAGGCAGGTCTGGACCGCGACCAAAAAAATTCAACTACGGCCCAGTTTTGGCTCGACTTCAATCCGAAATTATCACCGGTGAGATAGCTCAATTGGGAGGAGCTGGGGATTTTGGCGTGCAAGCCGAACTGGAACGCAAAATTACTCGAGCGCTTACCGATAATGACGGCTTGGAACCATCTGAATCTACAGTTCGTCGCCATGCTAAAAAACTCATAGAAATGTGGAAGCAGCACCTATTAAATGAACCCCGATAGGTCGATTTGAACCCTTTTGGACCTCATGAACCTAGTGGTCCGACGTAACAGTTAAATCCGTGTCTAACCGCCGTTGACCGTTGGCATCCCGCCATACGGCAACGGAGAAATACTATGGAACAGTTACTTGTGGGCGTGAAGGACGCCTGCCAAGCCTTGAGCTTAGGTCGGACAAAGATATTTGGTCTGTTGGCCACAGGCCACCTTCAGCGGGTGAAGATTGGTCGTAGAACCCTCATAACGAAAGAGAGCGTTGAACGTCTGGCGGGAGTATCGTCATGACTAGTTTCTTCACTCCCAAGGCTCCTAAAGCGGCTGGGCACGCACTCATTTTGAGTGAACGCGCGGCCATAAAAGAAAGCCTGACGGGTGCATTGGCTGAAAGCGGTCAAGCACTAATCATCTCAAGCAACAACGATGGAGGTTCATAATGCCTCCTCCAAATATCTCGATGCTGGGAAAGCGGGCAATACACGCGCGTGCTGTCCTGTCGAAAATCCATCGCCGCAGCAAAATTATTTTTGGTAAATTCGATTTAGAATTGCGCCCAGAAATTTTTCTTACGGCTGAGATAGACCAGCTGCAACGCACACTCTTCGTAGTGTGCACTAACATCATTCAACATCATCAAACATTCCACGGGACAGCTCATACAGCTTTCTACGAGGGTTGTTTGCGCCAATTTTAAGGAAAAATACCATGCCGAAAAATAAAAACACAACGAACCGCTGGTTGAAAGCTGGCAAAAAAATCAAATCGAAGATCGGTAAAACGCTTGATTTAGATAAGCTCGATTTTCCAAAAGACCCAGAGGTAGTGACCTCGACTACCGCTGGGAAAAAGCCGAAAGCGAAGAAAAAGAAGGCAGCGGCTCATCAATCGAAAAAGCGCCAGACCACACCAACTTTCAAAGAGTCGCTCCGGCTATGCAAGACTGTGGAAGAGGTTGAAGGCTGGCTGCTTGCGGGCAACGTCACGTTTCAGGAACTGGCACTGAAAAGTGCCTTGCGGAAGAAACTATCCACTGACCTGATGGACGGCTTGGACGCACTGGCAACATCGAAGGGGACTACATCTGATCCTATCCTGTTGGACCCCGGTATCCAGCTTTCTGCCTTCCGTCAGCTGCATGAGAGCTTGGTTGCTGTTAGCCACGTCAGCGAAGAGATTGAATTTGCACTCATCACGATTATCGAAGGCCAGTTCGAGACGTCTGACCACCACACGAAATTGCAGCTTTTCGACCTTCAGACGTCAGCGCGGCGAATGCTATCGAAAATGGCCCCCAATTATTTTGGCATTGTCGAGCTCGCGCTATTCAACAGCCCCAAACATCCGAGTGGGGGCCGACTCGTCAGCCCGCATGTCCATGCCATCATCTGGGGCGTCGATGTGCTGGCAAAGGCACGCGCTGAAGCCAAGAAGTTGAACAAGACGATTACCCCCAACGCCACAGGTGCAGACCCCGTTGATGTAAAGCGAGTCGACCCAGATCCTGTGAATCTTGCGCGTATGGCGGCTTACCTCGTCAAGTCACAGGACAAGTGCAAAACTTTCTACCCGGGTAAAGACGGTAAGCTTGGCAATATACACCACTCGCGCAAACCAGACCGGCCTATTCGGTATCTGCGTCTTGCTGAATACCGGTCCATGCTGACCTTTAAGGATGTGACTTTTGCCAGCGGCGAAGGGAAGCCGATACGCAGTGGTATGGGCAAAACGCTTACCGTCCTTGCACAAGAACAGGCCCGTATAGCCGGGCTCCGCTTTCACCCAGCCGAAATACCATCGTTCTGGTGCCAACTGAAGGTGTCCATGAAAACGACGCGGTTCAACTTGCCGATTATTAAACGCACAAAATGACCGCAGTTTCGCTTGCTATGGCGAGCACATCACAACTCAACTTAAGGAATTATCTATGAGCCAACAAGCATCACAGAAGCCCCTCGTCAGATGGATAGGCGAGGGTGAGCTCGATTGGAGAAACCTTGTCATCAACCGCATAAACGACCGTGATGCAGGCGCTAGAGAGGGGCGCGAACAAGCCATGACCATTAGGCCGCAAACGCACACTCATCAGCAAGTTCGAAAGGGAAAATCATGATAGCATTGAAATTTATGGGGTCGATCTATGACCTCCGCCAGCTGCTGCGTACGAACAATCTCATCGGACGCTGGGAAGATGAACCAAATGGAGTTTTTATGTGGCGTAGCAACAAGGGAGGAAATCTTCACTGGGCATCGACGACTAAATCAGTTTGGTTCAGCGGCCAGCCCATTTTTAGAGATCTGCTGGCCACGCAGATTACGGAAATTATTAGCGCGGAAGCTATGCAACGACAGGTGATGGACGATAACGACGATGATGATATTGACCTGGATATAGATTAGAACGCCATCCATCTCTTCGAAAATGGGGCTCGGTCGTGTGGCCTGAGTGATTTAGGCTGAGCGATGACGGGTGTCTGACCATAGCTTCCTTGGCAGCATCCGCCAACATTCCGGCCGTTCGGCGTCAGGTTTCAGACCCCCGAAACCTGAACGTGAGCCCGCGTCTTCGCTAAGTGAGGCCCTCAACGCAAAGGCTGGCATTATGATGTGCCCCATTTTTCAAACCTCCTGCGTTTGGTATTTCTTGATCCGCGCAATCGGGCCGCGAGTTTCGCGCTTTTGCCATTGATGAACGCGCACAGCATTGCTGGAGTCAGGCTGATTGGTTCCGCCAAGCGGTCAGCACGGCTTTCATATCCAGATCGGCGGGGGCAAGCGCCCAAGCCTTGGCGAAAGAGGCATCGTCGCTTTCGGGAGCAGGCGCGGGCGGATCTATCCGGATACGGGTCGGCATCATCACCGAGTCACCAAGCAAGATCGCCTCACCGCGACGAAGTGTCGAGAACATGGCAGTGATTCCGCGAACCGAATCTGGCAGCAAGTTGCGCACATAGGCCTGGTCGTCGGGATTAGAGATGCGCAGGCACAGGAAACTACCGCATTGCGAGAGGATTGTGCTCGAAACCTCGCGTGGCCGCTGACTGATGACGGTCAGACTGATTCCATACTTGCGCCCTTCCTTGGCGATGCGCTCGGCCGATGTGCGCGCAGCCTCGGCGCTGCTGTCACGATCGTTCAGATAGATGTGCGCTTCATCGGCGAAGACCGCAACCGGATATTTCTTCTTGTTCACCCGGCGATACCAATAGGCGAAGTCGAACAGACATCTTAGAATCAGCGAGATAACCGACGCACGAACGTCAAACGGCACGCTGCTCAGGTCGACTACGACCACCTTCTTACTCTCCCCCACTGTCTCGCCAAGTAAGCGTCGAAAAAGATCGTCCATCGACGCGCTCGTAGAGTATTTCTTCGGATTGAAGATTAGATCGTAACGTCGATCGTTCATACGGGAGTCGATGCGCATCAGTAGCCGGGTGAACTGCCCGAATAGTGGCCCCTGCTTCTCACCACGACCGCCCTGGACCATCTCCGCATCTAGCGTCCGGAATGCATTGATGAGCCGGTTGAAGTCGAAATAGACCGGCGTATCGATCGTAATCTTGGGGATGCCTAGCGCGGTATTTTCGGCGTGGCTTTCCTTCGCTCCCTGCAACAATTCCTTGAACTTGGCGATCTGGTTCGGTGCGGCAGATTCACTGCGATCAACCATCAGCCCAAGCAGCTCCTCCGAGTTCATCAGCCAATAAGGAAGCTCAAGGTCGGTCGCGGAAATCACGTCGGCGCAGGCGCCGAAGGTCGCACCATATTCCCCGTGGAGGTCGAACAGCACGATTGTCGATTGCGGGAAGGCACACATTTTCTGTACAATCGAGGCGACCGTCCAGGACTTTCCACCCCCGGTCTGGCCGAGAATGGCGGCGTGGCGTGTCAGAAAGGCGTCGAGGTTGATCTTGGCGGCCTGCCCGGGGATCAGCGACAAAGCGCCGAGCGAAAAATCACCTTCGGCATAACCGGCATATATTCGGTCGATCGTAGCGCCGTCTACTGCGAACACCGGTGCGTTGACGGTAGGCATCGTGTCGGTGCCGCGTTCGAATGTTCCTTTGGAATCGAGTGTACCGACTGGGACAGTGGACAGGCTGCGTGAAACACGGTCGAGCAGTGCGACCGATTCCTGATCGGCAAGTTTGATCTCGGTTGGCGATATTCGGTCTTCCTTCATATCAATCCCGGTGACCATGCACAGAAGATATCCGGCGGGCAGCGAAACCATTACAAAGGTCCCGGGTTGCCCGATCACGAGCGGAGTCGGCCCTACTTCGCTAGGGATATCGACCGACATCGAAGCGGGTACGCCCGAAGGCGGTAGGACGTCGTCAACGTCACTCAGCGAGACGAAGACTTGATCGCCGGTCACGCCCACCACTTTGCCGATGCGATATGCGCTTGCCTGATTTGTCATGCGAATAGCTCCACGAATTTGCTGAATTTCCAGAGGTCGGTGCCAGTGGCGTGCGGCAAGCCCTGAGAGATTCCCGCTGCATCGAAACCCGCGCCGAACGCCCGCGCCGTCTTGAGCGCGGCCATCCCTGCGGTTTCGGAGGCGCATAGCGCGAACAGGCGGATCTTCGCGTCGGCGACGGCGGGCTGGATCAGGCTGGCGTTGATATGGTCATCGCCGTAGCTGAAACCACAGCTAACTAAGTATTTACAGCTGGCCCCGAGCGATTGGCTCATCTCCCGGAACAGCGTGTCATAAGGGTACTGCAGGGTATCCATGACCTTTCCTCTACGCGGGAGCACCATCACGCGTTTCTCAATTGCGGGGATGGCGGCAGGATGACGTTCGAAAATCTTGCCGTCCCGCACGAACCAAGACACCGAACCGTGCAGCTTGATCAGACGGACCGTCAACGCAGGATGCTCCGCGAAACGGGAATTACCCTGCAGAGCGCCGCAAACGGTATTGAAGCGCTGCGGATCGAAGAAGCGCTCGACCGAACCGACAAACCCGGTTTCGACGACGACTCCGGTTAGCGCCCCGGCAATCTCGAACAGCATGTCATAGTTGGTTGTGAAAAAATAAATGCAGCTCGGGCGGCCATAGGTGCGCTGCTTCAAAAGCTCGAGTAGCCGTACATGATGGTCCAGTTTCGGGCTAGTGATGCCGAGGATCACATCCGTGACAAGTTCGCGTAGACGCGCCTCGAGAGCAGTGAAGCGCGCGTCTCCCGAATTGATCCCATGTTCCTTTACTTTGTCAGCGATCACTTCGATATTGGGTTCGCCGCTTGTTGCTTCGTAAGAAAGAGCGAAAGCGGCAAGCGCCTCTTCGAGGTCCGCCCGCGCTGCAGTATCAAGCCCCGCGACAACCTCTCTGGTAAGGCCGGGCATCATTGGATAACCTGCCTCGACCGACGTTCCAGCGCCGAACAAAAATCCAGTGTTCGCAAGCCCATTGGAGATGTTCGGTAGTATCGCCGCCAAATCGATTTTATACATTCCTCCAGCCCCCCGCCCCGTTTGCAAAAGGCGAGACGCCTTCCAAATGCCAGCCAAATATTGATTGTCGAATGTTCGACCGGCATTCGCGAATCACATCGCGGCACAAATACGCGTGAGGGGTCTCGGTCGGATAGTGGTTTAAAGTCAAGCAAAGATGGCTGACTGTTTTGGATAGCAGACCCAGTCTGGAACCAACTCTGACGGGTTTGGTATTGCGCAATGCCCAGTTGCATACCGCAATGTGGCTGCTTCGGGATCCAACAGTCTCAAAGCTTCTGATCAGTAGACGGCTCTCGATATTGTCCGATAAACGGCGGTATCAATCCAGTTGATGAACGAACGGCAGCTTAACGCAAATCCACACTAATAAGAGACTGTCGGCACAGTCCAACTTAGCCGACTTATTGCTAGGCTAAATCGTGTATGCCCTGAGTAGCTTTCCTGCCAGATCAGTATTGTATCGAAAACGAACGATTTCGGTGCAAGCGCCTGAGTTATATCGAAAATTAGCTTGACTTGCATTTCAATACAGCTAGTATTTCAAGCTACGTATTCGATACAGAGAGAGTTATGCCACGTACATTTGCATACTGCCGCGTTAGCAAAGCTGACCAATCCTATGAAAACCAACTCCACGAAATTCTAGCCGCTGGTTTTCAGGTTGATGCAAGGCGAGTGGTTTCAGAAACGGTGTCTGGATCAATTGCTGCTTTTGAACGGAAGGGCTTTCGCAGCCTCGTGAACCGATTGGAGTGGGATGACGTTTTGATTGTCACAAAGTTGGACCGCCTCGGAAGAAACGCGATGGATGTTCGCGCAACGGTTGAGCGGCTAGCTGAACTACAGGTGCGTGTTCACTGTCTCGCTCTTGGGGGAACAGACTTAACGAGTGCTGCTGGTAAAATGACAATGGCGGTGATCGCAGCTGTTGCCGAGTTCGAACGCGACCTACTGATCGAACGGACGCATGCAGGTTTGGTTCGTGCTAAAGCACAGGGGAAAAAGCTGGGTCGTCCGAGCAGCCTCACCACAGAGCAGCAAGAAGTAATCCGTTTGCAACGCAAAAAAGGCGTGTCGCTAGGATCACTAGCCAAAGAGTATGACGTGAGCCGGTCCGCTATTCAGCGCGTAGAGCGAACATCCTAAATAGATCATTGCAGTTACTTGGGTAGCAATCAGCTGTGTTCTAACCTTAATCCAGCAGGGCAAGCTCCAACATCCAGCATAGTAAAATTGGCAGAATACGGCGTATTTTTATCTACTCAAAAAATCTCTGTTGACAGGCATTATGTAAAAGTTAGGTTATTCTCAAATAATTGAGTCGCAAGCAATAAATACCTATCCAAACGGGGAGTGGGCCATGAAACTTGCCTTATTTGCTGGAACAGCATTTGCTTTAGTGTTTAGTGCTCCGGCACAAGCTACCGAAACCGTCACCTATAAATATGACGCCAAGGGGCGTTTAGTTGAGGTGAAACGCACCGGTACGGTGAATAATAATGTCACGACCAACTACACGCACGATAAGGCGAACAATCGCAAGGCTGTGACAACGACAGGATCGAGCAATGCGCCGCCTCCCTGAAATATCATCATACTTACCCATTATTTGCGTTGAAAATTAAAATTGTGAGCTGTCGATGAATATTGAGATTTATGGTAATGATGCCCCGGTATTCGAGCTTTGTAACATTGTCCGTAGGCATAAATTACCGTGCCTTTTGGCAATTTTTTTGAATATTTTTTCTTTAAATCCAGTACTTTCTCAAACTCCTCCCGCTCAAATTAGCGAACAGTCGGTTGACAAGTTTGGTGTCGAACGAAAAACGGGGCGTGTCGGTTTTTCTTCTCCGACGTTAATTGAAATTGGCTCAAAGGACGCATCTTTACTAAGTCTGTCCTACAATCATATCGACGGTCTCGACTTAGTGCCAAGTCTTTTGCCACGGCTAGTCTTTAGTGACTTCTATGATCAGCAAACGCAGACTTCCTATGTTGTAGCAAGTGTTCAATATATTGGAATTGTTGAATCATTCCGAAAGGTTTCAAGCACTATTACATTTACTCCGGAATATCCTACTGGCTCTAGTTTGGTTCAGTCAGGCAATGAGATCATTTTTACCGACAAACATGGATTCAAACTTAGATTTGGTAACCCTATTAAGGCTGAGTATCCAGATGGTCGTGTTATTACTTTCAATGGTTATAGTGGAAATTATGGTATTCCTACATCAGTAGTTAATAATTATGGGTATGGATTGAAGTTTTCAAACCAGACAAATCGAGTCGAAATTCAAGCTGTAAATTTGACTTCTGATTTCTGTGACATGCAATCTGCTACGCCTTGCAATGGCCTCTCGCGCATTCGAGGGGCCGCAGTTGATTACTCGCCTACTGAGCGTACATTGACTGACGCAAACGGCGGTCAAACTAAGTATCGGTTTGCTAGTTATCAGGCGTATAAATGGAGACCGTATTGTTATGCTGGTGGGGATCTTGGGCAAATAAATTGCCCTAAAGCGGACATTGATGTTCAAAACTATCCTGTCGGTATTACATTTCCCGGATCACTAGTTGAAAATATTACAATAGCTTATCAAGGCATCGGTTTATATGGTGCTGCTGGGGTTTCTCATGACGATATTCGAGTGGCAACTGTTACCAAAAATGGCATCACAGCAACATACAATATAAATTTTTACCAGGTGGGGAGCGCTGGCTACCCTACTCCCAATGCTCCATATTTTCTGCAAATACAAAGTATGGTAAATGGGCAGCAGGGAACATATTCAGAGGTGCTGCGTCCCACATATAAATGGGGGCGCGGAAGATCGGCGTTGTTGCATGTCAAGGACGAATTGGGAAGGCGCACCAATTATGGCTTTAACAGCGAGTTGGAGGTTTCTAGTTATACCTCTCCCGAAGGCAATGGTGCCAACAACACCTTCGATGCGCGTAACAATGTTACTAGGAGTGCGCAGACTGCGAAAACAGGTACTAGCATGCCCGATCTTGAGACACGTTTCACTTATGCCGCCGCTTGCGATGCCTCGACCTTGATGACATGTAACAAGCCGCTGACTGTGACGGATCCCAAAGGTGCAGTAGCTGAGTATACCTACAACTCCATGGGTCAGATTTTGACGGAGACGAAACCCGCGCCAGCGCTTGGTGCGCCGCGACCAAAGGTAACTAATAGCTATACGATGCGAACAGCCTACATTGCTGGAGCAAATGGCACCATCGTCGCGGCAGGCCCACCAATTTCCATGCTTACGCAGTCATCGACATGTAATACGCTATCAACCTGTGCAGGCACAAGTGATGAGGTTCTAACTACCTACGATTATGGCCCGACCACTGGCTTAAACAATCTCAATCTTAGAGGAATATCGGTTACCGCAGTAGACGGCGCAGGGCAGCTGCAGACTTTACGAACTTGTTATCAATACAATTATTTTGGCGAGAAAATTTCTGAAACACCCCCGATGGGAACGGGGAGTTCATGCCCATGATTAGGAACACTGTGCCGATCAGGTTGGCGCTACTGATTTTGATGGGCGTTACGCCTGTGTCTGCAAACGCGCAGTCTGTGCCCTCGGATTATACTTCAGCTGCACGGTACGATTCGCTCGGCCGCGTTATCGGAACGATTGCACCTGATCCTGATGGTGTTGGGCCGCGTCCGCGTGCTGCCACGCGCACAACATACGATCTGGCTGGAATGCCGATTAGAGTTGAGAAGGGATTTCTGACCGAATGGCAGCCAGAGACGGTGGCTCCAATTGCATGGCCCGGTTTTACAATCTCTTCGAGCATCGAAACGAGCTACGATATTGCACGGCGTAAGATTAAGGACACAGTAAAAGGTAGTAACGGAGTTGCGGTAACTCTCACCCAATATAGTTATGACGCATTGGGTCGTCTCGAATGCACCGCGGTTCGTATGAACAGCGCAGCGTATGCTGCGCTACCTGCCAGTGCCTGCAGTTTGGGTGTCGAAGGAACAGAAGGTCCTGATAGGATCACCAAGATCACCTATAACGCGGCAAGCGAGCAGATCAAAACCACGTTAGCCTTCGGCACGCCACATCAGGCAGATGACGAAGCCAGCAGCTATACACTCAATGGCAAATTGGAGAGCATCACCGACGGTGAAAATAACCGCACGACATTCGAATATGACGGCCACGACCGTCTGGCCAAAACCCGCTACCCGGTCGCATCGGTAGGAGCATTGGCCAGCTCGACCACTGATTTTGAGCAGCTGACCTATGATGCTAACAGCAACGTCACACAGCGCCGGTTGCGCGATGGGCAATTGATCAACTCGATATTCGACAATCTCAACCGGCAAATCACTAAGGACGTTCCGAATATTGCGTACAATGATTTCGATAAAAGTTACACCTATGACCTGATGAACCGTCCGTTAGCCGTTGCCGATGCCAGTGGCACGATCAGCTACACTTATGACGGATTTGGTCGCCTCCTTACCGAAAGCATGTCGGGTTCGACCGTGAAAACACTAGTCTATGATATCGCCGGACGACCGACGCGCCTAACCCATCCTGACGGTTTTTATATCAATTATGATTACGACGTCACTGGCAACGTTATTCAAATCCGTGAAAACGGCGCAACCTCCGGGCAAGGGGTACTAGCGACCTATGCCTTTGACAATCTGGGCCGCAGGACATCGCTGACCCGGGGCAACGGAACCGTGACCAATTACACTTATGATCCAATTGCACGATTAACGGGTTTCACCCACGACCTGGCCGGAACGATCCAAGACCTGAGCGTTAACAGCTTCACCTATAACCCTACCAGTCAGATCACGGGCTATACGCGCAGCAATGACAGCTATGCATGGAAAGGCCATTACAACGTCAACCGCGCTTATGGCACCAACGGGCTCAATCAATTGACCAGTGCTGGGGCGACAGCGCTGGGCTATGATCTGCGCGGCAATCTCAATGCATCGGGCAATACAATCTATGACTACACCAGCGAGAACCGCCTTGTTAAAAGCAAAACGACCTATGCGTGTCCTCCGAAAACCTCATGTCAGCCATCGCCATCTTTCACATTGACATACGACCCTGCTGGCAGGTTGCGCACTGTGGGTGGGAATTTCGCAGCCACAACGGTCTTTGAACACCTAGGCCAGAGGCTGATCATCGAGCGTGACGACATAGGCACCATCTTGCGCCGATATGTGCATGGGCCCGGCGATGACGAGCCGGTGGTCTGGTATGAAGGTTCAGGAACGAGTGACAAACGTTGGCTTCACACCGACGAGCGCGGCAGTGTGGTTGCGGTGAGCACAGGCGGCGGGGCTGCATCGATCATCAACTCCTATGATGAATATGGCATCCCCGCATCCACCAACGCCGGACGGTTCCAATACACCGGGCAGGTGTGGCTTGCCGAGATCGGCCTCTATTATTACAAAGCTCGGATGTACTCGCCCACGCTGGGCCGGTTTATGCAGACTGATCCGATCGGGTATAAAGATGGCATTAACTGGTACGACTATGTCGATGGGGATCCAATTAATCGGACTGATCCGACGGGGTTGTCCTGTCAAAATACTGGCACGAGAGGTAAACCAGGGCTGACCTGTAAATTTGATGATAGAGAGTCGTTCCGTAAGGCTGGCTATTCTAATGAACAAATTCGAGCAGCTGAGGGGCAGTATACGAGGGCCGTGCGCCAGTTGGAGGGCAAGTCTGCTGGAACTGTAGCAGTTAAAGTGGGTGACGAGTCTTTCAAGGTAGCCGCTGGTGATGTGGCAAATGGTCTTAGGAGAGCCTATGTCACATTTGATGCTGGAACCGGACGCGCAAGTATGTCGGGTGGGCAACTCCATGGACTAAAGGCGTCAGACGGAGCGAACGGTGGCCTGCCATTCAAGCTAAGGATTGGGAGTGATTTCTTTAAAGAGCATTCATCTCGATTTGGACCTCTTGCAACGGAACAGCGGCGGACTTTAATACACGAAGGTATACATACGACGAAGGGAGAAGCTGTTATGACCAATCAGTACAAAGCTGGTACGTTTAACGGCGATCATCAGGAGCCTTATAAAGCTGCAGCGACTATATTTGATCAGATGTAGGCAAAGATATGAATATAAAAATTTATCTATTTCCGCTAATACTAAGTAACTGCACTAATGCGGAATTAGATTTTTGTAAAAATGAAAAAATTCAATACGAATACAAAAGTACCGATGGTGATATTTATCGATACAGATTTGACCTTAAGCAACAAAAGTTTGTTGTTTATGGCCATCACAAAATGATTGATGAACCAGAGTGGAGTGAAATTTCTCTTGAAACTAAGATTAACGATAATTATTTCATTGTGGGTTCCATTTCAATAATCAAAAATATATTTGAAGAATCTTCTTGGAATAAAAATGGTGTGTATTGTAAAAAAATTAGAGGAAATAAAAACGAAGCTTATGTTGAATGTGATTCTAACAAGTATGCGGGATCTACCAGATATTTATATGATAGTCGTAAAGGAGTGGTATTAATTCAGGAATACTATAGAAATGGGGTTCAAATTGAGTACAAATCGGTTGGCAAATTTGGACTAGGATACTCCTGTTAGGAGAAGTACTCAATTGGAATTGTAGGGATTACGGTGATGTCGTGAACGGCGAGCCTGCGCTATTCCTTAATCTACTGGTGCAAACAACTTAGCGGGAAAGAAAAAATTTAAGATGCTATTGCTCTATGCCTAGCTATATTCACATTATTTTTGTGCCCGCTGACGAAAACGGTCTGCGGCAAACCTTGGGCGACACGCATTGGCCCGTAACGGTTACATCAGCGCAGGACCGGGTGTTTGTGGCAGGGACTGTTTAGTTCGGTGGCGATGGACGAGGAGTATTTGCATCAAGCATTCCGCTATGTCGCGCCAAACCCTGCGTGCGCACAACTGGTAAAGCGACCGGAAGACCCGCTCTGGTCGAGCGTGAATGCGCATTTTACAAAGGCAGACGATCATGTCGTTAAAGTCTTGCCCGCCTAGGAACGTGTTGGCGACTTCCGTGTCTTTCTCGGCCAAGAGTTCGAGGAAGCGATGAGGTATGCCGCGCTGCGTAAAGCTAAAAGCGTGGGCCGTCCGATTGAGTCGAAAGAATGGCTGTCAGATATAGAGGCAAAGACCGGATTGATGCTGATTCCACAAAGCGCGAACCGAAACCCGCTGCAAAGTAAAATCTGATCGGGCTTCTTCGAAACAAATCTACATTCCAAAGTGAAATCAAGCGCTTTGCTATTGCCAGAACAATAGAGCATGATAACGTCCGAGTAAGAGGGGATTCGTGATGCTTTCAATTACAAAGCCGCTGCAAATAATTGCCGCTATTGGCGTCACTCTTCTCCCCAGCATTGCCTTCGCCCAAGAACTCTCGACTGATCCGCAGGGATCGGGCGTGGTCGTCAATGCGATGCGCTGGATGCAGGGGACGTTGCTTGGAACGGTGGCAACCGCAGCAGCGGTGATCGCGATCGCCTCGGTCGGCTTTCTGATGCTGACCGGGCGTATCAACTGGCGGCACGGTGCGGTGGTAATCTTGGGCTGCTTTATCCTTTTTGGCGCAGCGAGCATCGTTGCTGGAATCCAATCGGCGGCAACGCTGACCGGTGCTGGCTGACCCTGTGGCGCAGCTGGAACAGGACCGATTGTTCGTGGCGTTGACGCGGCCTCAGATGTTTGCAGGTGTCACATATAGCTTTTTTGTCATTAACGCGGTGCTTGCAGCGGAATTGTTCCTGATCTTCAAATCGCTTTGGGTGCTTGCACCGGCGCTAATCCTGCACGGACTTGCGGCACTCTATTGCCTGAAAGAACCGAGAATCATCGATATCTGGCTCACCCGGTCGCGGCATTGCGGGCGCGTTCGTAATTATAGTCTGTGGCGATGCAACTCTTACCGTCCTTAAGCCGCGATCCCAAAATCATTGCCCGCGAGAAACCGGCGGGCGTGCATTTGCCCTATGCGGCGCAGCGTGATGATTACACGATAGAGACCCGCGATGGCCTATTGATGCAGTGCATTGCGTTGCGCGGTATGTTGTTTGAAACAGCCGACAGTGACGAGCTCAATTACCGAAAAGTTCTGCGCGACGCGATGCTGCAATCGATCGGCTCTTCGCGCTTTGCGCTCTATCATCATATCATCCGGCGCAAGGTCGATATGGGGTTGGAAGGGGTGTTCCCGGATAGCTTCTCGCAAAGTCTAGATGACAAATGGCGCGCAAGGCTTGGGCAGCGTCAGCTCTATGTGAACGAGCTCTATCTGACTTTGGTGCGCAGGCCGTTGCAGGGCGGGCTTGGCATCGCTGACCGGCTGCGCGGATGGTTGGGGGCAGCGGACAACGATCGCGCTGCCAATTTTGCAACTGAGGTGCGGCAGCTGAATGCAGCGCGCGAAGCGTTGATGGCAGCGCTTGGTCAATATGGCCCGCGGCTTTTGACGGCGTATGAAAGCGAGGGCGGGCTTTATTCAGAGCCGGTGGAGTTTTTAAGCGCACTGTTCAATGGCGAGCTTGCCCCTGTGCAGCTGCCCTATGAAGATTTGGGGCTGCATATCCCTTCGCGACGGATCAGCTTTGGCCGCAATGCTATCGAGCTATCGGCTAATGGCCATATGGACCGCCGGTTCAGCGCGATTGTGTCAGTCAAAGATTATGCGGCGCACACGACGCCGGGTATGTTCGATGCCTTGATGCGGTTGCCGTGCGAGATGACCGTCAGCCAGTCCTTTGCTTTTGTTGATCGGCAATTGGCACTTGGCAAAATGAACCTAGCTTTGCGCCGGATGCGGTCAGCCGAGGATGAAGCTGTATCCCTGCGCAGCGAACTGTCCGACGCAAAGGATCAGGTTGCCGCAGGCCGCGCAGGCTTTGGCGAGCATCATATGAGCGTTGCTGTGCATGGCGAGACGCTTGAGGAAATTGACCGCCATGTCGCCGATGTCACCGCATCGCTTGCCGATCTGGGCATCAATGCGGTGCGGGAGGATATTGGCCTAGAGACGACATTCTGGGCGCAGTTTCCAGCCAACTTCAAATATATTACCCGCAGTGCGATTGTCTCGACCGGCAATTTTGCAGGGCTTGCAAGCGGGCATAATTTTGCTGTGGGAACGCCAAGCGGCAATCATTGGGGCGAGGCGGTATCGCTGCTTGAGACCACAGCGGCGGGGCCGTATTTCTTTAACTTTCACCATGGCGATCTGGGTAACTTTACGGTCATTGGCCCGTCTGGTTCCGGTAAGACCGTGGTGCTCAATTTCCTTTTGGCACAAGCACGCAAATATGATCCGCGCATTATCTTCTTTGACAAAGATCGCGGTGCCGACCTGTTCATTCGCGCGATGGGCGGCAGTTATGACCGGCTGCATCCCGATGTTCCCTCGGGGCTCAATCCGTTGCAGCTCGAAGATAATCCAACGAACCGCCAGTTTTTGATCGATTGGGTGGCGCAATTGGCAGGCGGGGTGAGTGTTGAAGAAAAGGCGCAGATCAAGGACGCCATTGACGCCAATTTTGCGCAACCCAAACCGCATCGCCGCCTAAAGCATTTGGTCGAACTGTTTAGAGGCGGTGCGCGCCCGCATGGTACCGACCTATGGTCCAGATTGAAGCCATATTGGGGTAATGGCGAACATGCGTGGCTGTTTGATAACAGCAAAGATGGAACCGACCTGACGGCGCGTGTGGTCGGATTTGATATGACCGCGATCCTTGATGATCCGCAATTGCGAACGCCTGCCATGATGTATCTGTTCCACCGCGTCGAACAGCGGCTTGACGGGACGCCTGCCATTATCGTTGTGGATGAAGGCTGGAAGGCACTCGACGATGACGTCTTTGTCCGGCGGATCAAGGATTGGGAGAAGACCATCCGCAAGCGCAATGGCATTGTTGGTTTCGCAACGCAAAGTGCCCGCGATGCGCTTGATTCCAAAATTGCGAGCGCGATTATCGAACAGGCCGCAACACAGATTTTCATGGTCAATCCCAAGGCGGCGCACGAGGATTATTGCACAGGCTTTGGTCTGACCGAGCATGAGCTTGATCTGGTCAGGACGCTGCCCGACAGCGCACATTGTTTCTTGATCAAACATGGCGGCGAAAGCGTTGTCGTGCGGCTTGACCTGACAGGGGAGCCTGAATTGCTGACCGTCCTGTCAGGCCGCGAAAAGACTGTGCGGATGGCCGATGAACTGCGCGCGAATGATAAATCCAACTGGCTGCAAAAGCTTTTGGAGCAAGTGGTATGAGTTGCACTGCACCTCCCACTGGCTCTGGGTTCTTAGCGACGACCCTTAATAATCTCGACTGCCAAGCGCAGACCATAGGCGGCGGCGGCTATCAGGCGCTTGCCGCTTCGGGGTCGCCATTGTCGTTTGCGTTGACCGCGCTGTTGGCCATTTTTGTCGCTGTGATCGGCATTCGTTTCCTCACGGGTCGTCCGCTGGGCCTTGATGAATGGGTGGCAAGCGCGTTGAAGGTGGGTTTTGTCTTGGCGCTGACCGCCAGCTGGCCCGCCTACCGCACTGCAGTTTACGATGTTGTGCTCAAAGGACCGGCAGAGATATCTGCGTCCATCGGTCAAGCTTCGGCTTTGCCGGGATCTGACGGCGGATTGGCGGCCCGGCTGCAAGGCGTGGACAATGGCATTATGGCGCTTGTGGTCGCTGGTAGCGGACGGCTCGATGCCTCGTCGCGCGTGCCGCAAGGCGCCGTTGCGCCGCCAATGGCTGACGATACTGCGCTGGGCTGGGGGAAGACGCTGTTCGTTGCGAGCATCATCAGTAGCTTTGGACTGCTGCGTCTGGCGGGCGGGCTATTCCTTGCCCTTGCGCCGCTGTTTGCGGGCTTCCTGTTGTTTGATGCCACGCGCTTCCTGTTCTTTGGATGGCTGCGTTCGCTGATCGCGGTTGCAATCGGGTCAATCGGCCTTGCTATCGTGCTGGGGGTTCAACTGGCGATTATCGAGCCATGGCTGAGCCAAGTGCTGGCATACCGCGCTGCCCGGATTGCGACCCTCTCTGCACCGTTCGAGCTGCTTGCACTGACGCTGGCGTTTTCGCTTATCATGCTGGGCATGTTTGCGCTTGTGCTGCGGATTGCCTTTGCGTCGGCGGTTGTCACCAAGGTACAGGCGGTGATCGAACGCGCAGCGCAAGGCTTCCCAAGTGAAGCTGCAGTAGGACGATCCACGAATACTGCAGCCAACGACAATCTGTCCGAACGAACGCGCGCGCAAGAGATTGCACAGGTGATGAAGCAAACGCTCGACCGAGAGGGTAAAGGGGCTTCGGGATTGACCAGTAATGGCGGAATGCCGGACCGTGCTTCGCTAATTGGTAGCGCGCAGCGCGCAACTGGAACCAACAACCCAGTCCCGCTTGGCCGCAGCTATCCGGCACCCTCGCGCCGCGTCGGCAATCAAGCCCTCAAACGAAAACCTGCATCATGACAACCGATACACGCGAAAAACTCGACGATTATTATGCTAATGCTGGAAGCTGGGCGGACGAGCGCACGCAATCAATCTACGCATCGCGCAAAGTTGCTTGGATCGTTGCGATGGTAGCAACGGCTATCGCTTTTCTGCTTGCCATTGCGATCGTCTTTATGCTGCCGCTAAAGACGGTCGAGCCGCATACGCTTCTGGTCGATAAGCAAACCGGTTTTGTGCAAGCCCTTGATCCGTCCAAACCGCAACAGATTGCGCCCAGCAAGGCGCTGACCCAGTCCTTCCTCGTCCAATATGTCGAGGCACGTGAAGGGTTCGATATCGCAACGGTGCAGGGCCAGTTCAAAAAGGTGGCGCTCTGGTCGTCGGGCCCCAACAAAAGCCGCTATGTGGGCGCGATGCAGGCGACCAACCCCGAAAGCCCTTTGGCGCAACTCCCGCGCAGCACAGTGATCGAAGTGACGGTGCGCTCGGTCTCGCAGCTTTCGGACAATAGCGCTCTGGTGCGCTTTGCCCGCGTTCGCCGTGACCAAGGCGGCACCGAGCAACCGACTGAGAACTGGGTCGCAGTCATCAAATATCGCTATTCCAATGCGCCCATGACGGTCGAGGATCGCTATGTGAACCCGCTGGGTTTTGAGGTGATTGATTACCGCAAGGATGCCGAAACGCTTACCGTTGAACCTTCAGCGTCAGCGCTTCCGCCTGCTAATGTGTCAGCGCCGCTTCCCGGCCCCGTCGCGTCGCCCCCCAACCCACAACCACAAGCGCCAGTCCGGTGAGGCTGTTGCTCGCCTCGATGGTGTTGGCTGCGATGCCAGCAAGCGCACAAACTTATCCGCAGCCCGGCGACGGCGATCCGCGCATTCAGACCGTTGAATATAATCCTGCGCAGATTGTGCGGTTGTCGGTTGCACCGGGCGTACAGACATTGGTCGAGCTGGCCCCCGGCGAAACCATTCAGACCATCGGCGTTGGCGACAGTGCGGCGTGGCAGGTGTCAGCGGGCAAGCGCGGCGATTTCTTCTTTGTGAAGAATGTCAGCGCAAGTGCCATCACCAATATGAGCGTAGTGACTGCAGGCCGTGTCTATAATTTCGAACTGGCACCGCCGGGCGGCTATGGTGAAACAAGCGCCTATCATGTCAAAGTCATCTATCCGGCCCCATCGCGGGGGACGGCGACGGTCAATATCGAGCCAAGCTTTGAATACAGCCTATCGGGCGCAAAGGCGATCCGTCCAGCGAGCGTGTATCAAGAAGGGATGCGCACGATTATCGAATGGCCCGAAGACGTAGCACTGCCCGGAATCTTTATGATCGAAAATGGCAACGAGGCGCTGGTCAATGGCGAAATGCAGGATGGGCGCTTTGTCATTCCGGGAACGCCCGAGAAGCTGGTGTTCCGGCTCGACCGCAAAACCGCTTATGCGACGCGTAAAGCGATGAAGGGGGGCAATGATGAGTGAAGCACTTCCCCTTGATGAGACCTTACCGCTGGTCGGCGAGGATCGCGGCAACCGGAGCCTTTGGTTGGGTTTGGGCGGGATCATGCTGAGCGGTATTTTGCTGTTTACAGGTCTTGAGGCTAACCGCCGGTCGAACGACGCGCCTGTTGTCCCGTCACCCAGAGACTATGCCATCGCTACCGCACCGCGCGCAGAGCTTTTGATCCCCGAAAGCTATGGTCCTATGGGGCCGCAAACCCCCGGCTTGGTGCCGCTGAGTGCATCGCCGGTTCCCTTAACACCACAACTGCCGCCGGTTCGACTAACGCGGACGCGCCCGCCTGTGGATGTGGCTTCAATAGCGCCGCAAGCACCAGTACCCAGCTATGCCCCGCCGCCGCTGCAACCAGCAGCCCCTGAGCCGGGCCGAAGTGCGCCGGGGATCGTCTATGATATTGCGCAGGCAGCGGTCGCTGCAGTGACAGGCGCAACCAGCGCTACGCCACAAGCGACAAAGGCTATGGCGGTGGGTGGTGGTGATCGCACCTATCTCGTATCGCAAGGTACGCTGATCTATGCTGTCCTTGAAACCGCGCTCGATTCCACACAATCAGGTCAGGTGCGTGCGATGATCTCAACGCCCGTATACAATGCGCTTGGCACACAGATACTCGTCCCCAAAGGCAGCAAATTGTTTGGTGAGTATAAGGGCGATCTTGGCACAGGGCAGAACCGCGCAGCGATTATCTGGACGCGCCTGATCCGTCCCGACGGCGCAACGATATCATTGGATTCTCCTGCATCCGACCAATTGGGCCGGGCAGGGATCAAGGGCAGCGTCGATACGCATTTTGGTGAGCGGCTTTTGGGCGCGCTCCTGCAATCCACTATCGACTTTGGAGCGGCGGTCGCCTCTCGTGCGGTCACTAGCAGCAACGGTGTGGTTGTTGCGCTTCCCAATACAGCACAGGGAGCAACTTCGCAGCTGATCCAACCTCCACCCAAGCCGACGTTGAAGGTCCGGCACGGCACGCGCATTGCCGTGTTCGTCGCGCGTGATCTTGATTTTTCCGCAGTCGAGTGACGCTGTATGGGTGAGACGGTCTATCTCGAACATTATCTAGGCCCGCTTGGGCCCTATCTGGAAGCAAGCGACGTCACCGATATCTATATCAACCGCCCTAATGTGATATGGGTCGAGCGCTTGGGCGGGTTGGCCGAGCGCATCGCTATCAGAGGGCTCGATAGTGCGATCCTTGAACGACTATCGCGCCAGATCGCTGCACAATCTGCACAGGGGATCAGCCGCGAACATCCCTTGCTCTCGGCAAGCCTGACTGACGGATCGCGCGTGCAGATTGCGTTGCCGCCTGCAACACGCGGTGATGTTGCTATCGCTATCCGCAAATATGTCGTCAATGATCTCGACATTGATGCCTATGCGCAAGCAGGTGCGTTCGATGCGTTGGCCACGCAGACAGCGCGAACGCCTGTGCAAGCGGATCTCAAGGCATTGCAACAGAAGGGTGACTTTGCGGGCTTGTTAAAAACCGCGGTCAAAGAGCGGTGTAACATCTTTATCTCTGGCGGCACATCGAGTGGAAAGACCACATTCCTCAACGCGCTTTTGAAAGAGGTCGATCGTGCCGAACGATTGATCCTGATCGAGGACACACCGGAGCTTAAAATCGCGCATGAAAATGCCATCGGCCTCATTGCATCGCGTAGCGCGCTCGGCGAAGCGGTGGTATCGATGGAGGACTTACTCAATGCATCTCTCAGGATGCGGCCTGACCGGATTATCCTTGGCGAGTTGCGCGGACCTGAGGCATTCACATTCCTGCGCGCCGTGAACACCGGCCACCCCGGATCGATGACCACGATCCACGCCGACAGCCCCGAACGCGCGATTGAACAGTTGGTGCTGCTGGTGCTGGAATCAGGGACGCATCTCGATCGGGAGAGCATCGCCCATTACGTCCGCTCGAGCATCGATGTTTACGTCCAGCTTGGGCGCATCGACGGGCGACGGGTGGTTACGGCCATCGAGCTGCGCCAATGATCGCCGCCGTCATCCAGCAAGCAAGCCTTGCTGACGCGCCGCCAACCGGAGCGATTGGTGCTTCTGCGAGCTGGGTCAGTGGTCTGCTCTTTGGTCCGCTCGCCACAACAATAGCCGTCATCGCTATAGCTTGGCTTGGCTTTTCGATGCTTTCAGGCAGGATCGATATCCGGCGTGGGCTTGCGGTCGTGTTTGGATGTTTCTTGCTGTTCGGGGCGAGGGGGATTGCAGATGGGCTGCGATCATCGGCTGTGAACGAGGTTGTCCCCCCTGCTGCAAGCGGTCCACCGCCGCCGAACTTTGCCAAACCGCAACCGGTCGCCAATACGCCTAATGGATATGACCCCTATGCTGGAGCGGCTGTGATGCGGCCAGAGCCGTGAATTCGTCAAACGTCATGGAAAGCCGCATAAACACGCCGACATTTTTATGGCTCTAGTGCAAAACAGTGCACTTTATGGCGATTGTACCCAGATTTTGAGCGGAAGCGCAAACGGGGTTTATCGCTAGGTTCTCTAGACAAGGGATATGGTGTTAGCAGGTTCGCAGTTCAGCGGGTAAAACGACTAGACAGTGACCTGGTTAGTGAACAATCTAGATTCAGTATTAAATACTAGATACTATATTGACAAGTCAGAAGAGAAATGAAAGTCACACATCAATAATAAGATAGGGTCTATAGAATTTCACCAGTCCTGAGGGGGTAGGGTCTATGCGGCTTTGTGTGCCATCGATACAATTTGGGTTTTCCGCTGGTCTTGCAGCGATTGTCTATGTGCTGCCCGCAACGGCCCATGCATCTGAAACTGTCACGCATCAATATGATGAATTGGGACGCTTGATTTCAAGTAGTAAGTCGGGCGGGCCTGCGACAGGATCTCAAACGACGACTGCTTATGACCCCGCTGGGAACCGTTCCAATCAGACCACAAGCGGTGTATCTGGAGGCGGTGGAACACCACCACCACCACCACCACCACCACCTCCTCCTCCTCCTCCGCCGCCGCCATCGGGCAATTTGCCACCTGTTGCAAATGCAGATTCTGTGTCTGTTCTGTGCACTGCCACAACAACGATCAATGTTACCGCTAACGATACTGACCCCGAGGGTAATCTGCCATTAACAGTTCTGTCAGTCACTTTGCCGCCGCTCGATACTGCATCGGCAACCGTTATTTCGGCAAGCTCAATTCAGGTGAATGGCGCATCCTTTGCCCAATCAACTGCTGCGACATACTCGGTGAAAGACTCGCTGGGGGGAACATCGACGGGCAATCTGACCATAGTTACTACAGGGACCTTCGCGCAATGTTCACAATGACAGTGGGGGCAGATCCTATGGCACAGATTTCGACAATCAAGTGGCGTGGTATGCAGAAGCGGGCAGTTATTGGGCGCATTATTTTTCTTGCGCTTTTATCGACTGCATCCACCGCCTACGCGCAGGAACGCCCGGCGGGTTTTGAACCACTCAAATCTATTACCGATCCTAACGGCGTGGATTTGCTGTCCGGCAAGATTACTTTTCCTGTGCCACCGCTCTCTGCGCCTGTTGCGCCCGAATTGTCGATCACTCGTATTCAGGATATTGTAAACTATCTCTCAGGCTCCCGTTTCATCGGCCTTGCCGGAGAACCGCAGACCAATGCTGATCTTCGGATCGGAGAGGGCACCTCAGAGCGCTTCGAGTGCCCTGCAGACACTTGTGCCTCCCAATCTGGACGTCATGGCGCGCTGGTAGGGAGCCCAGGGTTTACACTCGGTGCGCCCGGATTGTTCGTTTTCACGCAAGGTGGGACCGGAAAGCAAATTCGCTACGATCAAACTGCTTCGCAAGTTATCACAGGCGGAACGCAGCCGGGGCAAGGCAACAACACGTTTGCCTATTGGGCGTCACAGATCATATATCCGGATGGGATCACCCTCGATTTTGGATATGACACTTATGTAGTCTCTGCAATAACGAGAAATTTGAGGCCGACCACGGTAACGTCCAATCGCGGTTTCCAGTTGCGGATTACCTACGCCAGCAACGATCCAGTGAATGTAGGATGGGCTGTTCCGTCTGCGGCAGCAATTTACCGCGAAGGAGAATTTACAACGCCGATTGCAAGCGTCACTTATCCAGCAGGTGGCGCAAGCGACATGGCGGGAGCTGTCTGGACGGGCAATTTGCAAAACACTTTAGGGGTGAACGGCAATATTGCGGCAGGCGGGTATCGACCGCCAACAAATACTTCTGATCAGATTGTCGCTTCCTCAACGGTGAGCGATGAAAGGGGGCCGCTTCTGACTTCGGTGGTGAAGGGTGGGACGCAAACATGGAACTATGCCTATTCGCACGCGCTGAATAATAGCATCACAAACAGCCCGTATGTGGTGGGCCGTACCGTTACGATCACCGGACCATCAAGCTACTTTCGTAAGGTCTGGATCACCGAGGGGCGCAAGGCCAACGCTGCTAAAGCTGCGATCACCAAGGAACAAGACGCGCTGGGCCGCATTACGCTTATCACCAACGACACTTTTGGTCGAGTGACAAGGCTGCAAATGCCCGAAGGTAACGCCGTCGAGATTGTCTACGCTCCGATTATGGGTCACATCACGAAGAAGACCGTTAAGGCCAAAACTGGTTCTGGCCTTCCAGACATAGTTGAGGAGGCAACATTCCCGACCGATCCGCTATGCGCAGACAATGCTTTTGCCTATTGCTACCGCCCGCTAACGGTCAAGGATGCAAAGGGCAATATCTCCGATTATGAGTGGACCAGCTTTGGTGCTCTCTCCAAGGAAACCAAGCCTGCTGACCCTAGTGGCATCCGCCCTGCGCGCCGTATTGAATATGTCCAGCGCTTTGCATGGTATAACAATGGCAGCGGCTCTTTTGTGCGCTCGCCGTCCGGCATCATGCTGAAATCGAAAGAACGCACATGCAAGACTACCGCAACGGTCGGCAATGCCTGTGTGGGCGGCGCAACTGATGAAGTTGTCACCGATTATGATTACGGTCCTGACAGCGGCCCCAACTATCTATTGCTACGCGGCATCACCGTCACCGCGACCGGCAGCAGCGGCGTATTGGAAACGCTGCGCACCTGTTTTACCTATGACGCACAGGGGCGCAAAATATCCGAGACGCAGCCTATGGGAACAGGGAGCACCTGCCCATGATCCGCACTGCTCTTACGCTGCGTACCTCAGCCCGCGCCATTGCCATTGGCACATTGCTCCTCGCTCCATCGCTGGCCTTTGCGCAAGCCGCTCCATCGGCTTACACATCGGCCACCCGTTATGATGCGGCCAACAGGCCAACGGGCACCATCGCGCCAGACCCTGATGGAACAGGCCCACTGCAATTTGCGGCATCACGCACAACCTATGATGCATCAGGCCGCGTGACCAAGGTTGAAACAGGCGAGCTTGCGGTGTGGAAGCCTGAAAGCATCGCCCCCTCGGCATGGGGCGCGGACTTTACCGTCCTGTCCAGTGTAGAGACCGTCTATGACACGCTCGACCGCAAGGTACAGGATATTGGTAAATCCTCGACCGGTGTAGTCGTCTCTGCTGCGCAATACACTTACGATGTCCAAGGACGTCTTGATTGCGCTGCAACGCGGATGAACCTGTTGACCATTCCTGCTGTCGGTAGCAACGCTTGCACGCTTGGTACAGCAGGCAGCTTTGGCGGGGATCGGATCACCAAAAATGTCTATGATGTTGCCAGCCAGCTGCTGGTGGTCAAAAAAGCGTTCGGCACTGCGCTGCAACAGGATTATGTCACCTATACCTATACTAATAACGGTAAACAGGCGACGGTGAAGGACGCCAATGGCAACCTTGCGACCTATCGCTATGATGGTCATGACCGGCTAGCCGCGTGGCGTATGCCTAGCAAAACCAATGGTGCAGTCTCGGCAAGCTGTAACATCGGCACTATCGCAGAAGTCGGCGGCATCACCGGTCCGGTTAATACCCGCAACGCCAGCGACGATTGCGAGAAATACTCTTATGATCGCAATGGCAACCGTGCAAAGCTGGTAAAGCGCGATGGCAGCGTCATTGCGTATACATATGACAACCTCAACCGCCCGACCGTTAAACACGTTGACGCAACCAACCTGCGCACGACACTCGCTGCCACGCACAAACGCGATGTGTATTACGGCTATGACCTTCGCGGGCTCCAGCTTTATGCAAGGTTCGACAACGCAACTGGTGAGGGTATCACGACCAGCTATGATGGCTTTGGCCGCGCCAATGCCTCGTCGCTTATTATGGACGGTGTTACGCGCAACTTGTCTTATGTTCGCGACAAGAATGGCAATCGCAGCAAATTTGACTGGTTCGACGCCACACGGACCAGCTATGACTATGATGGCTTGAACCGGATGAAGACCGTGTATGAAGGCCCGCAAGCGAGCAACATCAACATGCTGACTTATGCGTATAACAATCGCGGGATGCGCAGCAGCCAGACAGGGCGGTTTGCGCAGGTCTCGACGTTTACGCCCGACACCGCCGGTCGCCTCGCCAGCATCGTGCATGACACCACCGGCACGGCAAACGACGTCACTTATGGCCTTGATGCCTATAGCCCGTCCAGCCAAGTGACGCAGCGCAGCACATCGAACGACGCTTATGTCTGGACCGGCGCTGTCAATGTCAGCCGCAATTATGCGGTCAACGGCCTCAATCAATATACCAGTGCAGGACCTGCCGTTTTCGGCTATGATGCCAATGGCAACCTGACGTCGGATGGCACGAACAGCTATGGCTATGATGTGGAAAACAGATTGATCCAAGCATCAGGCGGCAGCAACGCAACGATGCGTTATGATCCTATGGGGCGCTTGTATGAAACCAGCGCGGGGACGGTTGCGACCACGACGCGGTTCCTGCACGATGGCGATGAGCTGGTGGCGGAGTTTAACGGCACTGGCACATTGCTACGCCGCTATCTCCACGGGGTCAGCGTTGATGATCCGGTCGTGGCGTATGAAGGCAGCGGCACTGCCAATCCCAAATGGCTACACAGCAACCATCAGGGCAGCATTGTTGCGATCAGCGATAATACAGGCGCAGTGACGGCCAAGAACACGTTCGACGAATGGGGCATCCCCGGCAACGGTAACGCCAGCGTGGCAGCAGGAGGGCGGTTCAGCTACACAGGCCAAGCATGGCTACCCGAGCTTGGCATGTATTATTACAAGGCGCGGATTTACTCACCCACGCTGGGCAGGTTCATGCAGACTGATCCTGTGGGGTATAAGGATCAAATGAACCTGTACGGGTATGTAGGGAATGATCCGGTTAATAAGGTTGATCCAAGCGGTTTATGTACTACTGGAACACTTGTAAGGAATAGCACTGCCGTGCAGTGTCGTGTTTTAGCGGTTTACTCAGAATCTCCCCCTGCCGGTTCAAAAACAATAAATCCACAAAGTCCTAGTGCGGTCAATGGGCACGCGCAAACCGGCGACGGTTCAGATAGGTATGCTGACTTCACAACAGTTAGTATTGCTGATTTGGGTGGTTCATTGAATTCGTACGCTCAGCAGGCCGGTTCACCTTTAAATGACGCAATTATTGAAGCCGCTAAGACTGGAGAGCCAGTGGGTCTCACTATAACTGACCTAAATGCCGGAGGACAAATCGGAGGTAAAACTCCATATGCACAGCAAACCGCAATTGGACGATTTGCTGTGAATGTATATTTGACTGTGAATGCAAAAAAGAATGGAGCATTTGAAATAAATGCAAGAGTTGCAGGTGTACGTGATAGACAAGATTATTTGCATGATAAAAATCGAAGTGCAATAGGTAATATATTAACAGCTGAAGGAAAAAGAAAACAACAAAAAGGAGGTGGAAAAGATTATGATATTTATTTCTATGGAGAGCAGTACATCGTTGCAACCGGAATAGTTCATTATGCTAAATAAAATAGTAATTTTAAGTCTTTTTTTATTGAATGGATGCGTCAATACTGAATATTGCTCCGATATCAGTGATAGTATTATTATCAAACGAATAAATATATCTTTAGAGGAGTCAAAAAAAACGTCTAAAAATGGATTAGTTCTATCAAAATACGAAATGAAATTTTTAAAAGATAGCAAAGTTGATAGAAATTCGCTGTCTTATGATGAAAGTTCAGTTGCTCTAGTCACATATGAATATCAAGCAAATCCTGTTTTTCAGGCAAGAATTTATAAAGACTGCGAGATTCAGTGGATATTTATTTAGGAATTACTACGACAGTGCATTTAATTCCAAACAGATCGACCGCCGTCCAGCTCTCGCAAAGACCTTTCTCTCAACGCCGCTAGCCAAGCAACTCAGCGCAGCACGAGCAACGCCGCCTATGTGTGGCCTTTCAACAAGTTCAGGAGGCGCAGTCAATCATCTAGTCCCCTAGCTTGCATTTTACTTAGCCTGATTTTGGGTCCGATTTAGGCAATCCCGCCAACAAAGCCCGCCGTATCTTGTGGCGCGGGCATGGCCATGCGCATTGCACCGCCGCACCCGCGCTGGCGACAACGGGCGCGATTTTCAACTTCCCCCAATGTTAGCCGCTCTTTTCCTTTGCGCGCATGAAGCTCTGCCCCAGTCAGCCACCTAAATGTCCCACATTTCCGGCAAGTCAATTCCAGACGGTCGCTTGCCTCTAAATCGAGAATTTGGATGTTGCTTTTCCAGTTCACCAAAAATCCTCTGCGCTCGGTATGCGCGTGAACGATATTTTACCGCCAACATTGCCACCGGGCGGCGGTTGCCAGAAGCCAACGCTGGCAACGGTCTTGCCGTATTTGATATTCAGCCGGTCAAGCGCCATCCCCAGCCGCTCCCATTTCTGCCGTTCGGTATCGTCATCCAACAGAAAATCGAGTTGCCGATTGTTGGCAGTCGTTAGATCGCCAAGGGTTACACCAACGCGCAATACCCGTGTTTTGCTGGTCAAGCGGCTGGTAAAGCGTCCCCAAAGCTTTGCGAGTGCTGTTAGCAAGGCTTGATCGTCATTAACCTGTGGCAATCTAAGGCTGTCAAAACCGCTGCCCTCATAATACTGCATCCATAGCGTGATCGACTTTGTGTAATATCCGGCCCTGCGCACCCGCCTTGCGGCCTTCACAAGCAACAGGCGCGATATAATCCTAGCATCGGCTAAGGTGCGCGCATCGGGCGGCAAAACCCGCGCATGGCCAAACATACCGCGTTCGGCAGGGGGCGCTTCAATCGCATAGCCGTGCAAGGCATACCAAAGCCGTTCGCCGGTCACATTATGCCATAGGGCGCGAAGCTGCTTTGGTTGCGTTGCCAGCAAAGCATCCATTGTCGTTATGCCAGCCTTTGCCAGCCGAATTTCCATCCGTTTTCCAATGCCGGGTATATCGTCTAGGGGCAGCTTCAATAACGGGGCGGGCATAGCCTCAGGTCGCCAGATCGAAAGCCCATCGGGCTTTTGCGTCCCCCCTGCAATCTTGGCCAAATGGCGATTGGCGGCAAAGCCGATAGAGCATGTTATGCTTGCCCCGATATTATAGCGGATTGCTCGCTTGATTGCCGCTGCCACGCCAGCAGGATCAGCCCTTTGCCCTTCGTCCAGCTTGCAGCTGAGTTCGTCAATCGACTTGACCTGATCGACAGGAATAACCGACCCTATTTGCGAGATAAGCTCGTTATGTGCGCGCCTGTATAAATCGGGCTTTTGCGGCACTAAAACCAGATCGCGGCAAATGCGCTTGGCTTCATCGACCATCATGATGTTTTTGACGCCGCGCGCTTTGGCTTCGCGTGAACAGGCGATGATGCACGAACGCCCGCCTTCATAGGGGACAATGCCGATAGGTCGCCCCCGCAATCTAGGATCGCGCAACTGTTCAACCGACGCAAAAAAGCCGTCAAAGTCTAAGTAGAGGTGTTCAACAGTTTCTGGTCGTCTCATAAGTCTTGCTCGAACCAGGCAGGCGAGCATAAGAACATTATAGGAACATAATTGCAAGGCAAGGAATCGGGGTAACGCTATGTGCAATCATTATCGCAACATTCCCGAGAGGATATCGACATGGCGCGAATATATCGGTTGGGATATTAGCCGTCCGCTGCCTCCTGAACTGCGATCGGCCCCCAGTGAAGCTTGGCCAAGGAAAGCAGCGTTAATCGTCCGCAATGGGCAGGACGGTGCATTTACAGATAACATGATATGGGGCGTTCCTTTGACCATGGCAGGAAAGCGACCAGACAGCACTGTCACAAAGCACATTACCAATGTGCGCAACCTTTCCAGCCCATTTTGGCGGTCTATGCTGGCAAAGCCTCAGCAGCGTTGCCTTGTACCGTTCTCAGCCTTTGCAGAGCCTAAGCCGAATGCAGGCAGGGAAGAAGTCTGGTTTACCGTGCCCGGTGCGCCTCTATCAGCATTTGCGGGCATTTGGCGGCCTAGTGACGCGGGCAACATCTTTGCTTTTCTGACGTGCGATCCTAACCCGATGATTGCGCCAATCCACCCAAAGGCGATGCCAGTGATTTTGCATCCAGAGGATTATCAAAGTTGGCTAGATGGCGTCGATGCTGCTAGCTTGGCGCAGCCATTTCCGTCGCAGCTGATGGCAATTGCGGAAAGGGAATAACAGATGGCCAATGAACCACACCCGGATCCCGCCTTGGCATTTGCGCTTTACGCCTCGACTGCCGCAACCATGGCTATCTCCGCTCTGCGCGACGCTGGTCTGGTAGATAAGGCAACCATCGACTTGCTGGTTGCCAGTCTAACGACAAGTCGCCGCCTAGCCGGAAACGAACCCAGAATGGTCGAACATGCTGAGTTGTTGACCGATCTCCTGCTTAGCGAGGAAACAAAAGCATGAAGTGAGCTATACCATGATATTATTACTAGCTGCGGCGGTAGTTATCCCACTTGTGCAATCCTTCGACTGCACCCCCAATTCGTGTGCGAGATGGTGACAGCACTATCTGCTGCCACGAGCGGCTGCATGCCCGCGGAGCGAGTATTGCAACGCTTTGTTGTTCGTAATGCACAAAATAATACACTTACCTTGCACAGCGAAATCAACCAAGCCTAAGATTGTAGTCTGTCATAGTTCGCAGTGGCCCGCTGCGAGCCGATGCCAATACTATGGCTAAAGTTATGGCTAAACCAATAAAAATATAATTTATATAATAAATTCAATGCTACGATAGTCCCACCGTCTCCGCCACAAAAAAAGCCCCTGCGATGCGGGGGCTTTTTTTGTTAGGGTAGTGAGCCGTTGCTCAAATACACTGCGACTTCACATCACGCGGGAAAAGCGCGCAGTTCCATTTTTGAACCGACGCCTTTTTCGCCCCTGTGCGTACATAGCTAAACGCCATGGACGATCGCTCGCCGGGCTCAAGCGGCAGGCCGCGCGGCATCAATGCCTGATCAGCCCATGCAAAAACCTTGCAGGTCTCTCGCCCGCCACAGGCATTTTCGGCCATGCCGGTAAGCGCCGCGCCATCAAGCAGCGGATCGACATAGATCAGGAACACCTCTTTGCTTTTATCCTCGGGCTCCAGCGTTGTCGAAACATGATCCAGATCAGCAGGAGCAAGGGCAAGGGCCGCCTTCATCTCTTCCTCTGTCGTAAGCGCGGGATCAAGCGGCATTTCTGCATCGGCCAGCTTTGCCGCCGCATGGGAGGGCGACAAAGCAGCCATTTTGGCAAAGGCCGGTTCCGTGCCGCCCACTTTCCCGCGAAACGCCGCCGGTGTTCCCCAATAGCCATGATAGCGAAAGAACAAATGCGTGCGCTCCACGCGAACCTTATCCAGCTTTGCGCTCCATGCGGGCAGCACCCAATCGGTGTGATAGTGTGTGGCAAGGCCAACGGGGGGATACACCAGCCCCTTTAACATTGCCTGTGCCAGCCCGCGATGCCGCGCCCATGCAGTGGGCGAGGGACGCCGCGCCATTGAACCATCGCAGCTATAGCTGAACTGACATCCTGTGCGCCGTTCTTGTCCCTGAAACACTACGCCGCACACGGTTTTGGGATAGGCGGGGTGACGCACGCGGTTCAGCACCACTTGCACCACAGCCATCTGCCCGGTCATTGCCTCTGCGCCTGCTTCATAAAAAATGGTTGCCGCAAGGCAATCGGTGGCGCGTTCGAAATCGGCTGGACTGCCGCTGAAGATAAAGCCCTTTGCTGGCGGAACGGGCGATTGGGTCAACGCAACCGCATCATTTACCTTTTTGGCGGTGTCCTTATCGACGGCTTTTAACAGCAACGGTTCAACCGGCGGTGGCTGACCGATATTTGCGCTGACTTCATAGGGGGATGCACCCCATTTTAGTGACGATGCGGCCATACCGATCAGGAATGCCGCAAGCACCAGCAGCACTGCGTATAACGGAAAGCGATCCCATGCCGCCCAGCGGTGCCATTGCTTCAGCTCAAGCTCAAGCTCGGCAGTTGCCGGTTCAGGAGGTAAGGGATGATTCACTACGGATAATCCGGGTAAAGGAGCGGAGCAGGCTGCCGAACAGGCTGGTTCCAGGAGCCTCGATAATCAGGCTGCCCGAGATCGGCTGGATAAGGGCAGTGCGTTTGCGGGTATCAATGGGGGCAAGGAACCGGATGCGGTAATAGGCTTCGCGCGGCTTCAAATGCTTTCCTGCATCCTCGGTCACAGCAATCGGCCCGCCATTGGTCGATGCAAGCATCGGCTGATCCAAAAATTGCAGTGCGGCGGCGGCCTGTTCCACCAGCTTTGCCGGCCGCGATGGTTGCGCCAAATCATCAGGCACAAAGCGGCCCTGCGCGCCTTCTTGAACGCGCCAGTTATCATCCTCTTGCACATAGGCTTGAATGTCATAGCGGCCAGGGGTCACGATGCGGGCGACAGTTTCCGATCCGCCAAGCCAGCGCCCCGAATGCATATCGGGCATGATATCGCTGACGACACCGTCAACAGGTGCGCGCAGCACCAGTCGTTGTCGGCGCCTGTCCGCTCCTTGGGACGCGGCGCGTTCGGTTGCAAGTTCGCGTTCCAGCACGGCCAGATTGGCAAGATCTTTTGCATCCGCCGGGGCGCGGGCAAGCTGTTCTTCTAGCTGGGCGATGCGCACGCCTCTCTGGCTGCGATATGCCTCGACCTCTGGTGCGCTAAGTTCGGCGATGATTGTGCCGGCTTTAACGGCCTGTCCATTACGGACCAGAATGCGTTCGATGCGTGCAGGGTCGCCAGAAACTATGCCAGCCGCGTCTATTGGCGCGAGTATCGCAGGTGCAGTAATATGGCGGTCTAATGGCAAGCAGCCCAGAATGAAAAGCCCGCCCAATATCCACGGCCATAACCGCCCGCGCCGCGTTGCGAAAATAGCGTCTTTGCGTGCATACCATTCTTTAAATTCCATCCAAAACGGTCGTGCGACAAATACCGCCATTTCGACAAAGAACAGGATGACACCCAGCAGTTTGAAAAACATATAATAAACCAGCAACGCAATGCCGATGAAAAGCATCAGCCGGTACGCCCATGTCATCCACGCATAAATGATCAGCCCGCGTCGCAGCCGATGCGGCACATCCTCTGGTGCTTCCTCGCCCAGATCAAACAGCAACTCGCGCATTTTCCAGCGGCCAAGGGCAAAGGAGCGAGGTTGCAAATTGGCAACACCCAACAGATCGCCCAGCACATAATAGCCGTCAAACCGCATGAACGGGTTCAGGTTGACCGCAAGGCTCATGATCCAGCTGGACGTCGCCAGCACAAAGAAGATGCTACGCAGCGACCCTTCAGGAAGCATCACCCACAACAGCGTCGAAATCGTCGCAACCATCAATTCGGCAGAGACACCTGCGCAGTCTATCGCCAGCCTTTGTTTGCGCGAACGCAGCTGCCACGCGGCGGTCGTATCGGTATAGAGAACGGGGAACATCACCAGAAAGCTGACACCCATAGTGGGCACGCGGCAGCCATAACGCGTAGCGGTATAAGCATGGCCTAGCTCATGGATCACCTTCACCGCCGACAGGCCAATGGCATAGGCAAATAGCCCCTGCCAGCTGAAGAAGTATAGGAACGACGCCATAAAGGCATCCCACTGGCGGGATACTAGAAACAACCCGAGAAATGCGAGCGCCATAAAACCCCATAGCACTTTAACTGACCAGATCGGTGCGACGCGGTCGATTGTGCGTTCAAGGAAACGGGCAGGGCGAACAAGGGGCAGGCGAAAGAATAGGTAGTTGTCGACCATCCATTTCCACCAGGCTTTTTTCTGTGCCGATTTCTGCTGTGTAAATGTCGCGACGCTGTCGCCCAGCTGATTGACGGTTAGCTGATTGGTCAGGGAAAATTCAACAACGCGCGATACCGTTGCATCCGCCTCTTCGCCTTCGATGCCTTCTGCCTTTAAATCTTCGGCTACACCATCAAAGGAACCTGCAGCCCAGCGGGAGAAGATGCGGAACTCAATCCGTCCCAGCTGAAAAAACATATGCCGCACAGGATCGAACAGCGTCCAGCTAGGTGCACCATTAACTTGCGGTGCGCCGGGTTCGATCCGTAGCTCCTGCCGCAAATCGGGGATCCGCATCGCCTGCGGTTCTATGGCGATGCCGGTCATATCCCGAAGAATTGCCGGGCGCTGGCAATCGGACGTTTCAACAAGGAATAGGCAAAAGGAACCCATTCGCCATAAAGCTTCGCTGTCCCTCTGGAGCCAATGCGCGGAGTATTACCATCGGGTTTTGCGGTAACGGCAAAGGCCAAGATACCATCGGCGGTCGGGCGCGCCTGATAGCTTGCCTGTTCAATCCGGCCATTCAGGGCCCAAAGCGGCTGCGCATCCAGCCAGACCTTTACCGGCGCACCAGGCTCCAACCGCATCTGTTCTTTGGTGGGTAGATCAATCCGGTAAGCAATGGCTTTGGGATCGGCGATTTGCAGGATGGGATCGCCGGTATTCACCGCTCGTCCCTCCCAATCGCGCCGGTCGCTGTAAATCGCCATACCGGCACGGGGTGCTGTGATTTGTGATTTGCCCATCAGGTCGCGGGCATAAGCATAGTCGGATTGAGCAAGCTTATATTCGGCATTCAACGCGGCGATATCGCGCGCCTGTTCCGCATCGGCAAAGGACGCACTGGTCGCACGCTCTACCTTTGCCTTGGCAATGGCAAGCTTTTCGGTCGCCTGCTGCATCTCATTACGGACCTTTATGTCTTCAAAGGTCAATACCGGCTGCCCCGCCTTTACCATCGCATTTGGCGGCACATCGACGCGCGCGATGACCCCGGCATAGGGCGCAGACACAATAAAGGGCCGCGCCGCCACGACCTCGACCGGGGCCAACGCGGTCATGCGAACCGGGAACAGGGCCGCGATGATCAATGCCGCAATGGCCAAGCGGCGTTTTGTTTTGGTCAGCTTCGGCAGCTTGCGGACTGGCTTGTCCCCTGTCAGCGCAAGCCAGCTATGTCCCGCAGTTTCCGATATGCGTTGAACACGAATGCAGTCCGCATCGCGCCACGGCGCTGACCTTGCAAGCAGCAACCCTGCAAAGATATGGCCGCTGCGGTTTGTGATCGGCTGCCAATACCAATGGTGAAATGGATAGTCGGATATGGCGGCATCGTCTGACCAGTCACCGGCGTCTAGTTGAACTGCCAACGGGTCATCTTTGCGGCCAGTGGCTCCGGCTTCGATGGCCTGAATCAGTGGCGCGTTGCGATCAATCAGGGCAATGCTGGATGCGCCGATGACCCGAAAGCCGTCCTTAACCATCGCTTCGCGCAGGACGAACATCTGATCATATTGAACGATCCGGCGGCTTTCGTTGGTGATGAAGTATAACAGCTCATCAACGCTAGCCTGACGACGGACATCGCCCTCAAACTGCAACAAAGCCGCCAGACTGGATGGATCAGGTTGTTCAACCCTTACCAAAGGCACTGGTGCCACAGGATCAGGAAGGCTTGCCATCCACCTTCTCTTCCGCAGGGGCTGTTGCCGCATCAACTGGCGCTGGTGCAGCCCCGCCATTGGCGCGCGGATCATCAAAGCTTGCTGTGCCGCTCATCCCGGCAAGCACCAATCCGTTGCGTTCGGTAACAATGCCGGTCACTCGGATCGTCTTGCTGACTGGATCAACCGATGCACCAAAGCGTTTTACCCGGCCGCGAATGACGTTGCCAGTTTCGTCAATTTTGAACGAGAACGTTGCGCCGGGTTTTAGCCAGTTCAGCCAGTTGCTGGGAACGATCAGTTCCATTTCAACATCACGACCACTTTGGATTTTTAGCAATGGCTGGCCACTGGCGGCAATTTCCTTTGCCCGGGCCAGTTGCTCAACCACTTTCCCGGCGAACGGTGCATGGACCGCACAGTCAGATAGCTGCGCTGCAACAGCATTGGCCTCTGCATCGGCTTTGCCCAAATTGGCCTTGCTAACGGCAACCTCGTTCTTCCCGACCGCTTCGTAAAGGTCGAGTTCGACATTGGTGTCATAGGTTTTTTTATACGCCGCCGTTGCGGCTTGCGCGGCGCGCAGTTCAGCCTGAATTTGTGAGCAATCAAAGCGCGCCAATAACGCACCAGCCGGAAAGCTCTGGCCCTCGCCATATGGCATGGCTGTTATCCGCGCCGTCATCTTTGATGCAATTGTAGACTCACTGACCGGATTGATTATTCCGCGCACGATTGTTTCTTCGGGCAATTCTTTTGCTGCGGGAGCTTCAATCGAGGCCGCAGCAACAGCAGCTTTGGCCTTTTCTTCGGGCCAGGTAACATCCTGTCCCTGACTACCAAACCAGATGCCAGCGCCGCCTGCGCATAATGCTATTGCACCAACGATCGTCCATTTCTGAACGTCGGATAGTGCCTTTTTGGGCGCTTCGTCATTGCCTTCAACGTCCATCTGTAGCCCTTTAATTTGGCTTCATCGCCATTTCGCGATCATTCCATAATTTGGCAAGCGATCCGCGAAGCGTAGTTACATCTTCTTTGCCGGTAATGTCCGGTCCGAAATCGTCAATCCCCATCGAGCCAAATAAATTGGCATAGGCATTTTGCGCCTCGGCATAGGCAATGTCATATTTCACTTCGGACACAAGCGTGTTCATTTCTTCGCGCAGCAAAGTCTGCTGGCTCATCGCGCCAGCCTTATGCCCGGCACGAATTTGCGCCATGATCTTGTCTTGAACACGCATCTGGTGATTGGCCGTACCCAGCTCTTCGCTTAGATGCCCAAATCGGGCGCGGGCGACATGCACCTGCGTAATCACCGCCATTGTCAGTGCCAGTTCGCGCTGTTGCAACAGATCATCCTGCGCCTTCACAGCCTTTTTCTGCGCTGGATAGCGGAACAGGTTTAGCACATTCCAGCTCGCCCGTGCACCCCATTGGAACCAGTCATTATTATACAGGAAGTCGTTACTATCAACATTGACGCCAAGAATGCCGCGGAAACTTGGCAGAGCGCTCAGCAATGCCGCATCCAGTTCCTTTGCATTGATCCGCTGGCGATAGCTGACCTCGCGCAATTCAGACCGGTTTTGCAACGCGGTCATCATCATGTCTTCGCCGGTATATTTCACATCCGGCATGGCAATGCCGCGATTGGGCAAAACCAGCGAAAACTCTGTGCCGGGTTTCAGGTTCATCAACGCCGCCAGCTGCGCCTTGGCAATCACCAGCTCGCGTTGCAGACGGCGAACTTCGCCCTGAATTTCGATCAGTTCGCGTTGATAGGTAAGCGCCGTCAAAGGCGCTGATAAACGGCGTTCGGCCAAACGCTCTGAATTCTCCAAAGTAGTGCTTACTGAATCTTCGAGCTGTTGCAGTTTTGTCAATAACCGCTCTGCGCTGACGGCGCGCCAGTAAGAACTGCGGACATCCTCTATAATCCGGTTGGCAACTTTGCGCCGCCGTTCTTGCGAGATCAGGACTTCGTCCGCCTTTTGTTTGGCCCGCACATAAGATAGCCCGAAATCCAGTACATCCCAGCTGAGCGTCAGGTCAGCGGTGTAGAGGTTCTTTTCCGACGATGTTGAGGGCTCCAACGATTGCCGGCGCGTGATTAACGACAGCGAGCTTGCACCCGAAAAGTTATTGCGTCCTGCATAGCCAGCGCTCGCCACTATTTGCGGCAGCATGTCATAGCGAGAAAGGTCGAGCTCGCGCGTTTTCAGCGCCTCGTCCATCAGCTCGACTTTGTAATCCAGATTATATTTCAGCGCTCTGGCCATCGCTTCGTATAAATCGATAGGTGCGCTGACGGGTTCTTGGTCAGCATCGACACGCTGAAAATTCCGGTCTGCCGTTGTTTGCAGATCTGACGGGGTCAGCGGTTCGGGCGTCACATTACAGCCAGCCAATAAAGCCGCCATTGAAATGCTGAGGATCAGTTTCGTGTTCATAGTCTCTTCCTCTTAGGCTTTGCTTGTAAAGGCCGCGGCCAAACGTGCGGCTTCGTTAGTTGCAGCAGCGGAGGCCGCTGCCAATTTCTGCGATAGTGGTTCAGCGGCAGAGATTTTCTTATCCGCCAGCTTCTCGTCCAATTGAATCTCGCCCGTTGCCCCCTGCACAACAACCGGGATTTCAATCACTTGCCCATCGGCGCGTATGGCGCGAACGATCAGGCGGATTTCCTGTGCGTCCACGGGTCGTTCCATGATTGCTAGCCCGCGCGAGTCCATACGGATCCAGTCAGGCAGCGGGCTGCCGTCGCGACTGCGCAGTTGATATTCAACGATACGCGGGTCGCTGTCTTTCCCGATGTCTTTGATCTCCATATAGATCACTCGGTCGCGCACGACGGAATCGATCATGATTTGGTCACTGCCAGTATCAAGCTGACGCACCGAAAATCCGGTCAATGTCTTCACCATGAAGTCGCCCCAGCGCGGATCAAGCAGCTTATCAGCGCCAAAGCGCAGGTCGCGGACGCGATCCAGATAATGGATGGTATCAGTGATCGGCGAACCATCGGCGCTATGTTCCGGCGTGCCGCCTAGCCAGCTGACCCCGTTTATTGCCGTCAACAACGGACGATGACCAAACAGCATTGGTGTGGAATTCAGCGAGCGGAAATCATTGACCGTTTGATTGATGATCAGCGGTGTATTGATGAACTCTTCGCTTTGGTTACGGATGCGGTCCACCAGCCAGCCATCGGGTCTACCCTGGTCATTCTTACCACCGAGCAAGGCGTTTATATCTGCTGCGGCTTGCTGGACATTGATGGTTACAATCGACCGGTCAAAACCGCCGCGTCCGTCGCTGACCACATAGACGATGGTGGCAACGCCTTGGAAGTCCGCAGGTGCAACATACGACAGCGTGCCATCGGGGTTGATCGTGACAGTGCCGATATCAACTGTTGCGCTGAATACCGATAGCGGGTCGCGATCTGGATCAGTTGCGTTACCGAGCACCGGAATGATCGTGTTTACACCGCCAATAGTAGAGATCGCTTCATCCCCGTCGACCGGCAGTTCGTTGACGTTCTGCACATTGACTGTGACCGTTGCTGTCGAGGTGCCGCCATTGCCGTCGCTGATCGTGTAGGTGATCGTTGCGGGGCCGAAAAAGTCTCTGTTCGGTGTAAAGCTGATCGTGCCGTCCGGGTTGATGACCACCGTGCCATTGGGTGATGTTGCTTGCGTCACGCTAAGGGGATCACCGTCGCGATCCGTATCATTGGACAGCACCGGAATACGCGCCGTTGTGTCTTCATCCATTGTGAAGACGTCATTCACAGCGACCGGTGGGTCGTTGACCGGCGTTACATTGACGTTGATCGTCGCTGTCGCAAATCCGCCCTGACCATCGCTGATCTGATACGTGATCGTGGTTGGCCCGTTAAAGTTCGCGTTGGGGACAAAGGTGATTGAGCCATCAGGATTGATCGTCACTGCGCCATTGGGCGAGCTAGCCGAAACAATGGTCAGCGGATTGCCATCGGCATCGCTGTCGTTGGTAAGCGGGGTCAAGCGCAGCGCTGTATCTTCGGCAACAGTGCCGCTGTCGTTCACCGCGACTGGCGGATCGTTAACCGGCGTTACATTGACCGTTGCCGTTGCGGTCGCCGTGCCACCTCGACCATCGCTGATCGTGTACGTGATCGTCGCGGGGCCGTTGAAATTTGCGTTGGGAACAAAGGTGATCGTTCCGTCCGGATTGATCGTCACTGTACCGTTTGGTGACGTTGCCGCAGTAACGGTCAGCGGATTGCCATCCACATCACTGTCATTGGCCAGCACCGCGATCGTAACCGGCTGATCCTCTGGCGTGGTCGCGTTGTCATTGACCGCGACCGGCACGTCATTCACCGCGTTGACCGTTATCGACACAGTGGCTGTAGATGTGCCTCCGCGACCGTCGCTGATGGTATAGGTGATGGCATCTGTTCCGTTGAAATTCGGATTTGGTGTGTAGGTGATTGTACCATCGGGGTTTATTGTAACTGTGCCGTTTCCGGCAGATGCCGAAACAACCGTCAGCGGATCGCCATCAACATCACGGTCGTTCGGCAGCACAGATACGCGAACCGGGGTGTCTTCATTCGTCGTCGCGCTGTCATCGCTGGCCACTGGCGGATCGTTGACCGGCGTTACTGTGACAGTCGCTATCGCCGATGATGTGCCGCCATTGCCGTCGCTGATTGTGTAGTTGATCGTTGCAACGCCATTGAAATTGGGTGCAGGCGTAAAGGTCAGCGATCCGTTGGGGTTTATGACCACTGTGCCGTTGGGCGATGTGGCTGTTGTGATCGTCAACGGATCACCATCAGGATCGCGGTCATTGGCGATCACTGGGATCGTAACCGCGACATCCTCTGGCGTGGTCGCTGTATCATTCGCAGCGACGGGCGCCGGATTGGTAACGGTCCAGGTAAAGGTTCGGCTAACCGCGCCGCCATTGCCATCCGCAGCGGTGACTGTGACGGTATAGACGCCGCCGTTCAGTTGACTTGCCGCCCTGTCAATAGTGCCAGATATAACGCCATCGGCACTGATCGAAAGACCCACAGGCAGGCCAGTCGCGCTAAAGCTTAGTGGATCGCCATCCGCATCGCTGAATGCTGATGCGACCGATTGCGTAACAACAGCAGCATCAACATTGGCGCGATTGGGCAGCGGTGTCGCCACTGGCGGGTCGTTGACTAAGCCTACACCCATCGTCACCGTCGCAACCGCTGTTCCGCCATTGCCGTCGCTGATTGTGTAGGTGATGGTGTCGACACCGTTGAAATCGGGATTAGGCGTATAGGTGATTGTGCCGTCCGGGTTGATCACAACCGTTCCATTGGCGGCAATGGCATTGGTTACGGTCAGCGGATCGCCATCACGGTCGCTATCATTGGGCAGGACGGCAACTGTTACCGGCGTGTCTTCGGCGGTCGAAGCATTGTCATTTACCGCAACCGGCGGATCGTTGACTGCGGCCACAGTTACGCTGATCGTCGCTGTGGATGTACCGCCATTGCCGTCGCTGATCGTATAAGTGATTGTGTCCGTGCCGTTAAAGTCGGCCCGCGGTGTATAGGTTAGCGTGCCATCGGGGTTGATCACCACGCTGCCATTGGGGGCGCTTGCGGTGGTGACGCTTAATGGATCGCCATCCGCATCAGTGTCATTCGCCAACGGCCTGACGGTGACGGGCGCGTCCTCGCGGGTTGACGCTGTGTCATTTGTGGCAACAGGGGGCGGATTGGTAACGGTCCACGTAAAGCTGCGCGTTGTTTGTCCGCCCTGACCATCGGCGACAATTACAGTGACGATGTAGACCCCGCCACCCGGCTGACTTGCCTCGCGGTCAATGGTGCCGCTGATGATACCTGTGACAGCATCTATGGCCAGCCCTGCCGGCAATCCGGTTGCGCTAAAGCTTAGTGTATCGCCGTCGACATCGCTGAAATTGCCAGCAACAGTGAGTGATACCGGCGCGTTATCGACATTGGTTTGATTGGCAATGGGCGTGCTGACCGGTGCATCATTGTCTGTGCCAACACCTATAGTCACAGTGGCCGTAGAGAAACCGCCGCGTCCGTCAGTGATGGTATAGGTAATGATATCAACGCCATTGAAATCCAGGTTCGGCGTATAAGTGATTGTGCCATTAGGATTGATCACCACCGTGCCGTTTCCAGCGACAGCGCGTGTCACTGTTAACGGATCATTATCCGCGTCGCTATCATTCAGCAGCACCGGAATTGTGACCGGGAAGTCTTCGCGCGTTGATACGTTATCGTTCACCGCAACGGGCGGATCGTTCACTTCGGTGACTGTCAACGTAACCGTTGCAGTAGAGGTGCCGCCATTGCCGTCGCTGATTGTATAGGTAACGGTTGTCGTGCCGCTGAAATTTGGATCAGGGGTGAAGGTTATCGTTCCATCTGGATTGACGACAACCTGCCCATTGGGGGAAACTGCACTGGTCACAGTCAGCGGATCGCCATCCACATCAGTGTCATTGCCCAAAGGGTTGATTGTGACAGGTGTGTCTTCGCGTGTTGTTGCGGTATCACCCACAGCAACCGGCGCGTCATTGACCGGGCGAACGATGACTGTTGCGATTGCGGTGTCAGTGCCACCATTGCCATCGCTGATCGTATAATTGATCGTTGCAACGCCGTTAAAGTTTGGATTGGGCGTGAAGGTGACTGTGCCATTGGCATTAATCACCACAGTGCCGTCTGGCGACGTTGCTGTGGTAACTGTCAGTGGATCGCCATCCAGATCGCTATCATTGCTAAGCAGTGGAATGGTGACTGGCGTATCTTCATTGGTCGATGTTGCATCATCAACAGCGACGGGCGGATCATTACGCGGTGCTACGGTGACGGTAACTGTCGCGGTCGATGTTCCGCCATTGCCGTCGCTGATCGTGTAGGTGATCGTGTCGGTGCCGTTGAAGTTGGCGTTGGGTGTATAGGTGATCGTGCCATCAGGTTGGATCACCACGCTGCCATTGCCAGCACTTGCCGTGGTGATGGTCAACGGATCGCCATCTGGGTCGCTGTCATTGGCGCGGACGTTGATGTTTACGGCCACGTCTTCGGCGGTCGATGCAGTATCGTTGACCGCAAGTGGCGGAGGATTGGTGACGGTCCAGACGAAGGTCTGGCTGGTTGTTAATCCACCTGCGTCTGTTGCCGTCACGGTGACGCTGTAAAGACCGCCATTTGGTTGACTGGCATTCCGGTCAATCGTCCCGGAAATCAAGCCTGTAGCAGGATCAATCGTTAGCCCTGCAGGAAGACCCGTTGCGCTAAAGGCCAATGTTGCATTGTCGACGTCGCTAAAGCTTGCAGCAACGGGCAAGGACACAGCGGCCCCATCGACATTGTTCTGCGGGGATAGCGCGGTTGAGACCGGTGCGTCGTTCACTGCGCCAACTGTGACGGTAGCGGTGGCCGTAGCGGTGCCGCCATTTCCGTCGCTGATCGTATAAGTAATTGTATCGACGCCGTTAAAGTCGGGATTGGGCGTATAGGTGATTGCACCTGTCAGCGGGTTAATCGTCACCGTGCCATTGCCGGCACTTGCCGTTGTAACTGTCAGATTGTCACCATCGGGGTCGCTGTCATTGGTCAGAACCGGAATGACGATGGATGTATCCTCTGGCGTTGCAATGTTGATGTCATCCACAGCAACGGGCGGAGGGTTTGTGACTGTCCAGCTAAAGGTCGTTGAAACTGTGCCGCCATTGCCGTCACTTGCGGTCACAGTAACTGTGAAAATGCCATTGGGCGCATCTTGGCTGGCTGACGGGGCGATTGTGCCCTGGATCAAACCAGTCGCAGAATTGATAGACAGACCGGTAGGCAGACCCGTTGCAGTAAAGCTGAGTGTATCGCCATCTAGATCGGTGAAGTTACCGGCAACCGGAACCGAGACAACATCAGCATCGACATTTGCGCGTGCAGGCAATGGCACAGCTGTTGGAGCATCATTTTGCGGTGTAACCGTTACGGTGACAATCGCAGTTGATGTGCCGCCATTACCATCGCTGATGTTATAGGTGATGGTGTCAGTGCCATTAAAATTCGCATTGGGCGTGTAGGTAATCGTGCCATCTGCGTTAATCACTACTGTCCCATTGGCCGCAGTCGCTGTCGTAATGGTCAGAGTGTCGCCATCAGCATCGGTGTCATTGGCGCGCACCGCAACGGTGACGGCTGCATCTTCATTGGTGCTGGCAACATCATCCACAGCGTTTGGCGCCGGGTTGGTGATGACCCAATCAAAGGTCGATGTGGTAACGCCGCCATTGCCGTCGCTGGCTGTGATGGTGACAGTATAAAAGCCGCCATTGACGATACTTGCGCCGCGATCAATCGTGCCGCTGATCACGCCAGTGGTGGTATTGAACAACAATCCAGCGGGCAGGCCAGTGGCCGCGTAGGTCAGCGTATCGCCATCGAGATCGGAGAAGGCGGTAGCTGTTGGGATATTGACGCCATCATTGTCCAGATTGCGTTGATCCGGCAGTGGCGAGACATCAGGTGCATCGTTCACAGGGGCCACATCGATAACCGCAGTTGCGGTTGAGAAACCACCATTGCCGTCAGTGATTAGATAAGTGACAGTCGCTGTACCGTTGAAATTGGCATTGGGGGTAAAGGTCAACGTGCCATTGCCGTTCACAACAACTGTGCCATTGGTCGCTGTTGCCGACACAATCGTTAGCGGATCCTGATCGGGATCGGTATCATTGCCCAGCACATTCAACGTGACCGGAGCGTCTTCATTGGTTGACCCGATATCATCGGAGGCAAGCGGCGCGGTGTTGGTGATTGTCCAGGTAAAGGTGGTGGAGGTTACACCCCCATTGCCATCGCTGGCAGTTACAGTGACGGTATAGACTCCGCCGCCTATTGTGCTGGCATTATTGGCAATTTGGCCAAAAATTACGCCTGTTGCTGGATTGATGCTGAGCCCCGTTGGCAAACCGGTGGCGGTGAAACTCAGCGTGTCACCTTCTGCATCGGTAAACGCTGGGCCAACAGGAACGGAGACGACATTGTTATCAATGTCGAACAGATTGGGCAGGCCGCCAGTAACCGGTGCATCATTCACTGCGCCAACGGTGACTGTTACCGTCGCCGTGTCAAAGCCGCCGTTACCATCGCTGACAGTATAAGTGATTGTATCTGTGCCGTTGAAATTGGCGCGGGGCGTATAGGTAATCGAACCGTTTGCGTTGATCACCACCGTGCCATTCGGCGCGGACGCCTCTGTCACGGTCAATGCATCGCCGTCGGGATCGCTGTCATTGGTAAGGACTGCAACTGTGACAGGCGTATCTTCCAGTGTATTGGCAGTGTCATTTACCGCAACTGGCGCGGGGTTGGTAACGGTCCAGATAAAGGTTGAGCTTGCTGTGCCGCCGTTGCCGTCACTGACGGTAACAGTCACCGAATATTGGCCGCCGTTCAATTGGCTGGCCGATGGATCGATTGTGCCGGTGATTTCGCCAGTAGTAGCGTTGATGCTTAGGCCCGCCGGCAAGCCGGCGGCAGTGAAGCTGAGCGTATCACCGTCAAGATCAGTAAAATTACCGGCCGTTGGAACAGAAACTACATTGCTGTCGCTATTGGTTTGATTGGGCAGCGGCGTCGTGTTTGTTGGCGCGTCATTTGCGGCGGCGATCGTCACAGTCACTGTTGCTGTCGCTGTGCCGCCATTGCCGTCGCTGATCGTATAAGTGATTGTGTCCGTGCCGTTGAAATTGGCATTGGGGGTATAGACCAAACTGCCGTTGGCGTTGATCACCACTGTTCCATTGGGTGCAGTTGCGCCGGTGACAGTCAACGGATCACCATCGGGATCACTGTCGTTGCCAAGAACATTGATCGGCGCTGTTGGCGTGTCTTCGGTCGTTGACGCCACATCATTGCTGGCTTCAGGGGCAGGGTTGGTGACAGTCCAGCTAAAGGTTGTTGAAACCGATCCGCCGTTGCCATCAGATGCTGTGACGGTAACAGAATAAGCTCCGCCAGCGGGCTGGCTGGCATTGGGAGCAATCGTCCCGCTGATAACACCAGTGGCCGGGTTAATGCTAAGCCCGGCGGGCAAACCAGTTGCTGTAAAGGTCAACGGATTGCCGTCAACATCGCTGAAATTACCAGCGACTGGCAGATTGACCACATCGGATTCAGGATTGTTCTGCGGCGCGATGACGGTATCAACCACCGGTGCATCATTAACCGGGGTCACGTTGATCGTGACCGTTGCTGTTGCTGTGCCGCCATTGCCGTCGCTGATCGTATAGCTGATGGTCGTCGGGCCATTGAAGTTGGCAGCGGGCGTAAAGGTTAGCGTGCCGTTGGCATTGACCGTCACTGTGCCATCGGGCGATGTTGCGCTGGTAATGCTCAACGGATCAGCATCCGGGTCGCTGTCATTTGCCAGAACGGCAATAGTTACCGGTGCATCCTCGGCGGTTGTTGCGCTGTCGTTGGTCGCGACCGGGCCGGGGTTAGTGATAGTATAGGTAAAGGTTGAACTGACTGTGCCGCCGCGGCCATCGCTGGCCGTTACCGTAACTCTATAGATGCCATCATTGGGCTGGCTAGCATTACGATCAATCGTGCCACTGATCACACCTGTTGCCGGGTTTATGGAAAGGCCCAATGGCAATCCGCTAGCCGCAAAGCTTAATGTGTCGCCGTCAAGATCGCTGAAATTACCAGCGGTTGGAATATTGGCTGTAGTGCCATCAACGCCCGCCACATTGGGCAGCGGCGCATCAACAACGGGGGCGTCATTCACCGCATTTACGGTAACAGTAACGGTTGCTGTCGATGTGCCACCCTGACCATCGCTGATCGTATAGGTTATCGTGTCAGTGCCATTGAAATTCGGGTTGGGTGTATAGGTGATTGTGCCGTTTGCATTGATCACCACTGTCCCATTGGGCGCGGTTGCACTGGTAACAGTTAATGGGTCAGCATCAGGATCGCTATCGTTGGACAAGACAGGAATAGTGACAGGCAAATCTTCATTAGTGATCGCTGTGTCATTGGTTGCGGTTGGGCCTGGGTTTTCGACAGTCCATGTAAAGGTGCTCGATACCGTTCCGCCATTTCCATCCGAAGCGGTGACTGTGACCGAGTAAACACCGCCATTGGTTTGGCTAGCGCTGCGGTTGATCGTGCCGCTGATCAGGCCCGTTGTGGGATTGATGCTGAGGCCCGCGGGCAGGCCTGTGGCGCTAAAGCTTAACGTATTACCATCCCGGTCGGCAAAATTTCCGGCGACGGGCAGGCTGATCACATCGGCATCATTATCTGTTTGCGGAACGATAGGCGTAACCGTTGGCGCGTCATTAACCGCTACAACTGTGACAGTAACGGTCGAAGTCGAGAAACCGCCGCGACCATCGCTGATTGTGTAGGTGATCGTATCTGTGCCGTTGAAATTGGCGTTCGGCGTATAGGTGACGGTTCCATTGGCGTTGATCGTCACTGTGCCATTGGGTGCGCTCGCGCTGCTAACCGTCAGTGGATCGCCATCGGCATCGGTATCATTAGCGAGGACCGGCACAATGACCGGCGTATCTTCGTTGGTGGTTGCGGTCGACGGATTGGCAACGGGTGTGTCGTTCACGCCATCAACAGTGATATTGATTGTCGCCGTCGCTGTGCCACCATTGCCATCGCTGATCGTGTAAGTGATCGTCGTTGGCCCATTGAAATTGGCCGCAGGGGTAAAGGTTATTGTGCCATCGGGGTTCACAACTACAGTGCCATTGGGCGATGTTGCGGTTGTGATGCTCAGCGTGTCGCCGTCCACGTCGCTATCATTGCCCAACGGGTTCAGCGTTACCGGCGTGTCTTCATTGGTGCTGCCTGCGTCATTCACGGCAACCGGATTGTCGTTCACTGGCGTTACTGTTACTGTAACAGCAGCTGTTGATGTGCCGCCATTGCCGTCGCTGATCACATATGTGATCGTATCTGTGCCGTTAAAATTGGCGTTGGGCACATAGCGTAATGTGCCATCGGGGTTGATCGTAACTGTGCCATTGGGCGCACTTGCCGTCGTTACGCGCAGCGGATCGCCATCGGGATCCGTATCATTGCCAAGCACATTGATCGCCGGGATCGGCGTGTCCTCAGCCGTCGTTGCGTTATCGTTGGTCGCGGTTGGCGCGGGGTTAGTGACTGTGCCGGTAAAGGTGCGGCTGACCGTCCCGCCATTGCCGTCAGATGCTGTAACCGTGATGGTATAAACGCCGCCATTCACCTGACTTGCATTACGGTCGATTATGCCGCTGACCACACCTGTGGCTGGGTTTATGGCAAGGCCAAGGGGCAAGCCGGTTGCAGCGTAAGTCAGCGTATCGCCATCCAGATCGCTGAAAAATGGTGCAACGCCTGCTGAATAGAACGCGCCGTCGACGCTTGCCTGATTGGGGATGGGTTGGGACGTGGGTGCATCGTTCACTGGACCGACGGTTATCGTCAGAGTGGCTGTGGCTACCCCGCCATTACCATCGCTGATCGTGTAGCTGACCGTTGCTACGCCATTGAAATTGGGCGCTGGGGTAAAGGTCAATGTGCCGTCGGGATTGACCACCACTGTGCCATTATTTGCGCTCGCGCTGGTAATAGTCAGCGGATCGCCATCAGGGTCGCTGTCGTTGGTCAAAACGGCAACGCGGACTGGCACGTCTTCTGGTGTGGTTGCTGTGTCATTCGTCGCGACAGGCGGAATGTTTTGCACACCAAAGACAAAACTGGTTGTGACCGCTGCACCTGACGGATCGGTTGCGGTTACGACGACAATATAGGGGCCATTATCAGACGCGTTCGCAGGCAGTGTGCCGCTGATTAGCCCAGTCGCCGGATCGATGGAAAGGCCCGGCGGCAGACCGGTGGCTGTGAAGCGCAACGCATCGCCATCAACATCGTTGAACGCCGATGCGGTCGGCACGTTAACCGCCGCGCCATCATCACCATTTTGGTTTGGCAGTCCAACCGTTGTCGGCGCATCGTTCACGCGATTAACCGTTATTGTTACAGAAGCCGTAGAAAACCCGCCATCGCCATCTGCGATGCGATACAGGATTGTATCAGTGCCGTTGAAATTCGGATTGGGGGTGTAGAGCAACGAACCATCGGCGTTGATCGTGACGGTGCCATTACCCGCACTGGCAGATATTACCGTTAAAGTATCGCGATCAGGGTCAGCATCGTTTGCCAATACAGCGATGCGGACCGGCGTATCTTCGTTAGTTGTGGCAACATCGTTGACCGCGCCCGGTGCTGGGTTGGACACTGTCCAGCTGAAGCTTTGCGTCACAGTTCCGCCGCGGCCATCGCTTGCCGTAACAGTGATAGCATAGACGCCGCCATTTGTCTGGCTTGCCCGATTGTTGATCGTGCCGCTGATCACGCCGGTGGCGGCGTTTATGGTCAGCCCTGCAGGCAAGCCAACAGCTGTGTAACTAAGCGGGTCGCCGTCTGGATCGGAAAATGCGCCCGCAACTGGCAGGCTGATAACCTGGCTGTCCAGATTGGTCTGGTTGCCAATCGAACCTGATGTTGTGGGCACATCGTTAACATCAGCAACAGAAACCGTGATGGTTGCGGTCGATGTGCCGCCATTGCCGTCGGAAATCTCATAGGTGATGGTGTCAGTGCCGTTAAATCCGGGGTTTGGCGTATAGGTAACTGTGCCGTTGGCGTTGATCACAACAGTTCCGTTTAGGGCTGCGGCGGTGGTGACGGTCAGCGGATCGCCATCGGGGTCACTGTCATTGGCAAGCGGACTTATAGTGACCGGCGTATCTTCCGGTGTTGCGGCATTGTCGTTGGCCGCTGTTGGCGCAGGATTGGCAACGTTGAATGTAATCGTCTGGCTGACGGCTCCGCCATTGCCATCGGACACCGTAACGGTGGCTGTATAAACTCCGCCATTGGTCTGGCTTGCATTCGGCGTGATCGTCCCTGAAATTACGCCAGTTACAGGATTAATCGTCAGGCCGGGCGGCAATCCGGTAGCCGCAAAGCTGAGTGTATTGCCATCAACATCACTGAAGTTTCCAGCGACTGGTACAGACACTGTCGCGCCATCGGCTGTGTTACGCGGCGGGATCGGCGTTGCCGTCGGTGCGTCATTAACCGGATTGACTGTGACTGTGATTGTTGCAGTGGCAGTACCGCCCTGACCATCGCTGATCGTATATGTTATTGTTGCAGTTCCGCTAAAGTTCGCAGGCGGCACATATCGCACTTGATTGCCCACAACCGTAGCTGTGCCAACCGAAGCAGCAACAGAAATAACGGTCAATGGATCCCCATCGGGGTCGCTATCATTTGGCAACACCGGGATCAGTACTGGCGTATCTTCATTAGTGGTCGCAGTGTCGTTGACAGCAATGGGTACAGGGTTGGTGATAGTCCAGTTGAACCGCTGAGTCGCGGTTAGGCCGCCTGCATCGGTTGCTGTTACTACGACGGAATAGACACCCGCCGTGCCCCCCTGACTTGCCGAACGATCAATCGTCCCCGTGATTACGCCAGTGGCAGCATTGATCGTTAAGCCTGCCGGCAGCCCGCTGGCCGAATAGGTCAGCGTTGCATTGTCGACATCGGTAAAGCCAGAAGCGGTCGGCACATTAACGCCAGTTGCGGCATCAAGATTGGCTCTCGGCGGCAGAGTTCCAACAGCGGTTGGCGCATCGTTGACTGCACCGACAGTGACGGTAACGGTGGCTGTGGCTGTCCCGCCCTGACCATCGCTGATGCTATAGGTGATCGTGTCCGTGCCGTTGAAATTGGCGTTGGGCGTATAACGCAATGTACCGTCGGCATTGATCGTCACTGTGCCATTAGGCGCGCTTGCCGACGTTACGGTCAACGGATCGCCATCGGGATCGCTATCATTACCCAGCACGTTGATTGACGGAATCGGGGTGTCTTCGGTTGTCGACGCGGTGTTGTTTGCCGCTGTTGGTGCTGGATTGGTAACGGTCCAGCTAAATGTCTGCGTAGTGCTAAGTCCGGCAGAATCGCGCGCAGTTACAACAATCGAATAGACGCCTGCTGTGCCGCCTTGCGACGCCGAACGATCTATCGTTCCGGTGATTGCACCCGTTGTTGCGTTGATCGAAAGTCCCGCCGGCAGGCCTGTCGCCGAATAGGTCAACGCCGCATTATCAACATCAGAAAAACCACCCGCAGTTGCCACGTTGATACCTGCTGCTGCATCCACATTAGTCTGCGGCGGCAAGGTTCCCACACGCACCGGTGCGTCGTTTATTGCATTGACTGTTACCGCGATTGTCGCAGTTGCCGTTCCGCCCTGACCATCGCTGATCGTGTATCGTATCGTGTCACTGCCATTGAAGTTGGCATTTGGCGTATAGGTAATTGTGCCATTGGCATTCACCACCACTGAACCGTTGGTTGCGCTGGCGGTTGTGATGCTTAACGGATCACCATCAGGGTCGCTGTCATTGGTCAGGACATTTACTGTTGTCGCTGGCGTATCTTCATTAGTGACAAGGGCGGTATCATTTACCGCAACAGGCGCAGGGTTGGTAACGGTCCAGCTGAATGTCTGCGTTGCCGCTAAGCCCGCCGCATCGCGCGCTGTCACCGTGACGCTATACACACCCGCAGTCCCGCCTTGCGAAGCCGACCGGTCGATAGTTCCGGTGATCACCCCGGTTGTTGCATTGATGGTCAGGCCAGCGGGCAGACCCGCCGCGCTGTAACTAAGCGTTGCATTATCAACATCGGTGAAGCCAGCGGCGGTCGCGACAGTTATGTTGGTTTGTGCATCGACGTTCGCTTGCGGCGGCAGGCTGCCAACGGGAACCGGGGCGTCATTCACTGCACCCAGCGTCAGCGTTGCTGTGGTGCGCGCCTCTTCGCTGGTTGCATCTGCTGTTAGGCCAGGATCGCGGCCGGTATTGCCGCGGTCATTGAAAACAAACGTAACTGCGGACGTGCCATTAAAGTTTGCGGATGGTGTCAACGTCAATGCGCCGCCGTTAATAGCACTCTGTATCGCGCCGCGTTGCCCCTGCAATATGATGCTACCTGTGCCGTTATTCAAAACAGTGACAAATGGCGTGGTGGCAAAATTTAATACACCGACACCTGCAGGAACTGAAATAGCCAGCTGCACCGATTCGGAGCTTGAATCAACATCGCCCAAGGTAATGCCGTTGATGGTAACTACAGTATCTTCGGTGCCGCTATAGCTTGCTGGTGCAGTAATTGTCGGCGTGTCGTTTATGTCGATGACGCTGATCGTTGATGTCGCAACGTTTGAGTTCAGCGTGCCATTCGTAAACGTCGAGGTGATGATGCGATCAACCGTTGCCGGGCGCTCACTAGAATTGCTGAATGTAATCGCTTGCAGCGCCTGTTGATAAAGGCTTGCGGAACCGTTGCCGGTAATCTGGATGACAATCTGGCCGCCAGCGCTGGTTACTGTGGCTGAAAGGCCGCCCGGCAAAGTTCCAACATTCAGGACATCGCCCGTTTGCGCATTGGTCAGGGTGATGGTCGCACCCGACACATTGCCTTGCGGATTGATAACAGTGACATCGGTATCGGCGATCCGCACGCCTGTGCCATTTTCGGTGAAGGTATTGCGATAGCCGGAACCGGTTGCCGTGCTGTCGTTACTATCAAGGTCAAGACGCGGTATCGATACAGTGACGCCGCCTGTTCCAAGGCCAATATCCGAATCGCCATCATGGCTGAACGTTGCCGCATTTGCGCCAGCCCGGTTCAGGTTATAATTTACCGTAAAGCCGCTGGTGCTTAGCCAGTTAAAACGGGCCGCCGAGACTGAGGTAGGCGGATTGGCCTGTTCATCCTGAGTCCCTGACGCAGTGATTGATCCAGCCGCATTAATGAACCGAACGTTAGTTGTCGTCGCGCTTTGATAAGACGACAACGTATCTGTGTTCACAACAACTGACTCTCTGGTCAGAGTGTTGCCACCGACACCGTCGATATCGGCAATGGTAAAGCTGACATCTGCAGACACAGCTGTATTTGTGCCTGTCAGAACAACTGTCCAGGCGATCTGCAGTGATGCAGTGCCAGAATTGCCCGAAGCCAAAATCTGAAAGCCGAAATCGTCGGAACCAACCGTGTTCGTATTCGGTTGTAGAAAGCGGACAGTGTCCGATCCGGTTATCGATACCACACGCGCGACTAAATCGACAGTTTGGCCGTTGACGGTTCCGACACCGGTCCAGCGCGCAACGGTGCCAGCGCCTAAACCAACGGTTGCACCACCTGAAAATGCTACAAGATTGCCGTTGGCGTCGCGCACCGTCAAACTGTTGGCAGGCGCACTTAAAGTTGCAGGAGCAAGCAAGCCTTGCCAGTCCCGCGCCACAAGTGTCGCATTGTCGATCTGACCCAGCCGGTTCTCAAGCGTCCAGTCGCCACCACGCAGAATAGAGCCCGTATCGTCAACAGACGCCGCAATGTCGGCACCTGTGGTAATCGCCAGCGCATTCAGCAAATCTTGCCCAGCCTGACCCGCGCCAACATCGCAACCATACAATAAGATATCGGCATCAGACGACAGATGCCTGCCAATGGCGGCAAACGACGAGGCCAGTTCGCCGGTGACGTTCGATAGCGTAATCTGAGTCGCACCGAGCCGGAACGCGCCCTCTGTGCCGTGGCTGACAATGTGGATTGCATCGATATCCGATTGACCGGCCAATGCCGTCAACATCTGTTCGATGCCATCGCGGCTGCTGTCGATCAAAATGATCGTCCCGCGACCCTGCCATTCAGCCGCTAGCTGCTCATAGCCTGTTATCGAGGTATCGATGAAGATATAGCTATTTGTTGCTGCTTCCGGAGTGTCGGTTGCTACCCCGTCAACTAACGTCATTGTGTCAACCGGCGGTCGATCACTGACTTCGTTCGTTGTTCCCTCAAACCGCGTTAAAAAATCAACCGATGACCTGTCGCTAATTCCGTCTATATTATCTCGATCAGGTCGACCGTTCACACTGCCAAATTGGCGATCCGTCGGCCCGTGCAAATGACCGCCAAGGACATCGGCGCCGTTCCATCCGTTTTCAGTCGTGAGGCGATCAAGCCCTGCCAGCAAAATTGGGTCTAGAAATACAGGAGCAACGATCTCTGCTGTGGTGGCAACAATCGCGCCATCGAACATCATTCGCGGTTCAAGAGCGACAAGATATGACGGCGCATTCTTGAAATACGCTTTTTTCTGAAGGCGATCGATTTTCTTCATCCCGCCACTCCCAAATGTGCTGTCAAATATGCCTCAAATCGGGACACACTTTATGTCTAGATAAATCACCAAGGTTAATAGTTGACATCAGCAACATGGTTATTGGGCTCAATATGTGCAGTTGTGAATCCCAAAAATTAAGTTTTTACAATTTTGCGGTGGATGGAATCACGCTGTGGATGAATTGCAAAATTGGCTAAATCTGCAAAACGTCACCTTGGATGATCGCAAGCGCTTCTAATGCCGTAAAACCAGCTTTTATATCATCCGAGCACAAAGCTGGCTCGCAAAGAACTGCAAAATTTGCTTGCCCCTATGCGGTGGCATCCTGATTATAAAAATAGAATGCCTTTATTCCGGATTCGCCGAAAAGGGATTTGGCTGAGTTATCACTATCAAGTTTTTTATATAGATTCGCAGTATATAAATAGACGACCCAGTGTTACTCACTATCGCGAGTCAATGAGCAATTATTTAAAGATGAAGGGAATATCCGGTAAAGAAATTTTATACGTAAAGTAATTTGATCTATATTCTATCGTTACGTAGTATATACTTTAATATTTATTTCTGCCTCGGCTTCTCATCAAATATAGCGGCTTACTATGTTCTCGACATATTCCTGACGGCCAGAACGAGGCTGCGGGTCGATACCAGATGCGACGGCTGCGTCGGAGATATCAACAAGGTTCGATTGGCCAGTCAGCATCGCCTTTGCATCAGCAGAGTTCCACCCAGCATACCGATCCTTGACCAACGCATCGAGCTCACCGCCCTCGATCATCGCGGCGGCATTCAAAAGGCTGCGCGCGAGAATGTCGACGCCGCCGATATGGCCGTGGAACAGGTCGGCTGCATCGATGCTCTGGCGGCGTACCTTTGCGTCGAAGTTATTACCGCCATTCTGGAACCCGCCGTTTTGCAAGATATAGTACATTGCGGTAGTGATTTCGCGGATGTCATTGGGGAACTGGTCAGTGTCCCAGCCATTTTGCGGATCGCCGCGGTTCATGTCGATCGAACCGAATATGCCCAGGTTAATCGCGCTGGCAATTTCATGTTCAAAGCTATGGCCGGATAATGTCGCATGGTTCGCCTCGATGTTCATCTTCACTTCCTTCTCCAGCCCGTTGGCAAGAAGGAAGCCGTAGATGGTCTCGACGTCGAAATCATATTGGTGCTTGGTCGGCTCATGCGGCTTTGGCTCGATCAGGATGTCGCCCTTGAAACCAATTTTATGCTTATGCTCGACTACCATTTGCAGGAAGCGACCAAATTGTGCTTTTTCCTGTTTCAGATCAGTGTTGAGCAAGCAGTCATAACCTTCGCGGCCGCCCCATAGGACATAGTTCTGGCCACCCAGACGGTTAGTGGCTTCGATGCAATGCCGCACCTGCGTTGCTGCAAAGCGGAATACATCTGGATCGGGATTGGTGGAGGCTCCGCCCATATAGCGGGGGTGGCTAAACATATTAGCTGTGCCCCATAGGAGTTTCACGCCGGTTGCCGCCATCTTCGCCTCGATCTTGTCGACGATGACCGCGAAATTCTCGACATGCTCTTTTATGGTTTCGGCGTGCGCCATCACATCAACATCGTGGAAGCAGAAGTAGGGCAGGCCAAGGCGCGTGAAAAATTCAAAAGCCTCATCCAGCTTATGGTCTGCGCGCGCCTGATCAATCGGGCCGCCATGCCATGGGCGGTTAAAGGTGCCAGAACCAAAAACGTCAAAACCATCCCAGCAGAATGTATGCCAATAGCAAACCGCCATGCGCAGATGCTCCTCCATCGTCTTCCCCATGACGACACGGCTTTTGTCGTAATAGCGATAGGCTAGTGGGTTGGTAGATTCTGTGCCTTCGAATTTGATCGGTTCGATGTCGGCAAAATAGCTGGCGGACATGGTCTTCTCCTAAAAAACTGATTTAAGTTGAGTGTATAGCATGCGGAATTTCGTCATCCGTTCGCTGTAAAGATCGGTGAGTGCATCGTCAGGTTCGGCGACATGCAGGATCGGGGGTGCTGTACAGACAGCCTCTATCGAAGCGCCAGTGTCGGCAATTTGTGCAAGCTTTGCGGCACCATAAGCAGGGCCAACCTCGCCGCCATCGCGGTACACCAACGGGCAACCAAGAGCCGACGCCAATATCGTGCCCCAATAATGTGATTTGGCACCGCCGCCGATCACAGTGATGCTATCAACATGCGCTCCGCTATCTGTGAGTGCATCCATGCCATCGCGGAAGGCGAAGGCGACGCCTTCTAGCACTGCTTGTCCAATGGTGGCGGCGTTACTTTCGTGGGTGAGGCCAAACAGAACGCCCTTTGCATTCGGGTCGTTATGCGGGGTGCGCTCGCCCGACATATAAGGCAAGAAGATTTCGCCAACCGCCGGTGCATGGCGCGCCTCTATGGATGCGAACATCTCTGCTGCATCCTTCATACCGCACAGCTTGACTGCCCAATCAACGCAGCTAGCAGCGCTCAATATCACTGACATCTGGTGCCAACGCCCCGGCAGGGCATGACAGAAACTGTGCACACCGCCCGCTGGATTGGGGCTGTAGCCGCCATTAGCCAGAAACAGCACGCCTGATGTGCCAAGCGACAGGAAAGCATCACCGGGGCGCACTACGCCGACGCCGACCGCACCCGCCGCATTGTCACCGCCGCCTGCAACCACCGGCACACGGTCCATTCCCCATGCCTCGGCAAGTTCGGCGCGCAGCTGCCCGGTAAACTCGCTGCCCTCGAACAGCTTTGGCATATGCGAACGATCAAGGCCGGTTGCGGCCAGCACAACATCGGACCAATCGCGCTTGCCTACATCCATCCACAACGTACCTGCGCTGTCGGACATATCAGAGGCCAGCTCGCCAGTCATTCGCAGGCGAACATAGTCCTTGGGAAGCAGAACGGTTTTGACCTGAGCAAAAATCTCCGGCTCATTCTCTCGCACCCATTGTAGCTTTGGCGCGGTAAATCCGGGCATAGCGCGATTGCCGGTGATTTGGCCCAATTCGGGCAACGCTCGTTCAAGTGCCGCACATTGCGCAGCGCTGCGTCCGTCGTTCCAAAGGATCGCGGGGCGCAATGCTTTTTGGTCTGCTCCAAGCAATGTTGCGCCATGCATCTGGCCCGATAGGCCAATGGCCCTCACTGCATGGCGCTTCTGAAGATTAAGATCGCTGACCGCGCTGTTGGTTGCCGCCCACCAGTCCGCTGGATCCTGTTCAGACCATAAGTCTTGCGGGCGCGAGACCTTTAAAGGAGCCTGGGCGATTTCAACGACCGCGCCTAGTTCGTCCATCAGGATCGCTTTTACCCCGGACGTGCCAATGTCTATCCCAAGATACATAGAATCGAACTGCTCCCTTCCCCGGCACGGTTGTTATCAGCAAGAAAAAGGTAGCGCTAACATTTTTTTGCGAACTAGCCGGATATTTTAAGATTTCGCTTTGTTAGCAAACCGTTCTTTGATGACGTCCCAACGTCCACATCGGAACCTTTTTGGCAACGGGTCATCGCAATTTATCGTTTTGGATATCGCCGCCATTGACAGCGAACTGAAAGCGCGGCAGTGATTTGCGATAGCGCTACCATAATGACGGACATGCAAATCGGCATCGGCCTGAAAATTGGCATAGCTTGGGGATAAGAGGGGAGTTTTCATGGCAAGTCAGGCTGGAAGTGATCGCACTAATCTAAGCTTTATCTTCCTTGTCGTCGCGGTTGCGACGCTGGGTGGTTTTATGTTCGGATATGATTCCGGAGCAATTAACGGCACGCAAAAGGGTTTGGAGCAGGCATTTGGCTTAGATGCTGTGGCTTTGGGCTTTGTTTCAACATCGCTTTTACCGGGTGCCGCATTGGGCGCGTTTATGGCGGGGCGTCTCGCAGATATTCTTGGCCGTAAGCGTGTGATGGTAATCGCAGCGCTATTATTTATCGTCACTGCATTGATTTCAGGCGCTGCATCCGGTGCCATCATATTTGCAGCCGCTCGCTTTTTTGCAGGGGTCGCAGTTGGTGCTGCATCGGTTCTATCGCCTGCATATATTTCTGAAGTAACGCCAGCGCATTTGCGCGGACGCCTATCCAGCGTGCAACAGATTATGATTGTTGCCGGCTTGTTTGGTGCATCGGCATCAAACCTGTGGTTACAAAACGCCGCAGGTTCATCGCTTGCTGATTTGTGGGGCTATCCTGCATGGCGCTGGATGTTCTGGGCGCAGGCTGTGCCGGGAGTTTTTTTCTTGGTTTCGCTGGCTCTTGTCCCTGAAAGCCCACGCTATCTTGTGGCCAAAGGTCGCATAGATGAGGCCAAGACAGTATTGTCAAAACTGTTCGGCGCACAAAGCGCTGATCGGGTAACGGATGAGATTAAGTCGACTTTGGCAACAGACCATCAACCCAGCATGAAAGATCTTAAAGATCCCGTCACTGGCAAATGGCGCAAGATCGTATGGGTCGGTATCGGCCTCGCCACATTCCAACAGCTTGTTGGAATTAACGTTGTGTTTTATTATGGCATCATGGTTTGGGAAGCGGTTGGCTATACCGAGGCACAGGCATTCCAAACGCAAACGATTAATGACGCTGTTTCAATCGCGGCTGTCATTGTAGCGCTTTTCTTTATCGACAAAATCGGTCGGAAACCGCTGCTGATCGTTGGCTCGGTTGGTATGGCGATTTGCTTGGCAGCCATGGCCATTTGTTTTAACCAAGCTGAATTGGTGAACGGGAAAACGGTATTGCCGGGCGGTTATTCCACCTTGGCATTCTATGCCTTCATTTCATATGCAGCTCTGTTCAATTTGAGCTGGGGTCCAGTCATGTGGGTGCTGTTGGGCGAAATGTTCCCTAATCAGATGCGCGGCTCAGCCTTGGCCGTTGCAGGATTTGCGCAGTGGACAGCTAACTATATTATTTCCTCTGGTTTTCCTCCAGCACGTGAAGCCATCGGGTTAACTCCGATCTTTAGTTTCTTTACCCTGTGTGCATTCATCTCGATATTCTTCGTTATGAAAATGGTGAAAGAAACAAAGGGCAAAACGCTTGAGGAAATGGAGGGCTAAGCCTTTCAATGCTGCTAGATGCTAACTTTAGGAAAAGGCCTGCCTTGTGTGGGCCTTTTCTTTTTGGGTCATCCTGTGCAATGCTATTATTCGACAGTAACGGGTTATGCTGTTGATAGGGGTATTATGAAGCAACGATCATCCAGAACACAATTGGGCGTACCCACAATCGCTGATGTTGCGAAAGAATCGGGTTATTCGCCTATGACCGTTTCCCGAGTGATCAATGGCGAAAAAAATGTACGCGAGGCTACCCGGCAGGCGGTTCAAGATGCAGTTACCAAGCTTAATTATTCGCCAAACCTAGCTGCTCGTTCGCTCGCAGGTGCAGAGCAGATGAAGATCGCGATGCTATATGGCAACCCTAGTGCGGCCTATTTGAGCCGGTTGCTTGTCGGCACCTTGGAGCAGGCGCGGAAAAGCCATGTGCAATTGATCATCGAGCAGTGCAACACAGAGCAGGATATTGTAGAAGTCTTTCAGGATGTGATCGACAGCGGCGTTGACGGCATCGTCCTGTCCCCTCCGCTTTGCGATTTTCAGCATGTAAGGGATCTTATCGAGAACAGCGATGTCCTCTCGGTTGTTGTTGCAAACTGGAGCCCACCGGGTAAAACTTCCGTGGTCCGCATAGACGATGTTGAAGCCGCTGCGACGATGACACGCCATATCATCGCACTCGGGCACAAAAGGATCGGTTTTGTTATCGGCAATCCCGAACAAAAGGCAAGCTCGCAGCGGCTGGAAGGTTTCAAACTGGCAATGCAGGAAGAGGGGCTTGAAATAGACCCCGATTGCGTTGTGCCCGGACTATTCACCTACAGATCAGGTTTGGAAGCTGCCGAGCGCTTACTGGACTTGGCTGAACGGCCAACAGCAATTTTTGCGAGCAACGACGACATGGCTGCGGCTGCCATCACTGTCGCGCACCGCAGGCATCTGGACGTACCAAAGGATCTGACCGTTTGCGGATTTGACGATACCGATTTTGCTTTGTCAATCTGGCCGGAGCTTACCACTATCCATCAGCCAATTGCCGATATGTCCCGTGCTGCTGTTGAGATTCTTGTTGATCACATTCGGGACCGGCGCAGTGGCCGCAGCCGTAGGCGCGAAGATCGTTTGCTGGACTTTACCTTCATTCGCCGGGATTCGGACGGCCCGCCCCCGCTTTGATTGCGCGTGCCGTAATATTATGATGAGGGAATGGCTTTCATTTCAATTATAGCATCAAAGCACGCGCCGGGTTCGACAACAGGCATCGCTGGCCTATGACCAGTTAAATTCAGGGCGTTGTTGATATGCGGCACTGGCTCAAAACAGAAGCTGTCTCCATCCGCTGGAATGTAAACAACGGCCGCCGACATGTTGGCTGACATTTGCAACATCAATGGGCGCTGAGCCCAGCGGATAATGGCCTGTCCGTCCCAGTCAGCATAGCAATTATCAAGGATGCGATCTTCAACAAGAGCCTCATTGCTGAAATCAAACTTTCCATTTGGAGTTTCCGCATAGTCCGGAAGTCCATCTTTTCCGCTGTGCCAGATTTGTCCGGCGCGAAAAACTAATGTCGCGCCATTGCTGTCGAGATAAGGATGATGACCAAAGGCTAGTGGAACCGGATATTCGGCAAGATTACGCGCGCTTAGATGGATATGCAGCGTGTCTGCTGATAAACTAAGACGCTGTTCTGCCTCAAACGGCCAGGGCCAAGCAGAATCGGGACAATGCGAGTGCCGTAGCAAGATCGAGTCTGGACCGGACTGTTCTGCATGCCATTTCACAGCCCAACCAGTGCCATGGATTGCATGTGGTTCAGGGAAGAAATTCGGCTTGACGCGGTATGGTTTCCCTTCCCATTCAAACTGACCAAATCCAATTCGGTTGGAATAGGGCACTAGCGGAAAGCTAGACATGTCGAGTGGTCCCAAATTGTCAATCGCTGCAGCATCGGTGCGCCGCAACATTTCTTGGCCGTTTACTGCCCAGCGGCCGATGCTGCCGCCAGCTTTCGGCCAGACGTCGCATCGTGCATTGCCGGCAACCAGAGTGAAAGGAGCGTTCGGCCCCGCATGGTCGATCATGATGCCGTCCTCCCCAAGTCGTAGCAATAATGGCAAGCCAGATGTTTTGAAACCTCTGGTTCATACACTGCCACAAGAATGTTAGCGCTATCACAGCGCGCCGCTGGGCTGCAATATATAAATACGCAATTCATGGGGTTAAAGCGCAGAAAAGCTGAACTAGCACATAAGTCATGTTTCCGAATGAGCCACCTTTAACATGTTAGCATAGACTTCGCCGTTTGACATTGAACCGGATTTTTTACAGAAGAACAAAATGTCTGCATCACAAACAATAATTGCCCGTGATCCCTTAAAGACTGATCGGGTCTATGATGCTTTGCGGCAAGCAATCCGTACGTTGGAAATGGCCCCGGGTTCACCCATACGGAAAGAAGAAATCGCGGCGCAATTTGGCGTTTCGCGGGCACCGGTAAACGATGCAATAGCTAGGCTTGCAGAAGAGGGCTTAGTTGATGTTTTTCCGCAGCATGGCAGTTTTGTCGCAAAGCTGAGAGCAGAGGATGTGCGCGAGGGGTTGTTCGTGCGCATGGCATTGGAAGTCGAAGTAATCAGGCGTGCCACAGCATTGAAGGATGCCGATCTGATCGGCAATTTGCTGCAGAACATATCTGAACAAGAGGCAGCTCTCATCGCAGGCGATCTGCACGAATTGTATCGGTTGGATGAAGCGCTGCATGATGCGCTATTCACCGCCGTCTCCTTTCCGCGAGTGGGCAAGATTTTAGAAGCAGCGCGCGCCCCTCTTGATCGCATGCGTCAAATTGTGCTGCCGAATGAGGGGCGACCACAAGCGACGGTGCGGGAACATCGCGCGATTGTCGATGCGATCGCATCTGGCGATGCTGAATTTGCTGCGGCTGCGATGCGGATGCACTTGAATGCTCTGCTTGCGGTTGTCGAGGCGCAGCTTGAGACGCTGGATTAGGGAACATCCATGATTTTTGAACAGCGGACGCTTACAGTTGGTGAGCGCAAACTTGATCTGTCCGTCCTAGGCTTTGGCGGTGCGCCGCTTGGCAATATGCACCGCGTGCTGACAGAGGATGAGGCGCAATCAACGGTTTCTGCCGCTTGGGATTCGGGGCTGCGCTATTTCGATACAGCGCCTTTTTATGGATATGGCTTGTCGGAAGCACGCATCGGATCGGTGATTCAAGATAAGCCGCGCGCAGATTTTGTTGTGTCGACCAAGGTTGGTCGTCTGCTTGAACCATGCAAACCCGGTGAAGAAAATTCCGGCATATATCTCAAAACACCGCAGCTAAAGGTCCGCTTTGACTATAGCTATGACGGTGTGATGCGGTCCTATGAATCAAGCCTGAAACGGCTTGGGCTGAATAAGATCGATATTCTCTATGTCCATGACATTGGCGGCCTGACCCATGGCGAAATGGCGGATCAGCATTTTCACGACCTACTCGCTGGTGGATGGCGCGCTCTTGATGAACTCCGCAGTTCCGGTGCAGTTACCGCCGTTGGGTTGGGCGTGAATGAAAATGCGGTGTGCGAGCAGATATTGCGTGAAGCAGATCCCAATATTTTTCTGCTTGCCGGACGCTACACTCTACTCGATCAATCATCCGCTGAAACGATGCTTCCTGAATGCGTGCGGCGCGGCGTTGGCATCGTTTTGGGTGGCCCGTATAATAGCGGGATATTGGCAACAGGCCCGATTGAAAATGCGCAATATGATTATGCCGCAGCTTCACCCGAGATTTTAGAAAAAGCAAAGGCATTACAGGATGTTTGCAATGAACATGGCGTGACCTTGGCCGAGGCGGCACTCCATTTCCCGCTTCGACATTCTGCGGTTTTGTCCGTCATTCCCGGTAGCCAAACAGAACAACAGGTGGCGCTGAACATTGCTACCTTTAGCAATACGCCACCTGAATCTCTTTGGACGGCATTGACCGATGCCGGACTGATTGCTGCTGCTTAACCCCCGAACATATAGGCAGTTTTGACCGTAGTATAAAACTCAACGGCATAGCGACCTTGCTCGCGTGAGCCGTAGCTCGATTCCTTCACGCCGCCAAAGGGCACATGATAATCAACGCCAGCGGTCGGCAGGTTGACCATGACCATACCGGCTTTGGCTTCACGGCGAAACCGTGTGGCATCGCGCAGCGATGATGTGCAAATGCCCGCAGACAATCCAAATGGCGTATCGTTAGATACGGCTAGACCTTCTTCGAAATCCTTCACCTTGATGACGGCAGCAACAGGACCGAAAATTTCTTCCCGCGCGATTCTCATATCGTTTGTAACACCAGTGAATAGGGCAGGGGAAAGATAGAAGCCAGGCGTCGCGCATTCGAGGCGCGCTCCTCCAAAGGCAAGTGTTGCGCCTTCTTTTTGGCCAATATCGATATAGTCCATATCCTGACGCAGTTGCCGTTCGTCGACTACTGGACCGATGTGGACGCCTTCGCCAACCGCGTCGCCAACCTTTAACGTCGCAAGCCGTGCCTGCATTTCTTCAACAAAGCGATCATGGATGCCCTCAGTCACAATCAAACGTGACGACGCGGTGCAGCGCTGTCCTGTTGAAAAAAAGGCGCTGTTAATGGTGCTGTCGACTGCAATTTTCAGGTCTGCATCATCCAAGATTAGGCACGGATTTTTGCCGCCCATTTCCAACTGATATTTGATGCCGCGTTTTGAACAAGCCGCAGCGATCCCTGCACCGGTCGCTGTGCCGCCCGTGAAGCTAACAGCTTTGATATGACTGTTTTCAATGATTGCAGGGCCAATGCGCGATCCGCGCCCCATGACAAGGTTCAGGACGCCCGAGGGCAATCCTGCGCGATGCAATATGTCAACAATCGCCCATGCACATCCGGGGACCAAGTCTGCCGGTTTGAAAACAACGGTGTTGCCATAAGCCAGAGCGGGCGCGATTTTCCATGCTGGGATCGCAATCGGGAAATTCCACGGAGTGATAACACCAATCGGGCCCAATGGCTCTCGGGTCACAGCAACTTCGATGCCGGGGCGAACAGAGTCAATCATATCACCTGTCATCCGGACAGCTTCGCCAGCGAAGAACTTAAAGATGTGGCCCGCGCGGGTAACTTCACCAATTGCTTCTGCCAAAATCTTGCCCTCTTCGCGCGCAAGCAAGCGGCCAAGCTCTTCACGGCGGGCGAGAATTTCATTCCCAGCGGCGTCAAGAATGTCGAAGCGCTGCTGGATGGACGCGCGCCATTTGGGGAACGCAGCAGCGGCTGCATCGCAGGCATCCGCAACCATCTTTTCATCTGCCACCGCATATTCGCCGATAATGTCGTTGGTGTTGGATGGGTTGATATTGGGTGTCGCTTGTTGCGAAGTGACCCATTCGCCCGCGACGAAATTTCCGTTCATGATCAATCCTTTTGATGAAGGCTTAGGTAATCGCGCCGGGTACCCAGGGCGTAAATTCGGCTTCACCAAAGCCGAGCAGCTCGCTAGCGCTTTGTTTGCCGCTCGCCATAGCAATCAATGCTTCAAAGATTTCCCGACCTTTTTCTTCAACGCTTGACGTGCCGAGTACAATCTCTCCGCAATTCACGTCGATATCTTCGGGCATGCGCTCATACAGTGCAGAGTTGGTCGCAATTTTCAATGAAGGCACAGGTTTGCAACCAAAGGTGGAGCCGCGCCCCGTCGTAAAAGCAATGAGATTTGCACCCGATGCAACTTGACCAGTGGCCGACATGGGGTCGAAGCCCGGCGAGTCCATAAAGACAAGGCCGCTGCTAGTGATCGGCTCCCCATAGCGATACACGCCGTTCAGCGCAGTAGTGCCACCCTTTGCGACCGCGCCTAGGGATTTTTCCAATATTGTGGTGATGCCGCCAGCAATGTTTCCTGATGACGGGTTGTCATTTAGCGTACCGCCATTGGCAATCACATGATTGCGCCACCAGCTGATAAGCGCCTCTAAATCGTGGACAACAGCTTCATCTTTCGCGCGGCTGATCAACAGATGTTCGGCGCCGTAAATTTCTGGCGTTTCACTCAAGATAACTGTCGCGCCAGCGGCAACCAAAAGGTCGGATGCATATCCCAATGCGGGGTTAGCAGATATGCCGGAAAAGGCATCCGACCCTCCACATTGGAGACCTAGCTTAAGAGCTGACAAAGGCACCGCCTCGCGCTGAACTCCGCTCGCTTGGTCAAGCAGCGGTTCAAGTGCTTCAATGCCGCGTGTTATTGCATTACGTGTTCCGCCCGTCGATTGAATGTCGAAAGACGTGATGTTCGGGAAGTCCCCAATTTCTGTGATCAAAGCGCCCAGTTCATTGCTTTCACAGCCAAGGCCGATAATCAGGACACCAGCGAAATTGGGATGCCGTGCATAGCCGGCAAGTGTGCGTCGCAGCGTTTCTATGCCTTCACTGTCCGTCCCCATTGCACAACCAGAGCCATGTGTCAGTGCTATGACGCCGTCCACTCCGGGCCAGCGATCCAGAGCTGCGCCGCGGTAATGATCTGCGATCGCGCGGGCGACAGTTGCGGAGCAATTTACGGTGGTCAGTATGCCCACATAGTTACGTGTCGCGACGCGGCCATCGGCGCGGCGGATACCATCGAAGCTCTCAACAGAAACGCCGCTTGCTAATGCACCGTTTCCAGTTTTGACAACGACATTGTCGGAGGCTTGCTCCGACAGCGGCATCGCGGAGTTGTGCACATGCACATGTTGACCTGCCAATATAGCCTCGGTTGAGACTGCAATCTGTGTTGCATATTTGCGAATCGGCACTCCCGTTTTGATCGCGTGCGATGCAACTTTGTGCCCGGCCAGAATCAGATCCTGGATTATTACACCATTAACGACGTCGCCAGGGTGTAGTTCTTGCAACGCTACAAAGACGTCATCCGAGGGATGCATCTTAAGAAAAGAGCGCTGAACCATTTTTGCCCCTAGGCCTCCATCTTACGCCCTAAAATGACGTCTATCAGTTTACTGATATGTTAGCATGAAGAAAAAATCTACAAAAATGCCACCATTAGCAAAAAAATACGCTAGCAAGCATGATAGCTCCCTTGTGAACGACTGGGCGCTGGACTATGGGTGCATGGTTGTAGGGGGGTAGAGGTGTCCAACATGGTGCCGTCAAAGACGCAAGGTTGGGCTCTTTTTATAAAAGCCGAATTCATCGGCATGTAAAACTTGGAAGAGGGAGGGGGCGGCTTTGCCGTTCGGATGGATATGAAAATACATGCAACAACTGATTGCGTTTCGAACACGTTGCCTAACGGCGGTAAAGCGCAGGAGGATTTGTCATGAATGCACCATCCTCCACAAAGACAGGGCTTAGTTTCGCACTGGTTCTGACCGTATTACTTTATGCCCTATGGGGCATGGCGCACAATTTGAATGATGTGTTGATCCCTAAGTTCAAAGATGTGTTCCAGCTTACCGATTTTCAGTCAGCGTTGGTGCAAACCGCATTTTATGTGTCCTACCTGGCTATGCCGATTCCCGTTGCGCTGTATCTGCAGCGTTTTGGTTATAAGGTTGGCGTGATTACCGGCCTGTGCTTTTTTGGCGTTGGTGCTTTGCTATTTTGGCCTGCGGCAAGCATGCTGACTTACGAGGCGTTTTTGTTTGCGCTGTTTATAATCGGCTTTGGCATGGTGTTTATCGAAACATCGGGTACGGGCATTATCGTGTCATTCGGCGGTGAAGAGGATGCCGAATGGCGTATCAATCTGGCGCAGGCTTTTAATCCCATGGGGTCGATCGTTGGCCTGTTTATTGGTAGCCAGTTCATCTTGTCCGAAGTGACAGAATCCGAGAAAAGTTTGATGAGCCCGGCGGCGCTGACGCAACTGAAAATCGATGAAGCGCATGCGGTGCAAGTTCCCTATTTGATTATCGCCCTTGTTGTTTTTGCCGTCGCCGCAATGGTAGCGATGGCGAAATTTCCGACAGCTGCAACAGAGACCAGCAAGGAAAATCCACTCGGTGGTCTTAAGCATCTGCTGAAATCAAAAATCTTCATTTTTGGGGTCATTGCCCAGTTTTTCTATGTGGGAACGCAGGTTGGCGTTTGGAGCTTTATTGTGAAATACGCCAAGCAATATGGTGTAGTGACCAATGACGCAGATGGCGGTATTTATCTGACGGCGGCTCTGGTCACTTTCCTTATTGGCCGTTTCTGCACCCTGCCTTTGTTGCGGAAATATTCGTCGGCACAGATTGCCGTTGTGTTTTCCATCTGCGCCATGATTTTGACTGCAATCGGCATTGCAATGCCGGGCGCTGTTGGCCTGTTCTGCATTGTGGGGATCAGTTTCTTCATGTCGATCATGTTCCCTGGCATCTATGCCATCGGCTTGCACGGCAATATCCAATATTCCAAGCCAGCCTCTGCATTGATGATCATGTCCATCGTGGGTGCAGGGATATTGCCGGCGATCATGGGTTATATTTCGGATCGTACAGAGAGTATTGCAGTTGCCTATATCGTACCCTTGATTGGTTTTGTCGTTGTGCTTTCCTATTGCTGGTCTGCTGTGAAATCCGGGCGTGTGGGTGGTGTAGGGGCTTCTGCCGGACATTGATTTCTGATCGCAATGTTTGATTAACTCAGGAGGAAGTCTCTTGGCGACTATTACCCGCGTCGAGATCAAGATGATTGATCTGGTGCCAAAGATAAAACGGCTCGATGCGATCCAAAGCTTTGTGTCTCAGGAAACGCCGTTCGTCACTGTCTATGATAGTGACGGCGGGGTCGGCACCGGCTTTACCTATACCATCGGCACTGGCGGGCCATCAATCATGGCGCTGCTGGAACATACATTGGCACCTGCGCTGATCGGCAAAGACCCCGACCGGATAGAGCAGATATGGCGCGATCTGTTGTACATCACGCACGCAACCGCAGTAGGTGCAATCACGTCGCTAGCGCTTGCTGCGATTGATATTGCGCTATGGGATCTGCGTTGCAAACAGCAGCGCCTGCCATTGTGGAAGGCAGCAGGCGGCACGCGGGATCGCATCCGGCTTTACACAACAGAAGGCGGCTGGATGAACTTTACGCCGCAGGAACTTGTCGACAATGCGCTGGAGGCACGCGCGCGCGGCTTTAAAGGATCAAAGATTAAGATCGGATCTGAATATATTGATCAGGATCGAAAGCGTCTGTCTGCGGTCCGTGATGCCGTTGGCGATGGCTATGAGATCATGACAGATGGCAATCAAAGCTTTGCACTGTCGGAAGCAGTGCGGTGTGCAAAGATGCTAGAGGAGCTGCGTATCGCCTGGTTCGAAGAGCCTATGCCTGCGGATGATATCTCTGCGCATGTCAGCCTGACAAACAGCACCAGCGTCCCCGTCGCAGTGGGCGAGAGCATGTATTCGCCCAGCCAGTTTAAGGATTATCTGCATTTTGGCGCAGCCTCAATCGTGCAGGTTGATGTGGCGCGTATCGGAGGGATTACGCCGTGGCTGAAGGTCGCCCATCTGGCCGAAACCTATAATGTTGCGGTCTGCCCGCACTTTCTGATGGAAATCCATTTGCCGCTGGTGTGCGCGGTGCCCAATGCCAGCTGGTTGGAATATATTCCGCAGCTTGATTCCGTGACGGGTGAGAAGATGCGGATGGAGGATGGGCTTGCCGTTGCCTCTAATGAACCCGGCCTTGGCATTGATTGGGATTGGGATGCGATTGGCGCAAAGGAAATCGGCGCACGCACAATTACGGAGAATTGATATGAAACGCATGGGGATGATGATCAATATAAAGCCCGAAATGATCGAGGAGTATAAACGGCTGCACGCGGCCGCTTGGCCCGGCGTGCTGAAGCAAATCCGCAACAGCAATATTCGCAACTATACCATCTACCTGCGCGAGCCTGAAAACCTGCTTTTTGGTTGTTGGGAATATCACGGCACAGATTACGAAGCTGATATGGCGGCGATGGCGGCGGACCCTGAAACACGCGAATGGTGGACGCATACTGATCCCTGTCAGACGCCATTAGTCAGCCGGACAGGTGATGAACAATGGTCAATGATGGAAGAAGTTTTCCACACCGATTGAGGCATATGTCATGAAGTTGGACCGGCGTAGTTTTCTTGGCACAACGGGTGCTGCGATGGCGGCTTCGGCGAGTGTTGTGTCAGTTGCTGCCAAGGGTGGCGGCGAAACGCAGATTCGCATCCCGGATGGCGGCTGGCGAATGTGGCCGGATGTAAAGGCTGAATGGGAAAACGATGCTCTGTTTTTGCCGGATGAGGTGGACCTAAAGAAGCTGCCGTCCAATGCCCCAACCGGCGGCTGGTCTGCATTATCCGAGTCGCAAGGGACCGATGTCACATTGCCAGCGTCGGTTGAGCAATATCATTGGGGCAAGCTGCAATCGCGGCCCTACACCTATCAGGAATATGAACACGCCGCTTATGATGATGAGGTGTCAAACGGCGCTTATCGCGGTGTATCGTGGTTCTGGCGCGAGGTTCAACTGCCCAAGCTGCAACCCGGCAAACTGGCGCAGTTGCGTATTCGTGGGTTTAGGCAGCGGATCGAAGTGTTCGTTAATCAGAAGCTTGTCGGTTATGATATCATTGCGGAGACAGCTTATGAATGCGACATCACAGCACCACTGGTTTCAGGCACAAACCAGATTGCCATCCGCATAACCAATCCGGGCGGGGTCTATGACTGGCGCGATTTTGAAAAGGTGAAATGGGGTGCCAAGGAATTTCACGCTGGTCGGGGCTTTGGCGGCCTTGACCGCGATCTGATCATCCATATTCACGATGATGTTTTTATTAAAGATGCCTGGGTGCTGAACACGCCTGAGCTACGAAAGATTGATGCCTATGTTGAGATTGCTAACAGAGACAATACCGCTCGTGATGTAACGCTTAGTTTGGCGGCAACGGCGAAAGGCAAGCAGAGCGGATCGGCAATGCAAAGCGTGACCGTGGCGGCGGGTGAGACTAAGACCGTCCGCATCCCTCTTGATTGTGCAAAGGGTCCGATCTGGTCGCATAAGACGCCGAACCTCCATACGCTTTCGATTGCTCTTGCGGGCAGTAACATCACCGATAGCAGGGACGTTGAATTCGGCCTGCGCTGGTTTGCAGCCGAAGGTATCGGAACCAAGGCGATGTTCCGTTTGAACGGGGAGCGCATCCGCCTCTATTCCTCCATCGAATTTGGCTATTGGGGCTTTAACGGGCTTTGGCCCACACCAGAGCTTGCGAAGAAATCGGTGCGCGGCGCTAAGACGCTGGGGTTAAACGGCCTTTGCTATCACCGCAATTTGGGCAAGACCGAGTCCTTTGTGGAGGATGACCGGCAGGGCTTGCTGCGCCATATGGAATGCGGTGGTGGCCTGTTCTGCTATCAAAATGACAAGGCTGGCACAAACGAAGCCACCAACGCGCCGCCAACACAGCCACCCATTGATACGCGCGGTATCCTGTCTGGCGAACGTGCATGGAGCGAGCGCTATATGGAGTATCGCCTGCTCCAGATGATGCGCGATCATCGCAGCCACCCTTCGCTTATCGTCTATCATTTGCAGAATGAAAGCGTACCCAATCTGCACAATCCCAAAATCTTTCATACATTGCGCAAGATGAAGGAGGCCGATCCCAGTCGTCCGATCATACTGCATTCCGGGATTGAGGCACGCAATCAGGCATTCTTCCTGCCCTATGACGATGAAATCCGCGTAGAGGATGGCACTGGCTATTCCGGCTGGGCCGATCAGCACACCGTTGGCGGCACCGGCGTCTGGAATGACAAGCTATACGTCAACCCGCGCAGCTTTGCGCATTATGAGGATAACGTCCGCGAGATTGCCGTGCTGGGCGAAATGCTGGGCTGGGGCGCACCTGCCAATCATGCGCTGAAGCTCGCTTCGATCAAGGCGGGTGGCGGGGCAAGTTACGATACCGAGCTGCATGAAAAAGTGCTTGCGGCCTATGAGGCTTTCCTGGCGAAATGGGGCTTCCGAACGGTGTATCCCAATGCAGCAGCCATGCTGAAAGAGGCAGGCGATAAGCTGTTTGAAACGTGGGCACGGGTTTTGCAGATCGCGCGGACATGTGACGCGACCGATCATTTCATCCTAAACGGCTGGGAGGATCAGCCCATCGACAGCCATAGCGGTTTTCTAGATAACCAGCGTAATTTTAAGGGTGATCCGGCTATTGTGCGTGAAGCTTTGCTGCCGATCCGGCCCGTCGCGCAACCACGCGGTGTTGTGCATAAATTGGGCGGTCGGGCGCTGGTCGATCTGTTCTGGATCAATGAGACGGGGAAGAAAATACCGGGCGGATTAAGCTATAGCGTTGTTGCGCAATCGGGTGCTTCGCAGGCAATCAAAAGCTACCCATTGCCCGATCTCCAAAGCGATCAGTTCACAGCCCTTTTGGATGAAGCCGTGCAGACCCAAAGCTTCACAGAAGCTGGCTATCACGACCTAACATTACGCAGCGATGCGCAGCCCGATATTGTCAGCACGACAAAGATCTTTGTGGTTGACCCAGCGCCCACAACATCCCGTGTTCCAAAGGTTGGGATTATTGGCGACATTCGGGTGTTCAATAGTTTTGTGCCCAACAGTAAGATCGACGCCGAACAATATAATGGCGAAAAAAGCTATGACGCGATCATCGGTATCGGTTTTGAAACCGACCGTATCGTGCCGTTATCGCCAGCATTCACTGCCGTCCGTACGGGTACGCCATTGCTGGTATTGGCACAGAATAATTCAGACGCGCACCGATGGGGCAAATTGCTTTCGGGGATTGGTGCGTTTTCGCATTACGGATCGGCGGCCGAAAATCGCGGATGCTGGATGGGCAGTTGGGTCTTTACCAAAAGTCATCCTGCCTATGACGGACTGCCGTCTAACCAGATTATGAAATGGGAATATCAAGTCGCGCATGACGACATCTCGTCCCTGATCATCGACGGTGCTGGAGTTGAGGTTATTGCAGGGGCTGGACGTGATCATGATAGCCGCATGGGTGCGGCAACCTTTACGGCACCTTTGGGGCAGGGCAAGCTGCTATTCCAATGCGTGCGCAAGATGCAGCCCTTGATTTACGAACGCTTTATCAACAATGCCCTGCGGCATTTGATCACAGGTCTTTGACTATGCGTAGGATAAAAGCTCTTACCTGCTTTGCGGCGATAATTTTCGCTACGGCAGCGGTGCATGCTCAAGCTTCAAATAAGATGGATGTCATCGTTGATGCTGATACCGCCAATGAAATGGATGATCTGTTTGCTATCGCGCAGCTTGTTGCAGACCCGAAAGTCAATGTGACAGCGGTTACTTCTGCACATTTCAATAATGTCGAACTCTACGCCCGACAGAAATGGCATAAATATGATATGAAAGGCTTTGATCCGGTCCGCGCATCGCAGATGGAAAATGAAAAGCTATTGAAAATTCTGCGCAGTCCAATCCCTACATATTTGGGAGCCGGGGACATATTGGGTTATAGCTGGGGCTATTTCGAAGGCGCACCAATACCTGATGCACCTGCCATTCAGGAGATTATTCGTCAGGCACGGGCTGCACCGGCAGGAACAAAGGTCAACATATTAGTCCTTGGACCACTCACCAACATTGCATCGGCTGTGGCGCGTGCGCCGGACATCGCCCCAAAGATCAGCGTTTATTCGCTATCCCTGAAATATGATCCGGCGACTGGGATATGGAACAAGAATGATTTCAACACGCGCAATGATTTGAACGCAACGGATTTCTTGCTTGATCGTGATGATGTTGAGATGACGATCCTACCCGTCACCATTGCCAAAGACCTGCCATTTTTTAAGGACAAGGTCATGCCGCAGCTTGATCGTGTGCAGCATCCGGTATCACAGCATCTTCGGGATCGCTGGGATTTCGTTAGCGCGCAGGGTATGTGGACAATGTGGGATCTGGCGTTGACAATGGCTGTGACTCATCCGGAGATGGCAACGGTTTCGCTGCGCAGCGCGCCGCCGGAGAATAAGCGGAAGACGGTGAAGGTTATAACTGCGATTAATGCCGTTGCTATGGAATCAAAATTCTGGGATTTGCTCGAACAGCTTCGCTAGGAATGCCGCTTTACTCGCCGATGGCGTCTAGAAATGCCTCGGTCAAACCTTGCGGCGTTGGCACTATATTCTGCGCCGCAGGAAACACCCCACCATCGACATCTGCTTTATACTCGCGGAAAGCAGCGATGCTGTCGTTGTGCAAACGCTCATATTCTGAAGCATGATCCCGATAAGCCTTGGCATGGCGTGGAACGTGGCCCGTGTTTGTGCCCAAAATGTCAGTTGCAAAAAGATATTGTCCGTCACAGCCACTGCCTGCTCCCATGCTGATGGTCAATAAATCCAGCCTTGTCGTAATCGCGGTCGCAATCTCGGTTGGTACCAGCTCAACTTCAATGGCAATCGCGCCTGCGTCTTGAAAGCGTCTCGCCTGCTCATAGACCAACAGCGCCTCGTCCAACGTCTTGCCAAACGGCTTCATCCCGCCATACCAACCCGCCTTATATGGTACCAAGCCGACATGCCCTATGCATGGAATGCCTTCCCGCGTCATCGCTGCGATGTACTCCGCACTCATGCTGCAATACACCGCATCTGCGCCACCTTTAAGAAAGGCAAAGCCAAGCTCCAAGGCCTGCGGAATGGTTGTGACCGTTCCGTAGCCGATTGCATTCACAAAAAAGGAGTTTGGGGCCGCTGCTGCAATTAGATCGACTTTCGACGAAGGCATGCTGGCGGTTATGATGTCTATACCGGCCGCATTACATGCCTGTGCCTCCGAAATTGTCGTTACATAGACATCGGTTAGCTGGCGTACGCCTTTCAACCTTAGCAGGTCTTTAACAGTCAGTTTTGGCATGGAAGGCCCCTCAGTTGTCCGCCGCAGGCAACAGTGCGCCTGAAAATTCTGATATTGCTAATATGTTAGTAATGACAACTCTGGTTCTGAACAATCATTTTTCTTTGCGATGTTAACTAGGAAAAGACCGTAAAATTGGGTTTCCGCTTGTGGGCGGCTAAATTTCATTTATGGTAGCGATATCATTGACAGGTTAGTACCTGAAGAGGCGAGTCCGCGTTGCGACTGGGCGAGTAGAGTGGGATTGGCAAGAGGAGTAGGGGGAATGGGTGCGGTGCACCATAAGGCGAAGTCTCTGTCGCTAGGAATGATAGGTGGAGGTGAAGGCGCATTTATTGGTGGCGTTCACCGTGCCGCTATTGCGCTTGATGGTCGTTTTGAGCTTGTCGCAGGCGCTTTCAGTTCGAGCGTAGAGCGGTCTCTTTCGTCTGCGCTGGCGATCGGCCTTGGCGAAGGGCGAGGCTTTGCAAATTTGGCCGCAATGGTTGATGGCATGAGCGAACATCCCCTCAGAGCGGTGTCTATTGTCACGCCAAATTTTCGTCATTGTGAACAAGTAGTGGCAGCAGCCAATGCTGGCTTGGCTATTTTCTGTGAGAAGCCGCTAGCCTGTACATTACAAGAGGCGCGTGTAATGGCGGCGGCGGTTAGACGGGCACAAGTGCCTTTTGCTGTGGCGCATGTTTACAGTGGCTTTCCAATGGTGGCGCAGGCAAAGTATCTGGTCGCTAGTGGCATGCTGGGCAAGATTCGCAGGGCCGACGTTGTCTATCTGCAGGGGTGGTTGGCTCAACCGATAGAGCTTGATGGCCAAAAACAGGCGGGTTGGCGAACTGACCCGAAATTGGCCGGTGCCGGAGCCAGCGGCGATATCGCAACGCACGCTCATCATTTGCTTGAACATGTTACCGGCGACACGCTATCCCACCTGTCTGCACGCCAATCGTCTTTAGTTGAAGGGCGCTTGATTGACGATGATGTTTCGATGCTCGGTGAAATGGCATCCGGTGCGCGGGTCACATTGACAGCCAGCCAGATCGCTATCGGCCGGGCAAATGGTCTGACGATATCAATTTACGGCGATCGTGGAAGCATAAGCTGGCAACAAGAGGATCCCGACGTCTTATGGCTTTGTCCAGATGAACAGCCGGAGCAGCGCTGGATCGCTGGTAGTGACAAAGGGTATTTGACGGAGGAGGCGCGCAGTATGTGCCGAACTCCATCCGGGCATCCGCGAGGGTTTATTGAAGCGTTTGCCAATCTTTATGGTGATTTCGCTGATCAGGTTGAATCGCGTTCCCCATCGGGGCGTTATCCCGGGCTGCAAGAGGCGGTGCGCGGCATGGCTTTCCTTGATGCTTTGGCAAAAAGCAGCAATGCGAATGGTGCTTGGACGCAGATTGAGGATGTGAAATTATGACTAAGGCTAAGATGAACCAGATCAAAGGCCCTGCCATTTTTCTGGCGCAGTTTATGTCCGATAATGCGCCATTCAACACCCTTGCCAGTGCAGCAAAGGCGATGGCCGATATGGGCTATAAGGGCATTCAGGTGCACAGCAACGATCCCCGCTGCATGGACCTGAAACTGGCGGCAGAGAGCAAAGATTATTGTGACGAGCTACGCGGGATCTGCGCAGAAAATGGCGTCGAGATAACCGAGCTTTCGACCCATATTCAGGGGCAGTTGGTTGCGGTTCACCCCGCCTATGATGATATGTTCGATGGTTTTTGCCCACCCGAGGTGCGCGGCAATCCAAAGGCGCGAACCGAATGGGCGCAACAGCAAATGCTGTGGGCGGCAAAGGCCAGTGGCAATTTGGGGCACGCTGCACATGTTACGTTCTCAGGCGCGCTTGCATGGCCCTATATGTACCCATGGCCGCAACGTCCCTCTGGATTGATCGACGCGGCTTTTGATGAATTGGCGAAGCGGTGGCGGCCGATCCTCGATGCCTTTGACGAAGCGGGTGTGGACCTTTGCTATGAAATTCATCCAAGCGAAGATTTGCACGATGGCCTAACATTTGAACGCTTTTTGCGGCACGTCGATAATCATCCGCGGGCGAACATTTTGTACGATCCTAGCCACTTCATCTTGCAGCAGCTCGATTATCTTGAGTTCATCGACATCTATGCCGACCGGATTAAAATGTTCCATGTGAAGGATGCAGAGTTCAACCCGAACGGTCGAGCTGGCGTCTATGGCGGCTATGCCGATTGGACCGATCGTCCGGGCCGGTTCCGGTCGCCGGGCGATGGCCAGATCGATTTTGGCGCAATTTTTTCAAAGCTGACCCAATACGGATTTGATGGGTGGGCCGTTGTCGAATGGGAATGCGCGCTGAAAGATTCGATGCAAGGTGCGCGTGAATCGGCGGTCTTTGTTGAAAATCATATCATCACACCAACTGCATTTGCCTTTGATGATTTTGCAAATGCCGGGACCGATGCAGAAACAAATAAGCGCATCCTCGGGCTGGCATAAAATAAAGAAAATGGAGGAGGGGTAACATGGATCGGATTCAATCAGGGGGCATAAACCCAAGAAAGCTATTCATCATCGGGGTGATCGCCTTGTTCACATCGGCGTTGAGCGCATCGTTAAGGCCGGCCTTGGGAGCCGATATCTCGAATGATGCCTTTGGTGGGTCGGGTGAACTGATTACCACCGCCCTTGGTGTCGCCTTTCTCTCCTTTGCCATTACAACCTTTATTATCAGCCCCTTGCTTGACCGGATTGGCATGAAGCAAACGATGATTGCAGCGGGAGTTTGCTTTATTGCAGCAGCGCTAACGATTGCCGCAGGGCATTGGGCGCCGCCTGAATGGGCATATCGCACAGTCTGGCTTGGTATGGTTTTGAACGGCATTGGCTGGGGATGTACCGAAGGTACAATCAATCCAATGACAGCAGCTATTTATCCAGAAGATAAGACGCACAGATTGAATGTCCTTCATGCGTGGTGGCCCGCCGGGCTGATCGCGGGTGGACTGATAGGATATGGCCTAGGAATTGTTAAAGCACCATGGTATCTTGGAATCTTGATAATCGCTATCCCGGCAATCGTCTTCCTTTTCCTTATCAAGGGGGAAAATTTTCCAAAGACGGAAAGCCATGATCTGGGGGTTTCTGGCAGAGAAATGCTGACAGAAATTGTTCGTAACCCAAGCTTTTTCATCTGGTTTGCCCTTATGTTCCTGACCGCATCAACCGAACTGGCACCCGGCCAATGGGTTGATATTGCCTTGACTGATGTGGTGGGTATGCGTGGCATATTGTTGCTTGTCTTTGTTAGCGGCATCATGTTCGTTATGCGCCATTTTGCGGGACCAATTGCGCATCGCATTTCATCTGTCGGCTTGCTTTTCGTCTCAAGCATCTTTGCGTTTGTTGGCTTGCTCCTGCTTTCCAACGCTCATAACCCAGCCATGGCATTGTTTGCAGCGGCAATCTGGGGCATTGGTGTGTGCTTTATGTGGCCGACCATGTTGGCGATCGCGGCTGAGCGTTACCCCCGCGGTGGCGCATGGACGATTGGCCTTATCGCTTCTGCCGGAGCGCTGGCAATCCATATCGTGTTGCCTAAACTAGGGAAAATCTACGATGTTGCCCTAAAATCGGGTGCAACCAAGGCGGAGGCAGCGACAACGTCATTTGAAACCATCGCTTATTTCCCAGCGATCTTGGTAGTAGCTTTTGGCCTGATTTTGCTGGTTGAAAAGCTGACAGCTTTCCGCGTTGCCGCATCAGAACAAAGATAAATTGGGAGTCTAACAATGAACACATCACGGCGTGACATACTGCAGGCAATGATGGCGCTGCCCATGGTTAGTCTTGTCGCTTCATGCGGCATGGGCGGTGCTGGTAAAGCTGTAATGGGTAAGGATGAACTGGCGTTTCTATCGTCACTATCCGACACCATGATACCAACCACAGACACGCCGGGTGCGTTGGCTGGGAAGGTTCCGCAAACACTGGGCGAATTGTTGAACAGCTGGGCTTCGGCTGAAACCCGAGGCCGGTGGAGCACAACGCTCGCCGCGCTGAAAAAAGAGCTTGATGGCGATAAGGCCGGTTCGTTTCAGGCAGCTGATGCTGCCGAGCGGGCAAAACGGCTCGGTAAGCTTGATGCTGCTGTCTTTGGATCGAACGAACATCCTTTGAAAGCCTATCGTGAGGTGAAATCTACCATCGCGACCGCCTATTATATGTCGGAACCCGGCGCGAATGAAGAGTTGCGCTATGAAGCGGTTCCGGGGCGTTTCGAGGGCTCTGCGCCGCTCGGCAAAACATGGGCAACAAGCTGACATCTGATTTAAGAGTTTCGCAGGGAGTAGCGGGAATGAGTGATTTTGACGCAATAGTGGTGGGCTCTGGAATGAGTGGTGGCTGGGTCGCCAAGGAGTTAACCGAGCGCGGGCTGAAGGTTCTGGTGATCGAGCGCGGCAAAGATATCGACCCGCTTAAAGACTATTCGGATATGAAGCAGCCATGGGAGAAGAAAAATCTTGATCGTGTGGCAGAGGACGAACTGAAACGCGACTATGCGGTCCAGGGCGATGTCTATGCGATGTTTGAATCGAACAAGCATTTCTGGGTGAAGGATATTGATCACCCCTATGAAAGCCCCGAAGACCGGCCCTATAAATGGCGGCGTGGCTACCATCTTGGCGGCCGCTCGTTGATGTGGGCGCGGATGTCTTATCGTTTGGCGCCGTTGGATTTCGAATCCAATCTGAAAGATGGGCACGGCGTCGATTGGCCAATCCGATACGAGGATATCGCGCCTTGGTATGACAAGGTTGAGACCTTTGCCGGAGTATCAGGCAGCAAAGAGGGGTTGGCGCAACTGCCGGACGGTCAGTTTCTGCCACCCTTTGAGATGACCGCAGCGGAGAAGGTTTTGAAGGAGCGGTTGGAGGCAAATTATCCAACGCGTAAAATGATTATTGCGCGGTCAGCCAATTTGAAAACGGCAACAGAGGAGCATTTGGCATTGGGCCGCGGTCCTTGCCAATCACGCAACCTGTGTTTCCACGGATGCAGCTATGGCGCTTATTTCTCGTCCAATTCAGCAACCCTGCCGGCTGCCAAACGCACAGGCAATTTGACCATTGTGACCGATGCGATTGCCCATTCTGTGAATTATGATGCGAAGACGAAACGTGTGACCTCAGTCAACGTTATCGACGCCAATACCAAGGAAAAGAGGACGTATACGGGCAAAGTCGTGTTCCTGAACGCCTCGGCCATCGCCTCGGCCATGATCCTGCTGAACTCCAAATCAGAGGCGTTTCCCAACGGCCTTGCTAATAGCAGCGATCAGGTTGGACGCAATTTGATGGATCATGTGGGTGGAACACAAGTCACCGGTATTGTGCGGGGAATTGAAGATAAATATACCTTCGGACGCCGTCCGACTGTCAGTTACATTCCGCGCTATGGCAATGTTACCGAAAAAGATAAACCGTATGATCGCGGCTTTGCTTTTCAGGTTTATAGCGGACGGAGCGGCTGGTACGGTGAGCGTCCGGGCATTGGGCAGGAATTCAAACTAGCGAACCGTATGCCCGGTGACTGGACCATTACACTGGATCCGATGGGCGAAGTGCTGCCCTATTCTGACAACCGCGTGACGCAGCACAAGTCAAAAACAGACAAATGGGGCATGCCTATCGCTTACATCGATGCAACGATGCGGCAAAACGAAACAGCCTTAATGGAAGCAGCCGTCGCAGACGCAATCGAGATATTGACTAAGGCCAAGATCGAGGTTCTGAACAACCCCGATCCCAAAAAGCCGAATGTGTCACCACCCGGGCAGAAAATTCACGAGATGGGCACTGCACGTATGGGTCGTGATCCAAAGACGTCCGTCTTGAATGGTTGGAACCAGGCGCATGATGTCCCCAACCTGTTCGTGACAGACGGCGCGTTTATGACATCCAGCGCGGCACAAAATCCTTCACTGACATATATGGCATTTTCGGCACGTGCGGCCAATCATGCAGCCGATCTGTTGAAGGAAGGTAAAATCTGATGAAGCATTTTGAAACAATGGGGCGCCGCACTTTTCTGACATCAGCCGCGTTTTTCGGCGCCAGCGCAATGGTCAGCGGTTGCGGAGCGCGCATGGGGAATCCTTTGCCGGCTGCAGGGAACCGCAAGCTAGAAAAGATCGGCATCCAGATTTATACTGTTCGCGATCTGCTGAAGACCGATCATGTCGGCACTATCAAGATGCTGGCAAAGATCGGCTACAACGAGCTTGAATATGCGTACCTTCCCGACATGCCCTATACAGCAAAGGAATTTCGCAAGACCGCGGAGGGCGAGGGACTAACCATTCCCTCATGTGGCTTTCAACCAGAGCATTTCTTCAACGAGATCCAGACGGTTCTGGATGTAACCGGAGATTTGGGCGCGACCTATGCTTTTAATGGCTGGATCCATCCGCCGGATCGTACTTTGCCGGGATTAATGAAGCAGGCGGAGGCTTTTAACGGTTTCGGTGAAACGCTTCAGAAAGCGGGCTTGAAATACATGTATCACAACCATGATTTTGAATTCACCAAGATCGACGGTGACAAAACGATACAGGATGTGCTGATGCAGAATACGGATCCAGCGTTGGTCGATTTTGAAATGGATATGTATTGGGTCACGCATGGTGGCGGGAACATTATCGATTATCTTACGCGCTATCCAGGCCGCTTTAAATGCTGTCATATCAAAGACCGCACTGCCGACGGCAAAATGGTCAATGTCGGCGAAGGCGCGATCGACTGGAGGGCAGCCATTGGCAAAGCGAAAGACGTCGGCATCAAACATTATTTCGTTGAGCATGACGAGCCTGTAGCACCGGTCGCGGTAGGGGTTGCCAAAAGCTACAATTATGTCCGCAATCTGAGATTTTGATCATGAACCGCCGTCAGTTCACTGTTGCCGCATCGTCACTGGGCTTTACTGCTATGCTGCATGGCTGCGCTGGGGAACTCCTCAGCGCTCCCGCATCTGCGTCGGCGCGAAAGCTCGACAAAATCGGCATCCAGCTGTGGACTGTTCGAGATCTTTTCAAACAGGATCCAATCGCGACATTCAAAATGCTTGCAAAAACCGGCTTTGATCAGGTCGAGTTCGCCAATCTGGAGCCATTGCCGATAACGCCGCGCGAGTTGCGCAAAGTAGCGGATGATCTTGGCATCAGCTTTCCAGCAACCCATTTCAATCCGAACTTTTTTTTCGAAATGCCGCAAAAAGTCGTCGATATCGCAGGCGAACTCGGTTGCAAATACGTCATCAACAGCTGGATTGATGAAAAGGATCGCACAGCGGCGGGTTATCGGCGCCAGGCTGACATGTTTAACAAGGTTGCAGCAGATATGCGCCGGGCCGGTTTGCGTTATGGCTTTCATAATCACGAATTTGAATTCCAGAAAATGGACGGTAATTTAACGGGTTATGATCTTTTGATGCAGAATACTGATCCTACCCTCATCGATATGGAAATCGATATGTACTGGGTCGTCGATGGCGGGGCGGATATCATTGATCTGCTCACGCGTTATCCAGGAAGGTTCAAATCGTGCCATATTAAAGATCGCACTGCTGATGGCAAAATGGTTGATGTCGGCAAAGGCGTGATCGACTGGAAAGCTGCATTGGCTAAGGCGATGGACGTCGGCGTCGAGCTTTATTTCTTTGAGCATGATCAACCTGCAGCCCCGGTCGCATCCGCGGTTGCCTCCAGCCATGACTATCTGCGCGCTCTGCGTTTTTGAGATTGTGAGACTGAATATGATCGATGTAGATATGCCATATGCGTTGCCTGGCGGCGCCATTGATGACTTTCGTGCCAATGGTTTTGTTAAGCTGTCAAACGTTCTTTCACCCGAAACGCTGGAGCATTTTGGCGCAGAAATTTCGCGCCTGACGCTCGAACTGAATACCCAGCATCTGCCGCTCGAAGAGCGATCAACATACGACAAAGCATTTCTGCAGGTGATGAACCTGTGGCGTTCTAGCGACATTGCCAAACAGTTTGTCTTTGGAAAGACGATAGCCGGGATTGCAGCTCAGCTAATGGAGGTGGATGGCGTGCGGCTTTACCACGACCAATCGCTTTATAAGGAACCAAGCGGTGGTATTACCCCCGCACATGCCGACCAATATTATTGGCCGTTGGCGTCTGATCGCACGATAACAGCATGGATACCTCTGCAGGCTGTGCCCGATGATATGGGACCGCTGGCCTTTTATAGCGGTAGCCAAAGGTTTCAGCAGGGCCGTGATGTCCCGATTTCTGATGAAAGCGAGGCGTTGATCACTGCGGCGATGGAGAAAGAGGGATTTCCATTATTCACCGAAGCATTCGCGTTGGGTGACGTGAGTTTTCATTCAGGTTGGACCTTTCATCGCGCGGGGCCAAACCGGTCTAGCCGACCTAGATCAGTAATGACGATGATCTATATGGATGCTGCAATGCGGCTTGCTGCGCCCACCAATCATATGCAGCAAGCAGATTGGGACCAATGGTGCCCAGGGGCGGTCATTGGCGAGATCATCGATACCGAGATTAATCCGCGCCTTTATTCCTAAAGCGCAGATTGGCTCTTGTTAATCCAAGATGCCCCTTGGTCGAACACCGCATGCTATTCAAAGAAGTGCTAAAACTTGATAGCACTGTCCTTTGCTAACGGGTTATGTTGACCTCGAATGATCCCAGCGGCAGATCCTTGCTATCAAAGACGTTGCAAATCGAGCTGTTGCCCCAACAATAGCGAACGCGCGTTGCAATCCGATTTGTTGGCTGAATGACGATTGTTTGCCCTGATATTATAGCGTCGGCGAAATAGCAGTCATCGGGTGTTGCTCCGCAAAGTTCAAAACCAATCGCCCGATTGCTACTATAAGATTTCAGATCGCCTACTGCACCTTTGATGCCAACAACAATGTTATCGCCGCGCCATGCGGCGCTTTCAAGTTCCGGACCCGAAGGCGACACCGGGTCGTTATAGGCAATGGCTCGAACAGCTGTTGCAAGGCGCTGTCCTACCCATTGTTTATTGGTTGGGTGAACGTCAAGCCTATCTCCCAAATCCCTTATGACCACCAGCCCCGCATTCTTGTCTGCTGTCACAGCGCGTCTTTGGGCTTCGCGGATGTTGGCCCAGCCATTTTCCGATGGGGTAACTGTCGACGGTCCAAAATCGGCAAGCTGCACTACAAAGAAAGGAAGGTCCGGCTGTTCAAAGCCCTGACGCCAATCCTGCATCAGGCTGACCAGCTTTTGCTGATAATTCATACTGGAATCGGCGTCTGATTCACCCTGATACCAAGCAATCCCTTTCAACGTGTATGGCATCATCGGGGCAATCATCGCATTGCCAACTGTTGTGGTTCCAAAATGTGTATTCCACGGCGCTGAAATAGGAATCTTGCTGTTCTTTTCGATGGAGTAGCTCCAATTGTTCAGTGCTACAAAGCTGCCATCTGCGAAACGGATGCCAATATCCTTGGCCGGGCTTACAAGCCCGCCAGCCCGCGCCCAGATATCAGTTATATGGACTGTTACCTGGTTGACGCCTGATTTCAACACACCCGTTGAAAGCGGGTAGGCGCGGTCAATCCAAAAACCGAATGCTGTGCCAACACCGACGCCATTAACCCAACTTTGGTCCAAATCATCCACCTTGCCAAGATTAAGGGTGGCGGCTTGCTTGGCCTGCGCTTGGTTTAGTGTGAACTCGGCCTGCAACCACATTTGTCCGTCATAATTCTTGAGTGCATCGACTCCCCATTTTTCCCAATTTGTGACGATGGGTACCGGTTTGGCATCGGGCAATTTACTCAACCATGGCGAGGTTGCGCTTTGCATTTTCCACCATGTGGCCCAGCGTTCTCCCCACTGCCGGTTGGCAGCTGCAGGATTTGCATCATAGAGCTTTAGCAACGCCATGCTCTCTGCGCCGCTTGGTTCCTTTGCTAAAGCAGAAGGGCTGCGCCATGTATCAATTACGGTTCCGCCCCAGCTGGAATGGATCAAACCAATGGGCACGTTGTGATGACGCCGTAATTCACGGGCCATCTGGAAACAAACGGCAGAGAAAGGTGCAACGCTCTCCCTATTCGCAAGCTTCCAGACGGGACGGTCTTTAAACTCGCTTTGCGGGACGGCTGCCGCGCTTGTATTTACCTGAAACAGCCGGATATCCGCGTGATCAGCATCGTTGAGTTCGTTTTCGCTATTTTGGCTGTGCTGAACAGCCATTTGCATATTGGATTGGCCCGAACAGAGGAAAACATCGCCCGCAACCACATCCTTTAGGGTCTGGCCGCCACCATTTTTGCCTTGCACGATCAACTCGCCGCGATGTCCAGCGGAGCGAGCGGGCAAACTGGCTCTCCATTCTCCTTTGGCATTCGCTGCCGTCTTAGCAACGCTACCCTGCCATTGAACTGTGATCTCTTCTTCTGGATCAGCTGTGCCCCATATCGCTACGGTCTGATCACGCTGTAAAACCGCATAATCCTGAAACATGGCGTCAAAATTCGGCTCGGCAGAAACTGGGCTGCCCAGCATTGCTATTCCGAAAAACAGACTTTGGTATGCTTGCCTCGTTTTATTCTGAAATATCACCATAGAGACCACCAAAGAAAAAGAATCCCCTCAGTTCAGTTAATGTTCCACTGACGAAAAGAATGACAATGTTGCAGGAAGGCGCGCGGCCCAATAGGACCATTCGTGTCCGCCGCGATGCTCCGCATATTCATGAGCAATTTTTGCCGAGACGAGTTTGTCGCGCAACGCACGGTTATACCTGATCAAAGGATCATCCACACCACAATCAATGCAAAGCGGAGGCAGGGCTGTGTCAGCAGATTGCAGCGCGGTGAAGACATCCATATCCGCTGGCGCCTTGCTCCAACCACTGCGGTCATCAGCAGTGAATTCAGCAAGTTGATCAATATGAGTGATGGAAGAATGCGCCGCCACTGCCTTGAACCGATCTGGATATTTGCCCGCAAGGTGCATCGCACCAAATCCGCCCATGCTAAGTCCGCTTATGCAAACGGGTGATCCATCACCGACAGCAGGGCACGCAAGCGCTGCAATGGCTGGCACTTCATCCAAAATCCAGCGTTCCGGGTCGTGTTTTTGATGGGGAACATAGCCTGATCCCAAACCCCATAGGCCGTCACTCGGCATAGCAAGCACGCAAGGGGCGATGCTGCCGTCAGCGATCATTTGCGCGGCAACTCGGTGTGCCCCTGCTTTCATGGCCCATGCCCAATGCGACCCATAGACGCCGTGTAGCAAGATATAGACAGGCAAGTTTTTAAGACCGCTGGCGTGTTCAGGCACAAACAGAGTCACGTCACCGCGGCGCCCAAGTGCTGCGCTGCTGACGGTGACATGGCGTAAACCTTCGCTTTCAAACGCCGGATCGCTGATTTCGACGATTGAAAAGCTTATGTCTTTACGCACGGTCATCCCGAAAATCCTTCATGCACTATGACATGCTTGCCGCCATGTGCATCGGCCTCTGCAAGTGCTGCAAGTGCATCGTCAAAATGCCATGTTTTAGAAATCTGTGCTGCCAAATCCAAATTGCCCTTATCGTGCATATTGAAAATACGAGGGAAATCACGAGCCGGTACGCAACCACCGTAAAGGGCTGCGATATATTTTTTGTTCCATAGAAATGGGGGTAGTTCTACATTGGGTAGCGATGGTGCAGCGTTAAAGCCGCTAACCTGAATCGCGGTTCCGCCCATGCGGATTAGCTTTAGCGGGGCAAAGGCAAGCGCCAATATTCCAGTACACTCAAACGCATGGTCAGCTCCAGGGCCGGTGATCGCCCGCACTGACTTCGCCAAAATGTCCATGTCATCATCGCTGGGCAAGCTGTGCGTTGCACCGAATTGTTGTGCGCGCTGCCGTACCATTTCGCAGCGGTCAATCGCAATGATCTTATCAGCGCCTGCTGCTCGCGCCGCCTGAATAATGTTCAGACCCACACTGCCGCAACCGATGACGACAACGGACTGGCCAGCTTGCACATCAGCGATGTTCCACACCGATCCCGTACCAGTCATGACCGCGCAGCCAATAATGCAGGCCAAGGCGAAATCGAGCGTGTCAGGAATTTTCGTAACCGCTGCTTCATCGACAAGCATCACTTCAGCCATTGTGCCCAGATTGAACATGCGACCGATCTCTGTGCCGTTTTCTCGGGCCGCCATTGGCACAGGCCTCGCCAGTGCATGGGGGCCATGGCGTTGTGCTTCGATTGAACAGAGCGCAGGCAAGTCATGATCACACATTGCGCAGTGGCCGCATGGAATAGCCCAATTCAGCATCACGCGGTCGCCTGTAGTAAAACCGGTCACGCCTTTACCAACCGCATGCACGACGCCTGCGCCTTCGTGGCCCATGATGAAACGGCCAGGCCAATGGATAGAATGAATGTCGGTGTGGCATATGCCGGATGCGCGCAGTGCTAGTTGCACCTGATAGGGGCCAGGGGCTGCAACCTCTACGCGCCCGATGATTGGGGCGTCACCGCTGCCAGAGATTATGGCCCGGACGGTAACAGCTGCATCATCTGTCATGCGATCATCGCGGCAGGTATCAAGATCGTGTTGAACGAATCCGCAGGCAGCGAGGGCGTGATCTGCTTTCCACCAATGGCAATGCCGACCCGATGCGGTGTCGCCAGATCATTCTGGATCACGATGATCAGATCGCCATCGGGGTTACGGAATGCCAATTGATTTTCAAAGCCCAAAAAGCTGGTAGCAGGAATGAAGCGCGCACCGGGTTTGATCCATGCTGACAAGTGCTTCATCAGCCAATAATCGTTAGTCAGGCGATAAGTGCCGCGCTTGGTATCGACGGATACCAGAGCATTTTGCGGCCAACCCCAGCCTGTCAGGCCATCAACCGGCATCGCCATGTTCCAATAATGCCACGCATTTGTGCCCGCGTTGAAATAGCGTTTGATCAAATCCCAGCTGTAACGGGTATAGTGCCAGTCATTGGTTCCGCGACCACACTCCTGCTCGGTTCCCCAGATCGGCATGTCAGGATAGCGTTTATCAATGTCTTCCAGCGCGCCTTTACCGCCCCATTGGATGCCAACGCCCTTGATATATGTTCCAGCCTTTGGATCGTTCATAACGGCGCTAAGCATATCGACGCTAGGCCGTTCTAACGTGCCAAAAAAGATATCAGTCCCGACCTTTTCCATTTCGCGGCCCAGAAAGGGGATGAAGCGCGCCAGCCCTTGCGGGGTCCAGCAGCAACTGGGGAAAGGTTGTGCGGAGTTGAATTCATTTTGCGGCATCACTGTGCCGATTTTGATACCCTCTTTGGCATAATCTTCGACATAGCGCCGGAAATAGCGGGCATAGGCGTCGAAGTATTTGTCTTCCTGAATAAAATAGTCTTGCCCTTCTTTGCCAAGCTGTTCAGGCGTCATGCCATTTGAGGGCTGGTCGGACCATGAATAGGCCATGGCATAGTGGCCGTTGGTTTTCATCCATGTCGGCGGCGACCATGGTGACGCCCAAACCTTTAGATCGGGCCGGATTGATTGCGCCGATTTTATATACGGGATTAAAGTTGCATGATCATTGGCTGTGCTGAATTTATAGAGCCCGAAATCGCCCGGTGTTTCGGCATAGCTATACCATTTGCGCGCAATGTCATTGGCGGCAATTGGCGTACGGCAAATGTTGAAAGCAGCGCCATCATCGGCGAACAAATCTGACAATGCCTGCGTTCGCAAACGCCCAGGCAGGGCGGACAGTGCGTCCCAGCCCCGTTCGCTAAATGCTCCACCAAACCCTGTTATCGATTGTTTTGGTCTATCCAGTGCTACTTCGACATGACGGTTGAACATCGACACATCGGCGTTGGTTAATGCAAGCCCGCTTTGATCCTGCCAACGTGTGTTGGGCGTAGTTGAAACCCACTTGATGCGTGCGCCTGTCGCCGTTGCAAAAACAGGCGATGCGGCACCTGTTAAAGCCGCTGCCCCCAAAAACTTCATCGTGGTTCTGCGAGTAAGCACTGATGAATTATGCCACTTCGGGTCGGATGAATGGAACGGTCAATTCTTCGATCCCCTTATAGGCGTAAGGATCATTTCCGCTGATCATCACAATATCGCGGACGTCTTGACGAGGCACTGGCGGGGAGCCGAATGACCAAGGCAGATAAGACTGTGCGCTCATATAGTGGTTGACCAACGCTCGCCGTGCGCCCTGTGTTGTGTTGTTGAGCGATCGGTGCAGGATGTACCCGTTGAAGAACACCACGCTTCCCGCCTTTACAGGGATAGCAACGCCGGAATCCCGTTCATAGGGCATGTCAGAAATTTCCTGATTTCCGTCGAACCGCGGATCATTGTGATGATGCATCGGATAGAGAACGCCGGGCTTATGGCTTCCCGGTTGCATCCACAGACATCCATTTTCAATGGTTGCGTCCTCCAGTGCGATCCACACCCCAATTAGCGACCGGTCACGGGTTGCGATGTAATATTCGTCCTGATGCCATGCTTGGCCGGGCTTACCTGCGTTTTTGACGAAAAGCATAGATTGCATCGCCTTTACGTCCGGTCCGATCAGCTGATTGAGAACAGCAACAATTGGCGCATAGCTTAACATGTCATGCATCAGCGGTGACACCTTGTGCGGGAAGTGTACAGCGAGCACGCTAGCCAGGGCTGTTTGCGCATCTGTGCCGCTCATCACGCCCGGAATGTTGCCACGGTCGCCCATAACAATCGCCGTTGTTTCCTCCAGCAGCTGAGCGACTGTCGCCAAATCTACGAGATCAGGAATTGCCACATAGCCTTGTTCTTCATATTCACGAGTTAAGTCGCTGCTCATCGTGCCTTCTCTCCAATTTTGTTTACAGCCGCGACCAAAGCTTACCCTGAGCGAGCTTTGGATTGAGCGGTGCGTTTTTAATCGCTGTGGTCATCCGGCGGTGCCATGCAATATCGCTCCACATACCAACAAATTGCGGGCCGCAGAAATTGCTGGTGGAAATGGCGACCCATTGCCCGGTTGCCGCCGCACGTGTGGCGCCAAGCTCGCAAAGATCTTTAATCCAGTTCCAGTTCAGCAATGGATAATCTTTATAATCCACCAAGCCCCAGCACTCTGTGGTCGCCAGTGGTTTATTCAGCTTGCGTGATATATCGGCCATGATGTCGATTTCACGGGTCAATATGCCCTGCCAATATTCCGGTTTGGACCGGTAAAGCTGCTCTGCACCGTTCTGCAGTTTCTCGTAGCCCACGGGATCAAAAAGCTCATATTCATATTTCAGGATGTTATAGAATTCGCCATTGTTCAGCGCAGCCATCCAGATATGATGCTCAATGGCGTCGAGGAAAGTGATATCCACCTCGCCAAATTGTTTGCTGCGCGTTCCCATAGTTGAGAACAATATGGGAAGCTCTGGATAGCCCAGACGTAAACCTTCGATAGCGGTCTTTATATAAGCTAGTCCTCGCGGATCATCCCACTGGCCCCAATCAAGAGGTGGTTGGAAGTAGGGGCACCATCTGGGACCGGGCCATTCATTGACAACATCAACCCACAACACAGTATCCAGCAATCCGGCTTTCTTGATACCATCCAATGTTACTTGCCATACCCGTGCGAGATCCGCCGGAGTTTTGATGTTCATCCGCACATCATCGGTCGCTTCACGGAACCAGGATGATAGGGCAACCTTGATCCCGCGAACCTTACATTTCCGCATAAATTCGTGCAGAGCGGGGGCGACACCTTTGATGGTGTTGCGAGCTGGGCTTCCCCATTCCTGCGTGTTCCAGCACGGAATAAGCGTCCATTCGCGATTGCCATCAGCAGCAATAAAATGCGGGAACGCATCAATACGCACTGCATCATAGCCACGCTCGGCAAGCTCATCGAGCGCACGATCCCAATCTTCATAGCCTGCACCCGGCCAGCGGCGTTCGAGCCACGAAAAATCCCACATGGTGATGGCACGGGCTTTTTTTGCCTTGGACTTAGCGGCCTTTGGCTGGGCTGCCATGCTTGGCGTACCAGCAAGAGTTAGAGCGCCTGCCGCAGCCGCGGCTGAAATGACTTCACGACGCTGAAAATTATTTGCGTGGGTCATACGTTGAATACCATTGCTGTGTGCATGGCAAACGCAGGCACTTCTACTACGACACTGTTACCGGATTGGCTGAAGCTAACGGTCTTTCCGCTGGGGATGGCAGTCACGCTGCGCACTTTTTCTGGCACTGTCAGCGTCAGCTTCGCTTTGTCGATCGTCGGGAAATCCTCAATTACCTGAACATCGCCGCGGGCAAGTGCCGGTGAATACAGCAAGTGCGCAACATAGCGTTTTTTGTCGGCTTGTTTGAGTAGGCTAATACGGCCTGCACTTGGCAGGCCTTCAACTTTGATCGCTTTTTCACCGCCTAACAAGTCGATTGCGTTGCGAACAAAATCACGGTGCAGCTTCATACCGTTGGACAAATACATCTTATCCAATGGATGCGGCAAGAATACAATATTGCCCTTTTGCACGGCTGCTGGATAAGGTGCTGTTTCTAAACGGTAAGGTGTGTTTAAATGCCCGCTATAGGTCGCGTTAGTACGGCTGAAATACGGTTCGCGCATCGTCGCCAGAACCTTGCCGGTGGTCACTTTGGTGCGGATTGCGGGATTATAGTTCAGGAAGGGTGTGACCACCATATCCTTGGCCAATGGGCCTGATACAACGGTATAGTCGCAGTCATATCCAGCCGGCCCGATATAGTCCGCGCCCAGATCCAGCATGAAGTTTTTGCCATCCTTGTCGAGCGCGCCGCCACCTAACACGACCAGCTTTCCGCCCTTAGTCACCCAATCTGTTAACAGCTTTGCGGTTTCGGGCGTCAAGCTTGGCGCGCTTGGCATGATTACCGTTGAAAGGCTGTCGAGGTTCTTCGGCGTCGCGATTACATAGTCATTATGCGTTTCCAGCAAGATACCAGAGACGCCGCGATCCGCGCTCGCATTGGATACGGAATTAAGATTGTTCTCATCATAGCTGAGCCACAGGCCAAGCTTGGAATAGGGAACGCCACCGGGACCATATTCTTCGATTTTCTCGACATAGGAATAGGCTTCACCAATGTTGCGATAGGTTGATGGATCCATAACGCCTGATGGGTGCAATTGGTCGCCAAAGTTGCAGGCAACGCCAAATGAGATCATAGCGGCGGCCTCGTACCGAAGCGCAGCAGGGGATTTGAAGCCGCCAAATTCGCCCCATGCTTTATGAAACTTTCCGCTCATCGCTACGCCGCGCGATCCGTCACCAAGGTGAAATTTCGATTCAACCGGCAGCTTGTCATAGCCCCCCCAGGAAGAGGGCAGATCCTCAATTTCTTGCTGCGTATTCGCATCGAATAGGCGTTCGCGGAAAATCGGGAAGCCGCCAACGCGCGGGGTAGGGTTGAAATAAACGGTCGCTTCGGGATGGTATTTATGGGTGACGGCCCGAACCGCCATCATATGCGCTTTCATCGACATAGCGCAGCTTTTGATAACTGCGTTTTCATCGCTGATATCCACGCCCTCCTTCTTCATCCGCTCTTTGCAAGGATCACAATAGCATCCGCTGTTGGCGGCATGATAAATGTCCATCCAAAAGCCATCGAGCTTGTAGAGTTTGCACAGCTCCTCAACTTGAGACAGAACAAAGTTGTGATACGGGCCGCTCTCGGCCACACACAGAAATTTCCAGTTATAGGTTGGCTTCACAGCATCTGGATCATCGGACCATGGGCCTTGACTGAAAATTTCGCCCTTTTTGTCGCGCACGCACCATTCCGGATGGTTCTTGGCGTCCCCTGCTGACCAGCCTGCGGTAAAGTAAATCGGGGCACGAACCCCAATTTCACGGCATGCCTCCAGCTGCGCACCCAATAGGTCGAATTTCAAATGCGGATGCATTTTGCCGATCTTGGTCGGGTAATAGCTCCAGCTCATATGGCATTTGCCGAACACGTTGATGTGGTTGACCTTGCCTGCTTTCAGCGCCGCCTTGAACTGCTCCTTGTCAAACTGAGCTCCAATGCCTTCGATCAGTTCAGAGGTATGAAAATCAAGATGGATCTGGCGATTGCGCGGCGGCAGGACTTGCGCAGCTGCACCGGCTGCGACCTTGGTCTGCGCATTTGCAGCCACTGGCAATGCGGCGATCGAAGCAGCTGCGGCCGTTCCTTTCAAAAAGGTTTTGCGACTGATATCTGTGTCCATTGAAATTCCTCCCGAATTTGCGTGTGCGAAAGCTATTTGCGTAGCCGGATCACACGGATTTTTTCGTCGCCTGCATTCGCAAGGCTGATGATATGGTTTTTGCCATTGCGTTTAACAGACAGCTTTTTGCCATCGGCATTTAGGGCGCTGACCAAGCTCATTTGGCCAGTATCAAGCGCAATTTCCGTTTGCGTGGGATCGACGATGAACAAGGTGATCTCCTTGCCCTTCACAGTTGAAGTGTAGACGCCTTCCTTTGCAAAAGGCCCGGCTCGCGTGCCATAAATGCTACCACCATGGCGTTTCAACCAGCGCCCAACAGTGCGGATCATCTCCGCCTGTCCGGGTTCAAAACTGCCGTCAGCGCGTGGCCCCAAATTGATCAGGTAGTTACCGCCATCGCCGACCGTTTTGACCAGATCAAGGATGATTTCCTCAGTTTTTAATAAGCGCGGTGTTGCGTTCCATGCCCATTGCGCCTGGTCGATTGTGACCCACGCCTGCCATGGGTTGTTGCTTTTCCCAAAGACCCGGCTTTCTTCACCAACGATCCAGTCAACCATGCGCTCCCGCTCGTCAAAATCGCCCGCATATTTCCCAAAATCCCACTGCTTTGTTTTGGGATCTAGATGGTAACGCCCCACATCGACGCGGCTGCTGACCAGAGATTTCGGATTCAAATCACGTACATATTTGTAAAGATCGCTGCCGCGTTCATGGTTCCAGGTCTTGTCCCATTCGCCGTCGAACTGGATGATCTCGGCACCGTAATCCACAACAAGCTCGCGCAATTGCCCTTTCATGAATTTAACATAGCGGTCAAAATCCGGAGTGCCGGCCTCGGGTTTGAACAGGGGGCCGGGGCCGCCGTGCTCATTGGGGGTATAGTCCGGGTGGTACCAGTCGATGATCGAATAATAGCTGCCAAAAACAATGCCCGCTTTTTTGGTCGCGGCGGATAGCTCTTTTACGATATCGCGCTTGGATGGCGTGCTATCCATGTCATATTCGGTATATTTTGATGGCCAAAGCGAAAAGCCATCATGGTGTTTGGAGGTCAGGATTATGTATTTCATCCCGCCTTCGTTCATCAACTTTACCCACTCATTTGCGTCAAATTTGACCGGGTCAAAGATTTTGTAGAAATCGTCATACGTCGCGGTTGGGATTTCTTTGTTGCGTGACCAGCTGATTTCCTTGCCGCCATGCGCGCTGGGCCCCCAATGGACGCTCAAGCCCACCTTCATGTCCTGAAATTTCTTGATCGACTGCGGGTGTGTGTACAATTCGGGGTTAAGGTCTCCGCCGCCGGGACGTTCCGCCTTTTGGGCTTTTTCAGTTGCTTGAGCCATTATCGATGAAGGTAGCGACGCGGCAAAGAAGCAGCCCAAAGCAGCCGTAAACAAAAGTGATTTTGGCGACACTGCGGCCATCCTGCCTGATCCTCTCATGTGACTCGTTCACTCCGGCCACTTTATTGACATGTTAGAGAGCGATCATCGTGCTGGCAAGCAGGAGTTGCTGCTAAACGGCCTCAGCAGAGAATTTTCATATTATGCTTAAATATCAATATATTAATTGAGAGCTAAGAAATCCAAGAGTCATGACGGATTTTACGTCAACCGATGAAGCGGCCAAGCTAACATTTTTAAGCTAAGTCTGTTGGTCACTTTGCAGCGCAATATTCCTTAATGAAATCAAGGTGCGCAGGCATGTAATTGGCTGAATTCAGTACAGCCTGCTGAATTTCATCAAGTCGGGACTGGGTTTCATCAAGGCTCAGCAGTTGCGCCACGGGATCAAAGCTCCGTGGTTTCATCAACTGGCCAATCATTACGGAAAACCAGCTGGTTTCGGTAAAAAGCTCTTCATTTTCACGAAACACACGCCCAGTGTTGAGGAACACCCGCATTTTCTCATCAAGCTTTTCCGGAACGTCCATTGTCCGGCAATAATCCCAGAACGGCGTGTCATCCCGCTCAGTTGCTTTGTAGTGCAGGATCAGAAAGTCCCGCGTTTCTTCGGTGATGGTCTTCAATACGCGGTTGTAACGGTCACGATCAACGTCACTAAAACTGCGGTCCGGGAAGTTACTAAGCAGGTGTGCGATGCCTGATTGGATCATCCATATACTTGTCGATTCCAGTGGCTCCATAAAGCCGGACGAAAGCCCGATTGCCACGACATTCTTATCCCAATATTTCTGCCGTCGCCCGGTAACAAATTTAATGTAGCGCGGATCGGCCAAGGCTTTTCCATCTAGGTTGGCGAGCAGTTTGGCGGTTGCCTCATCATCGCTGATATAGTCGCTGCAATAGACATAGCCATTGCCAGTCCGATGCTGCAAAGGAATACGCCACTGCCATCCAGCCTCACGCGCTGTGGATCGCGTATAGGGAGTTATGCCTACAACGCTCTCACACGGCACAGCAACTGCGCGGTTGCAAGGCAACCACTTGGACCAGTCTTCATATCCGGCCTGCAGCGTCTGTTCGATCAACAGTCCGTGAAAGCCTGAGCAATCGATAAACAGTTCGCCTTCGATCCGGCTGCCATCCTCTAGCTCCACCGCCTCAACATGCCCGTCGGCGCCGCGCTGGTGCACTTGCGTGACTTTGCCTTCATGCCGAATTACGCCCAGTTTTTCGGCAAATTCGCGCAGGAATAGTGCATACAACCCTGCGTCAAAGTGAAAGGCATAAGCGATTTCGGACAATGGAGAATTACCAGCATCGAATGGGCGCATGAATTTGCCGAACTCAGCCGCTTTTGATTGAATGCAATATTCGTCGACCCAAGGCACCAAGCCCTGCTGGTAAAGACGCAACCAATAAGCATGAAAGGACACACCCTTCATATCGACGCCGTATTTGCCAAAGGGGTGGAAGTACGTGTGACCGATTTTGCCCCAATCAACAAATTGGATACCGAGTTTGAAGCTGCCTTTGGTGCGGCGGACAAAATCATTTTCATCAATGCCAAGCAGCCGGTTGAATACGTTGATCTGGGGTATTGTCGCCTCGCCGACACCAACGGTGCCGATCGCGTCAGATTCAACCAGCGTTATTTCGGCATAATCACGGCCCAATACTTTGCTGAGCGCGGCCGCTGTCATCCAGCCTGCGGTACCACCGCCAACGATCACAATTTTGCGAATGCGCTGATCCGTCACAGCATTGGTCCTTTACAGTGGCGTTCTATAAATTGTGCGTGGCCGGGCATCGCGCTTGCTGCCTGATGAAACATTTGCGTCATCCGTCCCAGCATTGTGCCAACGTCCTGTACATTGACCGCGTCCGCAAGCGGATCATATTTTTCAGGGATCAGCCCTTGACCGATCAGCACCGCGCTCCAGTTACTATCGGTAAAAAGTTCATCCTGATAGCGGAACAAACGCCCCGTACCGTTGAACAGATCAATCTTGCGTTGCAGGCTTTCGGGGATCTGCATCGCAGCGCACCGTTCCCAAAATTGCGATCCAACACGGGCGTTTGCTTTATAATGGAGGATCAGAAAATCCCGGATTTGCTCCCACTGGATCGCGGTCAGCCGGTTATATTCATCGCGCTCGTGTGAAGCAAAGCTGCGATCCGGGAAAAGCGCCAATAGTTTCGAAATGCCTTCCTGCACCAGATGGATGCTCGTCGATTCAAGCGGCTCCATAAAGCCACTGGCCAATCCTAGCGACACGACATTCTTATTCCACGCCTGTTTGCGGCGGCCTGTTAAGAACCGAAGCTGCCTCGGCTCGCCCAGCGCTTGTCCATCCAGATTTGCCAGCAATGTTGCTGTCGCCTGATCATCGCTGATATAGTCGCTGCAATAGACATAGCCATTGCCAGTTCTGTGCTGCAACGGGATACGCCATTGCCAGCCGGCATCGCGTGCCGTCGACCGTGTATAGGGCAACAAAGGTTCGGTGCGTGCCGAGGGAACAGCGATTGCGCTATTGCATGGCAACCAATGCGACCAGTCTTCATATCCCGTCTGCAGCGTTTGTTCGATCAACAAGCCGGCAAAGCCCGAACAATCAATAAATAGATCGCCTTCGATGCGTGCGCCATCCTCCATCACCACAGCATCGATAAAGCCATCGTCAGTGCGCTGTTCGACACGAATAATCTTGCCTTCACGCCGCGTCACCCGCCGCGCCTCGGCATAACTGCGCAGGTAGCGGGCATAAAGCCCTGCGTCGAAATGATAGGCATAATCGAGCATCGAGGTCACGTTGCGAGGGTCAGGACTTGGCAGGTCGAACCGGCTACCCCTGCTCATCACGTCACACATGTTGAAGTCACCAATCGGGTTGGTCATTCCGCGGGCACGCAGCATCAACCATATTTGATGAAATTTGATGCCATTGATGTCGCTGCCATAGGCGCCAAAGGGGTGCAGATATCTCTCACCTTCTCGCTGCCACCCGTCAAATTCGATCCCGAGTTTGAACGACCCTTGAGTTTTGGCAAGAAAATCGGCTTCGTCGATGCCGAGCATTGCATTGAATGTCTTGATCGGCGGGATTGTTGCTTCACCAACGCCGACAATCCCGATTTCATCGGATTCGATCAGGATGATTTTCGTTGTGCCATTATCTTGCAACCGCGCCAGCGCCGCGGCCGCCATCCAGCCCGCCGTCCCGCCGCCTACAATGACTATATTCCGTACCGGCTCGCCGTTCATCCTGTAACGCTTTTCAGATATTCATGATGGAAAGGGATATTAGCTAACTCGCGGATCATAATCTCTCGAATTCGGACAAAATGGTCGCGGATGTCTAGGAGCGGGATGCCATTGGCCGCCGGATCGTAACGCCGCGGTAAAATACCCTGCGCGTCAAACAGCGCCACCCAATCCGCCTCCTCAAAGAGATCGCCATCGTAAAGCGCAACTCGTCCGGTGGATTGATATAATCCAATTCTGTGCGCAAGCCTTTCTGGAACCTCCATGTCACGGCAAGCATCCCAAAATACTTCGCCGATGCGGCCGTTGATTTTGTAAGGCAGGATAGCAAAGTCGCGCGCACATTCCAGCTCTTCACTGGTCAGGCGATTAAACTCGCGGCGCTCAATGACGGCGCGCCGATCATTGGGCAGCAATGTGATCAATCGGCGGATTGCATTTTGTAATAGCTGCAAAGGCAAAGGAGATAATGGCTCTAGGACCGCAGCGGCTCCGCCGAGCGCAACGCAATTGCTTTGCCAGAACACTGCCCGTCGACCGGCAGTAAACTCTATTGCGTTATAAAGCTCACTACCTTTGCTGACCACGCCATCGTGCAGATATCCGGTAGTTGTCAGGAAACGATTCCAGCCTGTGTGATGCGCTGCAATGTGGGCAAAGGGTTGAGGGTGTTCGGCCGAAGGCGTCATTTGGTTGCTGATCCGATCACAAGGCAACCAATGCGTCCAGTTTTCAAACAGATTTTCGGGAAGCGCCGAAATCAGCCGAGCCGCCACTCCGGTGCAGTCGATAAACAAGTCCGCTTTGATCTGTTCGTTGGTAACGGTCGTCACGCTTTCAATCAGCCCATCGTCGCCTATTGCGGCATTTTGCATTTCCGCTGAGACTTCAGAAACGCCGCGCGAAAGAGCATCCTGTTTGAAAAAAGCTGTGTATCCTGCAGTCTCAAGTACCAGTCCATAGTCGAGCGAGGAAAGTACAGTCTCACAGTCTTTGGGGGGACGGGCAAATCGACTTGTTTGTGCGCACAACGCCGCAAGTGAATAATCAGGCAGGTTGACCTGTACATCTTCTGTACGCAGTCTGGCCGCGAGTTGATGGAAGCTTACATGGCCAAGAGCTGCGCCCGTGTCGCCAAACGGATGGAAACAAGGTGCGCCAGACTTTGTCCAGCCACTAATCGCGCTTCCAAGCGAGAAGCAGCCGTTGGACTTGGCCAGTATTTGATCCTCACTATATCCGAACTCGGCATGAAACTGCCTCGCTGTGGGCATAGTTGTCAGGGCAGGCAGAAAGGGACCAAGGCTGTCATCTGTATCACCAGTGCCAATAATTTCGACGCGGCACTGATGGTCGTTTAGCACTCGAGAGAGGACGCTGGCGGTCATCCAACCAGCCAAACCGCCTCCGACTATGGCGATACGATCAATTGGCATTGGCACCAATGTGATTGATATAATCAATGTGAGTTGGAAGACTATTAGCGGCTGCGTCACACATTGTTTTGATCTGCACTAAATGTCGCGCCAAATCTTCGTCGTTTAAATGGGCGGAACGCGGATCGTGATTTTGCGGAATAACATTCTGCCCAGCATAAACTGCGATCCAGCTGGCATCCAGAAACATGCCGTCGCGATACTTCGCCACAACGCCGCGCTCACGATAGCTTTCCATTTTTTCAGTCAGTGAATCAGGGATTGGCATCGTGCGGACATAATTCCAGAATGGCGTGTCGTCGCGCTCTGTCGCGTTATAGTGCAGGATCAGAAAGTCGCGAACCCTTTCATATTCAAGATCCATCAGCCGGTTGAACTCATGCGAGAACATAGGATCCCAGCTTTGATCCGGCAGAAAGTCTAGAAGGCGGCCAATAGCAAGTTGGATCAGGTGGATGCTTGTGGATTCAAGCGGTTCAAGAAATCCCGCAGACAGGCCAATGGACACAACATTTTTTGACCATTGCTTTCTACGCTTGCCAGTTTTGAAGCGCAGAAATTTGGGATCCACTAATGGTTCTGATTCAAGCTGCTCGACCACCGCTTTGGCGGCATCTTCATCACTGACGTAGTCGCTGCAATAGACATGGCCGTTGCCAACACGATGCTGCAATGGAATCCGCCAAACCCAGCCGGCATCAAGCGCCGTTGCGCGTGTATAAGGCGTTAGAGGCCCATTAGTTGCACACGGCACTGCAACTGCACGATCACATGGCAGCCAATGCGACCAATCGTCATACCCTGTCTGCAGCGTATCTTCTATCAACAGCCCGCGAAAGCCAGAGCAATCAATGAAGAGGTCCGCACTAAGCTGTTTTCCGTTATCCAGCGAAATCCCTGTGACAAAACCAGTTTCGGCATTTTGGGTAACATCGACGACCTTACCTTCATGTCTTACGACACCTCTGCTCTCAGCCAGATCGCGTAAAAATGCCGCGTAAAGGCCAGCATCAAATTGAAACGCGTAGGAATAGGTCGACAACAGGGATCGCGGGTTTGGATTTGGATGCGCGAAACGGTTTGCACGTGCTGCGGCAACCGGCAGCGAGTAAGCCTCGATCGGTTCTGCCAGTCCGGCAGCATGCATCCGCGTCCATAAATGATGAAAATCAACGCCATCTGATGGCGCGCCAAAAATGCCAAAAGGGTGGATATAGGAATCGCCTTTGCGCCCCCAGTTTCTAAACTCTATTCCCAGTTTGAAAGTGGCTTTGGTACGGGCCATGAATTCTGCTTCGTTTATGCCAAGTTTGGCATTGAATAAGCGGATATGGGGTACGGTTGCCTCGCCAACCCCAACAGTGCCAATCACATCTGATTCGACAAGATGAATTGCGACGTCGGCATCGCCCAAAATTTTTGAGATTGCTGCAGCTGTCATCCAGCCCGCAGTGCCGCCTCCGACAATGCATATAGATTCAATGGGTTTAGTTCCCATTTTCCGTTGAGTTCCCTGACAAAAATACGCTGATGCTAAAATGTCTTTACTGCGGATTTTATTGCTTGCGCAATGAAAATGATTGTCTTATCGATCAGCTGAAATGTTAGCACTATTGCCTTGTTCGGTAATGTTAGCGCTACCGTATAAATATTACAACATGCTTAGGGAGGGCATTCATGAAAAAGGCAACCGGAGACAATAGGTCTGCGTCGAATCTACGTAATCTCCGCCATGGCGCGTCCGTGCTGGCGCTGTGTTCGCTTATAGTGGCGGCGCCTGCGTTGGCTCAGGATGAAAATGCCGCTACCGAAGATTCGACCCAATCATCGGAAGAGCAGATTATCGTTACAGGCTTTAAAGGCAGCCTGCAGAGCGCTCAGGCAATTAAGCGTAAATCAGATGTGATCGTCGATTCGGTATCGGCTGAAGATATCGGTGCATTACCTGATCGTTCCGTCACTGAAACATTGCAGCGTATTCCCGGCGTGTCGATTGACCGTTTTGCGGCGGGGGCGGATCCCGATCACTTTTCTGTCGAAGGTAGCGGTGTTACGATTCGCGGCCTTTCCTATGTGCGGTCAGAAATTAACGGCCGCGAAGCATTCACCGTCAATAACGGCCGTGGGCTAAGTTTTGCTGACGTTCCCGCAGAGCTGTTGTACGGCGTTGATGTTTTCAAAAGCCCGTCATCGGATCGCATCGAGGGCGGTATTTCCGGCGTCGTAAATCTTCGCACGCGACGTCCATTCGATTCAAGCGGGCTGGTGATCAGCGGATCGCTGGAAAACACCTACAGTGATTTTGCAAAGAAATCGGCACCAACATTTTCGGCTTTGATCAGCGACCGTTGGGAAACCGGCATCGGTGACATCGGCATATTGGTAAGTGCCGTCTCATCGCAGCTTCGCAGCCGTGCAGACAAGCTGCAAGTTGCCGGTTTTCTGCCACGTACGCGCTATGCAAATGGCAACGTGATTTCATCGCCATCGACAGCGGAGGGTGCGCCAGTCAGTGCAGCTGTTGGGCAAGTTTATTTCCCATCAGGCGGCGGTTTTGGCACGCAGGAATATAACCGCAAGCGTTATGGTTTTTCAGGGGCGCTGCAATGGCGCAGTAACGATGGGGCGATCGAAGCTATTGTTCAATATCTTCGTTCGGACTCGCGTGAAAACACTCTTGAAAATGCTGTAGACATTGATGCCAATGGCACGAACGATGCTAGTCGCCCTTGGTGCAATGCTGGGTCGCTGCAAGTTCAGAGTGGCGATGCCGGACCTTGCGTTGCCGGACCTCGGGCTGTTCCTGGCACGACATTATCCTTTGGTGATGATGGCATTTTTACCAACGGCACAATTACTGCGCCAACGGGATGGCGGTCAGATCAATTTAGCAACGGCTTTGGACCCGGTGGACGCACACCGACCTTTGGTTTGCAAAGCAATAACATCTCCAGAGCTGAGCGTGATCGCTATATCACAACAGATATTAGCGCCAATGTACGGTGGAATATCTCCGATGCTTTAAGTGCCAGCTTTGATTATCAGCATGTTACATCATCCGTAGACGCGTTCAGCGCCGGTTTGTGGACCGCAAGCTATCAGGATGCTGTAATCAACATGAATGATGGCGGGATTCCAACCGTTTCGTTTATTCAGCCTCAGGCATGTTCGGCAACATTTGCGAGCAATCCCACCGCGTGTAATTCGCCATTTGCAGGCGGTTTTATCACGCCGCGACACAGCTATTTTACGACCGGAGAGCAAAGCTATCTCAATCCGGCCAATTCTTATTACTACGCCGCAATGGATCATGCGGAACAAAATGATGGTAAGAGTGATACCGGTCGCATAGATTTTTCATATGAATTGCCAGAAAATAATTGGATCAAAGGAATAGAATTCGGCGGGAAATACTCGGAACGTGACCAGACAGCTCGTTTTTCGATATACAACTGGGGCGCGCTGAGCCAGCAATGGGGTAACGGTGGGCCTATTTGGCTGGACAACCCGAATATTCAGCATCAGATCACTGGCAACACCTTCACGAACTTCTTTGATGGTCAAGCTCAGCAACCATCTCCAGGGCGCCTATTCTATTCCGGAAACGGTGCGAACGATTACGCAGGGTACACAGCTTTTGCGACATCAGTCGTTAATGCTTGGGTCACACAGGGCGGCGGTACCGCCGGCAGCCAAACAGGTGGTGGTTCTGGATGGGTACCGCTTGGACGGCGGCCTGATGCTATTGCGGGTAGCTTCTTCGACCCGACAGAAATCAATCCGCTGAACGAAAAAAACAAAGCAGCGTATCTGCTAGCAAAGATCGACCATAAATTTGAAAACGGTTGGGCGCTGACAGGTAGCTTTGGTTTACGATATACAAGCACCAATCGTTCTTCTTTTGGTAGCTTCAAAACGCCTTTGGCTCCGGCAGATTCCTTGGTTGCCGGTCCTCAATCGCCAATTATACCATCAACATATCAGTGTACGCCACGGACCGACATTATTAATGGCGTTCCAACTCCGGTCATTCCGCCCCCAATCTGCGGTACGACAACGGCTGCGCAAAGAGCGGATGTCAGGCGGTTTTACAACGGTGTAGAGACACAGATCGTGTCAAAACTGAACTACGACTACATTCTTCCGTCACTCAACTTGCGGCTTGATACCGGCGATGGTCTGCAATTCCGTGTCGCCTATTCAAAAGGTATCGCACCGCCTGATTTCGGCTACGTCAGGAACAGCTTCCGTCCGCAAGCCAGAACAACTGCATCATTCCCGGAATTGTTCCCCGGACCTGAACAGCCCATTGTTTATGTTGAGGCGGGTAACGCGCAGCTGAAACCGGTTACGTCGAACAATTTCGACTTCTCGGCCGAATGGTACTTTAACAACAGCATCGGTCGCTTGACATTTGCTGCATTCTATAAAGAAATTAAGGGTGTTAATATCCCGGGCTTTTTCCCGACAACACTTACCAACAACGGGGTTACGCTTCCTGCGGTCCTACGGACAGCAGTTAACTCGCCATCGACAGGTAAGATTAAGGGCGTAGAGCTGGGTTATGAGCAAACCTATGACTTCCTACCTGGATTTTTGAGCGGTCTCGGCCTGTCTGCAAACCTTACCTTCCTTGATCAAGGTAGCATTGCGCAGGGTTCCCTCTCACAGGCATATCCAAACCTTGCATCCGCAGGCAATTCGGCGAATGCGACAGCTACCGATATTTCGAAGCTGCCATTGACCGGCCTGTCAAAATGGAATGTCAACATCGCGCCTTATTATCAAAAAGGTCCGCTGGAGCTTCGTTTGGGCTATAACTGGCGGTCGAGGTTCCTGCTGACTGTGCAGGATGTGATTTATCCGTATCAACCGACGTATAATAATGCAGCGGGATATCTTGATGGGTCGATCTCGGTTGCTGTTAACAAAAATCTAAAGCTTGGACTCCAGGCGACCAACATTCTCGATACGATTACCAAAACCTCGGCGGTGATCGATCGGGATGCGACGCTTACGGTTCCGCGCAGCTACTTCAAAAACGATCGGACATTCAAAATCTTCGCACGTTTGAACTGGTAGTTTCTGAATAAAGTCTTCTACTCCCCTAGGGTGCCGAGTAACACCGGCACCCTTTTTTATTTGGGGTGAATTATTTGCGGGCGTAGGTGACAAAGATGTTCGCGGTCAGCCGGCCCTGCCGCGGGTCGTTATCGAAATCTGTGTCGGCAGGAATTATCCCGCTATGTAACAGCTGGCTGGGATAGATTAGCAGGCGATCAAAAGCAGCATCAAAAGCTGCTGTTTGCGTATAATCAGGATCACTGCCTGCAACATAATCCAAGACCCTGTCAGGGCGCTTCAGTGCAGACTGCATTGCTGCGTCAAACGCCTCTATTTTATCTTCGTCAATGCTTTCAAAGCCTGTACTGTTTTGCCGGAAAAATGCTGTGCCGCCTAATCTACTATCACACAGATAGTGAAGCAGCGCGAATTGAAGGGGATAAGTGGTGTCGATATGGGGCACGCATTGTCGCGGGTGAAGCTGGCTGCGCGGTGTTGTGACAATCGAGAAAGAACATTCCGCATTGGCCAGTGCGACGTTGCGCAAGCCAAAGACATCCTGCATCAAAGGATCAATAGCTGTGACGAGCGCGTGCACATAGTTGAGCGGAGCTGCGGCTCGAATGCCGGGATAGCCACCTGTCCCATCATCCAGCTGGTCAAACGCGACCTTTTCTGCCGCATAGTCCACCAGCTCAGAAGGGTTCTGTAAAACGCCATCAATGACGATAACGGGGACTTGTTCGTTCCCGACCCGGCGGACCACCCAGTCAAGGGAGGGTTGAAGTGCAAACTCATGCCGGTCGGCCATATTTTATCCCACCGGTTTGGCCAAGGCTGGGGCCGCAGGGCGCGTGGCCACTGCGGCCCCTTGGCATCATTCGGATACTGTAAGCGTCACAGTCTTCAAATCTACCGAATTCGGTCCAACCATGATATCGAAATCGCCAGGCTCTACAACACGTTGCATTTTGTCATTCCACATCTGGAATGCTTCACGCCCCAAAGTGAATGACAGCGTTTTTTCCTCACCGGCTGCCAGCGTCACCCGCTTGAACGCCTTTAGGTCAATTACGGACCGCGTGACCGAACTGATCTTGTCACGAATATAGACCTGAACAGTTTCGTCACCTGCCCGTCCGCTGACATTCTTGACCGCCACAGACACTGTGACCGAGCCGTCTTTCGCGATTTTCGCAGAGGACAGAGTAGGCGCTGCAATCTCAAATTTAGAATAGCTGAGGCCATAGCCAAAAGGATAAAGCGGGGTTGCCTCGGTAAACAGATAACCACGCCGCGCCGATGGCTTATGGTTATAAGTGTGCGGCAACTGGCCCACGCTACGCGGGAAGGTGACGGGAAGTTTTCCGCCCGGATTGATATCGCCAAACAAAACATCAGCGACTGCATTGCCGCCCTGTTCCCCCAGATACCAGCCTTCCAATATGGCGTTGGCTTCCCCTGCAATCTTGGTGATCGTCGGCGGACGCCCGTTGATCAGCACAACAGTAACTGGCTTGCCAAGCGCCTTTAGTGCGTCGAACAATTCCTGCTGTTCTCCCACCAGATCAAGACTGTCGCGGTCTCCCATGTGGCTTTTCGCCCATGCCTCACGACTGGTCTGTTCCGTGTCACCCAGCGTCAGCACGATCTGATCAGCATTTCGGGCGATAGCCACAGCTTCAGCAATCCGCTTGCGGTTTTCTGCGGGGTCGGCAAGCGTTACTTTGTCCTCCCACCAGTCATCTCCCTCGGTGATTTTAACACCTTGGGCAAACAGGATATTGGCTCTGCTGCCGACCTTCGCCTTGATTCCGTCGAGGATCGATATAGTAACAGGTGGCTGACCGTAATAGCCGCCCAACCGAGCGACTGCGGCGCTGGGGCCGATGACAGCAATCGAAGGTTTTGTACCGCCAGCTTTCGGCATAGCAAGTGGCAAGGTTCCGTCATTTTTCAATAAGGTTATAGACCGTTGTGCAACCTTTAGCGCGAGTGCACGGGCCTCTGCATTGTTAGTCAAGGCGATGGCACTTTTCGCATCGGCATAGGGATTTTCAAACATGCCAGCCCTGAACTTCAGATCGAGCATGCGCCTGACTGCAACATCGACCTGCGCCTCTGAAATCCGTTTTTCGCGGACCAGTTTGATCAGGTTGGCATAGTTGGTTCCAGACGGAAGGTCGGAATCAACGCCTGCCTTCATCGCCAGAATTGCGGCGTCATCAAATGTTGCAGCAAGCCCGTGTAGGTTTTTCAAATCATCGATTGCGCCATAGTCGCTGACTGCCACGCCATTAAACTTCCATTCACCGCGCAGAACATCGCCAAGCAACCACGTATTGGCATGGCTAGGGCGGCCATCAATTTCATTATACGATGGCATAACCGCGCTGATCCCGGTTCGATTGATCACCTGTTCAAACGGTGGGAAGAAATATTCGCGAAGTGCCCGTTCCGAAATCGAGGCTGGACCCACATTGGTTCCGCTTTCCGGCTGCCCATGGCCGGTCAGATGCTTTAGCGTCGCAAATACTTTGCCGGGTGCTAGTGTTCGTGCCTTGCCCGTGCCTTGCAATCCTTCAACTGCAGCTACGCCCATTTCGCCAACCAGATAGGGATCCTCGCCAAAGGTTTCTTCAAACCGTCCCCAACGGGCATCGCGTGCAACATCGACAACAGGTGTCAGGGCCAATGTTACGCCGCGCGCGCGAATTTCGCGGCCTATGACGACATTTGTTTCACGGATCAGGTCTGGATCCCATGTCGATGCCATGGCGATTGATTGCGGAAAGCTGGTCGCGCCAATGGCGGCATAGCCATGTAGGCCTTCTTCGTGAAACAATATGGGAATACCCAGGCGCGTCTTCGTCATTGCATGACGCTGAAGGTCATTCACCAACCTGATAGTCGCAGCGACATCACGGCCTGGCACTTGGCGCGGCGAGCCTTCACCGACACGGTCGGATGGACGCGCAATCTGGCCGATGCCATTGGGATAGCGCGCGGTGAGCTTTGCCGGATCCAATTCCGATTTCGCGTCAAAAATCTCCTTCTTTTCGCTCCAGATAGTCTGCAGCTGAGCGACTTTTTCTTCCAGAGTCATCCGGGCAAGCAGATCTTCGACACGGCGTTCGATCGGAGCGGATGCGTCCTTGTACAAAGGAGTTTGAACCGCGCTTTTTGCTGCTGTGGTTGCTGCAACGGCCTCTGCTGCGGCTTGTGCCGGGCTGACAGACAGGCAAACCAGTGCCGCCGTTGTCGCCCAATAGGTCCATTTTTGACTCTTCATTGCCCACTCCCAAAAAATAAAATGACTGATGTTAAAACATTAAAACTTGACGCTCTTGGGCAATTTATCACTGCCCAAACTCCACCGGTTAAAACCGGACCTCAACCGTTTGCCCTTCCTTTGGCAAGGCGAATTCAACCGTTTTCACTTTTCCGTCGACCGTAACCACAGCCTTATAATTGCCTAGAAAACCGCGCAGTTTAGCAATCCCGTTAGCGTCAGAGTTCAATTTGGTGTCGGTCCACCAGTCTGAAAACACCAGCTTGCGCCACGCATGATAATTGGGTTTTGGCGACCAGTCCCGGCGCAGCATTGCACCATTGGGTCGCCAATGATCGCCTTCCCACCAACCCCAAACGGTAAACGCCTCGAAATTTGGGTGGCTGAATGCTGCGGTCAGGATATCGCGCGTATAGTCGGCCTGTGCCTCTTCATCTGTCGTATCAATATCAAACTCGGTAATCTGGATGGCTTTACCATGCCGTGCGAAGTCGTCAAAAATGGCAAGTACCCGGGCAGGATCAGTCAAAATTGCACCAAAATGTCCTTGCATCCCGATGCCGTCAAACGGAGTGTCTGCCTTTGCCAGACGATCAAGATAATCGTGGTAGAAAGCGACATTGCGTGTATTCAATCCACCGCCCGAGATGATCCCATAATCGTTCACAAATAGGCGGGCGTCAGGGACAGCCTTTCGCGCGATACGAAACGCTTCGGCGATACCATCTATACCAATGCGATCGATTGTGTATTTGTCATCCCGTGGTTCATTCAGCACGTCGATAAAGGTCGGCTTGAACGGTGCGACGGCTGCCGACACATCAGTCACATGGTCCAACACGAACTTCCGATATTCCGTTGGCTTGCCAGCTAAGGCTTTCAACTTGGTAGGGACATAAGCTTCCGCTGCCCAAACAAACGGATGTCCCCGCCAAGGTATTTTGTTGTCGGCCAGATATTTTATGCTCGCCATGTAACGCGTGCGCATTTCAGGAGATTGCCAACCCCAATCCTGCCAATAAAGCGGGGAGGTTGCTGTGTTGAACATCAGTGGAAATGTCTCACGCAGTTTCTGCGAGTCCGCATCGTTTTTGGTGATGTCGTGGCCAACAAAGGATCCAAAGTGAAAGGCATGGCGCGTCATTGCGACATGAACATCGGCATTGGGTATCGCCGCCCCATTCGCGTCCAGGACGCGGATTGCGATATCACCTTTTCGGATGGCCTCTATGCGGGCCTGCGCCGGCGCCCGCCACGCTGCGTCTGCCTCGCGTCCAGAATATGTAACCCTTAACCTTGGTAGAGTTGACTGATCAGCATTGGGACCAAGGTTAAACGCGTATGCGTTCCCGATCTCTATCGTCTGCCGGGCAGCAGCCAAATGTACCGTTATATGAGTCTGCCCACGCGCATAATCTTTGCTGACTACGCCCACCGAATAAAGTGTGGTCCATTTATCGGAGACCTGAGCGGATGTGTCAGCAAGAGCAGTAAATGCACCTCCGTTTTCTTCAATTTTGCTGGCTGCAATAACACCCGACTGCGCTTCATTGTCGGCGGCGCTGGCTCGGATCTGAACTGCAAGAAAAAGTGTGTCGCCAGCAGAAATGCCTTCGGTTATCGGCGCTGTAAGGGAAATGTCCCAAGGGTTGGCTTTGGCCTGCGCCACAGTGATGGAAATTGCTTTACCACCGCTGATGTTGTCAGCAGCCACCATCTGTGTCTGTGGACTGCCATTGATGCTCCAGTTCGCCAGCCCGGGATCATTGATCAGCCGGGCATCCGATGGAAGTTTTGACCGCAGCTCTGTCAAAGCAGACTTATAAGGGACCGTTTCTGTATTGGCCAAAACGGGCTGTGCGATAAGCGCCACCAGCAACAGCCCAATTCTTGAAATGCGCATTATCTATGCCCTTATTCTTGCGGGGCAGGTGGGCCTGCGTTCAGCACATAGACCGGTCCGATTTCCAACGATTGCTGGGCAGCGGCTACCTGTAACGCAACTGCTCCTTCGCCAGCGGCAATGTCGATTTTCGCCTGAGTTCGCAATTGATAGGCTTTCCAATTCGGTCCGATGGAAAGGGTGTTGTCGCCAAATCCGGGATATGGCGCTACATTCCGTTGCACACGCAAAGCAACCTTCCCAGCGCCCGTATCGGTTTCTGCCGAAAGCGTTCGGGCGACAAAGGCGATGGTCAGAACATCGCCCTCAGTTACGGCTTCGGAAAAGGGTACAATGACGCCGGCATCATAAACATTCGCGCCAGCCTTGCCGACATTGATCGCCATAGCACTGCCGCCGGGAATATTTTTGACAGCAACCGAACTGTGCGTCATTCCTGCCCCGTAATATTGCCATGCCTGCAAATTTTCCGGGCTGTTGATAGCCTTGCCCTTGCCGTCGAGGTTTGGCATCAGACTTGTGGATGCAGCTGCGACAGGGCTCTTGGTTGAAACGGTCCTGATGCTATCTGCACCTTCGACGATGATGGTCTGTCCGATTTGGATGGTTTGTTTGGCGCCAGAGAATTGGAAATTGACAACGGCCAGCCCCTTATCAATTGCGATGTCTGACGTAGCGCGCACTTCATAGAGCTGCCAGTCAGTGCCGATATCGAGAACTTTGTCACCAAATCCGGGATAGGGTGTAGCATTTTGTTGTATCCGCAGACCCAGCTTGCCTTTGCCGTCAGCCGTGTCCGCTTTCACCGTGCGCGCGTAAAAGGCGACGACAATTTTCTGCCCCGGTTGAATAGACGCTGTGATCGGCGCATTGGCTCCGATATCATAAATATGCGCCGCAACCGTTGGGCTTGTGATCTGCAATGCGCCGCCACCGCCTGGTATTTCCGGGTCTTTAATGGCTTTGCTGACGACGCCCGGGCCAAAAATCGGCCAGTCCAATTTGGACGGGTCATTGATCAGAACACCGGGCAAAGCATCATCGAGCGCCTGCAGCTGTTCATTCGGTTGTTTGGCCATCAATGCTGAATTCAGCCCGACGGCCATTAATAAGGCGATTGCCAGTTTTTGTCGGCACATGTTTCTCTCTCCACTCCTTGCAAACATGTTAGTAACACAAGATAAAAAATCAATTCAACGTCTTTTCATGGATTATGTCGGTATACCGGCTTCAGAATATATGAATTGACATTTTTCCTTGATCTGATAGCGCTATCAAAATGGTAGCGCTATCACGTTGAGAAAAGCAAGAAAAATCTCGCTTCTCTTCTATTGGGCGCTGCCAAAGGAAACCCATGAGGGAGGATTAATGGCATGAAAAATCTGGCAATCTCGTCGTCTGTCGCACGCTCTGCATCAGCGCTGGCTGTGGCAATCTGTTTGCTGAACTGTACGGCGGCAAACGCACAAGAAGAAAGCGGCGATACTGCCGATGAAGAAATCGTTGTCACCGGTGTGCGCGCGTCTCTTGACCGGGCGCTAGATTTGAAGCGCAATACAAACGGCGTTGTTGATGCAATTTCGGCCGAAGATATCGGTAAGTTTCCGGACACCAATCTTGCCGAATCGTTACAGCGTGTTCCGGGTATCTCGATCAGCCGCGTGAACGGCGAGGGGTCGCAGGTGACGGCGCGTGGCTTTGGCCCTGGTTATAATCTCGTCACGCTCAATGGCCGTCAGATGCCGACTGCATCAATCCTGACAATCGGCGGCGACCAAAACTCTGATTACGCCTCTGGTGTTGGCCGTGCCTTTGATTTCGGCAACTTAGCCTCTGAGGGCGTCAGCTTGCTGGAGGTATACAAAACCGGTCGCGCTGCAAATCCTTCGGGTGGTATCGGCGCATTGATCAACGTCGTGACCCGGCGTCCTTTGGATGCATCCGAATCGGGGATCAATGGCAGTATTGGTGCCAAGGCTGTATATGATTCAAGTGCAAGCCTGTCGGACGTTACACCGGAATTTTCTGGCCTTGTCGGCTGGAAAAACGATGATGAGAACATTGGTCTGTCGATCTATGGCAGCTATCAAAAGCGCAACGGTACATCGGTTAGCGCAACATCAAACAACTGGAACGTTATCACACGCGATCAATTTCTGGCGCGGGATGCAAACGGCAATGGCCCTTACACAACCAATGCAACAACGATAACCGGCCTTCCATCGACCAATCAGTTGATCGCATTTCCCAACGACAGTCGCTATCACTATTCAGAATACTCACGGGAACGCATTAACGCGCAGGCAGTTTTGCAGCTGAAACCGACCGAGAGCATGACGATAACGGCAGATGTTCTGTTTGCCCGCAACGCAGGCGTGGAGCAGCGCGCGGATCAGGCAAACTGGTTCAACCGTCCGTTCAGAACGGTACGCTTTGATGCCGACCCGGTCGTTGCAACAACGGTTTTCCTTGAAGATACAGTCAGCGGCACAAAGGATGCGGGTTTTGAGCAGCAATACCGCTCCTCAAAGGGACTGCTTGAATCTTACGGGCTGAATATCGAGCAGGAGCTGACAGATAAGCTTACGCTGCGAATTGATGGGCATACATCAAAAGCTAGCAGCAAGCCGAACTCGCCAAGCGGCGCAAGTTCGACAATCGTCGGCATAGGTACGCCAACAACAGCTGGCCACACCGTCGACTATAGCGGCCGCATTCCGGTGCAGACCATCAGGTTTGTCGACACAGCGCCAAGAGGCAATGGCAATGGACGGCCGGATGTAGGCGATCTTGGCAGCCAGGTGGCACGTACGTTTACCGCCAGCCAGGTTCAAAGTGTAAAAGAGGTACGCGCCGATCTTGAATGGGATTTCGGCGGCGGCGTGAAGTTCGACTTTGGTGGTGAATACATCGACTCCAAAAACCGAAGCAAGGATTCCTACGCGCAGCAAACTCTGGGCAACTGGGGTATAGACAGGCCAGGTGATGTAGAGGCTTTGGCCCCCGGGATTATGGAGGCTTATTGTTTGGCGTGCGAGTTTGATCGCAACCCTGGTCTGACTGGTGCATCGCTGGTGGCGTTCCGCGGTAATGCCGTTGATTTGTTCAACGCGCTTTCGCCTGTTTATGCAGCGCAAGGCAATCCTCTGCAAAAATTCAGCGACAATGACAATCGCGTCCGTGAAAAGACATGGGCCGTTTTCGGTCAGGCGTCGTGGAAAGGTGATCTGGGCACAATGCCGGCTAATGCGGTCGCAGGTGTTCGGTATGAACGAACCGATGTGACATCTACGTCGCTTATCGCGGTGCCGCAGTCAATCAACTGGGTTGCCGATAACGACTTTAGCACAATATTGTCAGCTACAGTTCTGCCCGTGACAGAAACTGGGAAATACAGTCTCTTTCTGCCGTCGCTGGACTTATCGATTGAGCCGATGGAAAATCTGATTGTTCGTACATCGGTAAGTAGGACAGCCGCGCGGACTGGTTTTTCGGATCTATTCGCCAATACCAGCGTCAATGTGCCATCAGGGCCGACAGCCAATGGCGGCGTTGCAAGCGGCAGTCAGGGTAATCCAGGTCTGAAACCGTTGCTTTCGAGAAACATAGACGTCTCGGTCGAATGGTATTTCGCCAAGTCTAGCTACATAGCGCTGGGTTTTTTCGACAAACGGGTTAAGAATTTTGTTGGGTCTGGTCAGTTCACCCGTAATCTCTTCGGCTTGCGGGATGCATCGTCCGGTGCCGCAGGAACAAGATCTGGTGTTGCAAGAAATGCGCTGATTGCGATTGGCCAAGGCACGAACGACGTTAATCTGTTCACGATGACCGCGCTGATACAGCAATTTGGTTCTGTTGCAGCCGCAACTGCCCAGTATCAGGCCAATCTGGTGGGCGGCGTCTTGTCCCAGACTTTTGTTGATACTGTTCTAAGTGCAAACGATATCGTACCAAATGCTACTGATCCGTTGCTTAACTTTGGCGTGATCCAGCCGATCAATAACAGAAGCGAGCACATCTATGGCTTTGAGCTTTCCGGGCAGTATTTCCTTGGGGACACAGGCCTTGGCATTGCAGGCTCTTACACCAAAGTGAAGAGCAGTGCGGAGGTCGACAACGGATCTTTGCCAACCGCGAACCAGTTCGCGTTGCTTGGTTTGAGCGACACATACAACGCGACGCTGATCTACGATAAATACGGCATCTCGGGCCGGCTTGCCTATACATGGCGCGGCAAAACCATTGCGGAAATCAACCGCGGACCAGGACGTAGCCCTTCCTATGTCGAGCCATTCGGCACGCTGGATGTCAATATCAGCTATGATATTTCCGACAATCTTGCGGTTTCGTTCGAGGGGATCAATCTGTTGGGTGAAGATGTCCGGACCTATGGTCGCAGCGTCCGCCAGTTGAATTTTTATCAGCAGCTTCAACCACGCTATCTGCTTGGCGCGCGCTATAAATTCTGACTTCCGGTCAGAAGGAACAGGGGAAGGGCGCCGCATTTTTGCTGGCGCCCTTTTTTCTTTACTTGTTCAGCGCGCGTGCGGGCGTAAGTAATTTATTGGCGACAAGATACTATGGGGGTTTGCGGTGGCGAACGTGCAGTTGTTAAACAATGTCGATCATGCGACCTTGGCACTCGATACTGGCTATGCCGCCGAATTTGGCGATAGCGTAAACCAGTGTTTGGTGTTCCCGACCGAATTCGGTTTGCTCCAACGCGAATATGTCATTCTGATCCAGAAAAATCCTAACGGACAGTTTCAACCAATTATTTTGCTGGGTCTGGACAGAAACGAAAATCTCTTTCTGGATGATCGCCGTTGGAATGCCCGTTATGTGCCTGCAATGCATCAGCGCGGCCCGTTTATGATCGGTTTGCGCGAAACAGAAATCGGCGGGAAAATTGAACGCGAGCCTATGATCCATATCGATGTCGATCACCCGCGCGTTACCAGTGATGGTGGTGTTCCCATTTTCCTGCCGCATGGCGGAAATTCCGCCTATCTCGAACATTCAATGGCAGTGTTGCAGATAATCCACGAAGGGTCGGAGATGCTCGCCCCAATGTTCAGCGTGCTTCAAGCACTCGACCTACTTGAACAGACAGCAATTCGGCTTAGCCTCAGTGAAACAGAGCATTATGAACTCGCAGATTACTACACGATCAATCAGCAGCGTTTTGCGCAGTTGGATGGAGACGCGCTGGCTCAGCTGCACCATAGTGGCTTCTTGGGTGCTGTCTTTTCGATCATCTCCTCTCTATCAAATGCGGCATGGTTGGTGGAGATGAAGATCAGCCGGCAAGCGGGCGTATAAGCAAGTGTCGATGCCAACGCCGCAGAAAGCAAAAAGCATATCGGGCATGGATATTCAGTCAGTCGATTTCGCTGCGTTGCTGGCGGAAAACCGGCCGATTGTCTTAAAGGGGTTGGCGCGGGACTGGCCGTTGGTTCAACATGGTTTGACCTCAACACAGGCGGCGATAACCTATTTGAAATCATTCGATAGCGGTCAGCCCATCGTCCGTTTTACAGGCGCACCAGAGATTGCTGGCCGGTTCTTCTATAACGCAGAAATGACGGGGCTGAACTTTGAAGCAGGCCGTGTTTTCTTTTCGTCGTTTATCGGCGATGTAGAGGCAAGTTTGACCAAAGACGCGCCCTATTCGCATTATATCGGCTCAACAGATATTGATGTGCATTTTCCGGGTCTGGGTGAAGCAAACTGCCTTCCGCTCGATGAACCAATGTTTCAGGTCAACGCACCGCTTGCCAGCATCTGGATCGGCAATAGCACCACTGCATCTGCGCATTATGACATGTCGAACAATATCGCGTGTTGCGCGGTTGGTCGGCGGCGCTTCACTTTGTTCCCACCCGATCAGATTGTGAACCTGTATCCCGGCCCGCTGGAACCGACGCCGGGGGGACAGGTTGTCAGCATGGTTGATGTCAGCACGCCTGATCTTGATCGATACCCGCTTTATGCCAATGCAGTGGCGGCGGCGCAGGTGGCGGAACTGGATGCTGGCGATGTGCTGATTTATCCGGCTTTGTGGTGGCATCATGTAGAGGCGCTGAATGCGTTTAATGTGCTGATAAACTATTGGTGGAACACATCCCCCAGTTTTGTTGATTCCCCGCAAACGACTTTGCTGCATGCCATGCTGAGCCTGCGTGACCGGCCCGATCACGAAAAACAGGCGTGGCGGGCTTTGTTCGACTATTACATATTCGGTGATGCAGCCACACCAGCGGCGCATCTGCCACAGCATATTCAAGGGTTGCTGGCTCCACTGGACGATTTGTCTGCACGGCGGTTGCGGGCAATGCTGATCAGCAAGCTCAACCGGTGATGCCACAAGGAGGTTCACAGTGAACGCGCAGAAGCGTAAAAAGGTGGTGATCGCAGGCGGCGGAACTGCGGGCTGGATTGCAGCAGTCGCGCTGTCACGTCAGTTGGGGCCTTTGCTTGACATCATCCTTGTGGAGTCCGACGAAATCGGAACTGTCGGTGTTGGTGAAGCGACAATCCCGACGGCCAAAACCTTTCATCGGTTGATGGATATCAATGAACGCGAATTTATGCGTGCGACGAATGCTAGCTTCAAACTGGGCATTGCCTTTGAAAACTGGGGGCAGGTGGGCGATCGCTACATCCACTCCTTTGGCCAGATTGGCAAAGGCGTATGGATGGGCGATTTCCATCATTTTTGGATGGAAGCGCGCGCGAAAGGGCTGGCTGGCGATATCGGCGACTATTGCTTGGAATTGCAAGCGGCCGAGGCTCAGCGATTTGTGGCTGACGAGAAAAGCACGCTAAGCTATGCCTATCATCTCGATGCCACTGCTTACGCACGGTACCTACGTACGATCAGCGAGCAACGCGGCGTGCAGCGGATTGAGGGAAAAATTGCGCAGGTCAACCAAGATAGTGAAACCGGCGACATCACTGCTTTGGTGCTGGTGTCAGGCGAGCAGATAACAGGCGACCTGTTCATTGACTGCACCGGATTTCGCGGGCTGTTGATCGAAGAGACGCTTAAGACCGGCTATGACGATTGGAGTGAGTGGCTGCCTACCAATAGCGCGCTGGCCGTACAGACAGAAGCAGTTGGCCCAGCCATTCCCTATACACGTGCCGTTGCGCACGATGCCGGATGGCGGTGGCAGATCCCGTTGCAGCACCGGATCGGCAACGGCCTTGTTTACTGCGATGCCTTTATGTCTGACGATAAAGCGCGATCGACGCTGCTGGGCCAAATCGAAGGTAAGCCGCTGACAGAGCCGCGCAAGATCAGCTATGTAACGGGCAAACGCCACAAGGCCTGGAACAAAAACTGCATCGCGCTTGGTCTGTCCAGCGGATTTGTCGAACCGCTGGAATCGACCAGTATTCACCTAATCATGATCGGCGTTACCCGGCTGTTGCAGCTGTTTCCCTTTGGCGATGATGTGACCGCCCTTAGGGACCGATTTAACGCAATGTCAGCGGTTGAGCTAGAAAAGATCCGTGATTTCATCATCCTGCATTATCATCAAACAGAACGCGACGACACGCCGTTCTGGAAGCGATGCCGGACCATGGATGTGCCCGATAGCCTGAAAGCGCGGATCGAACTATTCCGCGAAAATGCCCATGCCTATCAGGATGGGGATGATCTATTCCGCGTCGACAGCTGGGTTCAGGTGCTGTTGGGACAGAGGCTTCAGCCTGGAGCCTATCATCATCTTGCTCAGCTTATGCCTGCTGCACAGCTTGAGAAAGCGATGTCCGATTTGAAAAATGGTATCGACGCGGCTGTCAGTAAAATGCCGGCGCATCATGCTTTTCTCAATAGCTACTGTCTGGAAAACGCCGCGTGAAAGGAAATGCAGAATGAGGAAATATACTGCGGTGCTAATGTTGCTGTTTGCCTTGTTTGCAGGACAAACCATTGCGCTGGCCAAGGTTCAAGCCGGGCAGGTAGCAATTGAGGCAACCCCGGGCGAATATAGCTATCAGCTTTTTCTTCCGCATGATTATGTCACAGCAGAAAAAGAAAATTGGCCGCTTATTATTTTCCTTCATGGCTCCGGTGAAAGGGGTACTGACCTTGCCAAGGTAAAGGTGCATGGCCCGCCAAAGATTGTTGACGGAAACCCCAATTTTCCTTTCATTTTGGTATCACCACAGGGCTATGAGGATGAAGATTGGAACATTGACAGGCTGGATCGCCTGCTTGCCAAAATCCGCAAAGAGTATCGCATAGATAACCGCCGCATTTACCTGACAGGCCTTAGCTTGGGCGGGTTTGCGACATGGGATTGGGCAATAGCCCGCCCCGGCATCTTTGCAGCCATCGCGCCAATTTGCGGACGAAGTGACGCAAGCAAAGCAGCCCGCTTGTCAAAAACGCCCATTTGGGCATTTCATGGTGATAGCGATTCTGTGGTCGACCCGATGGGGAGCATCGAAATGGTGCGGGCTGTGCAGGCTGCGGGCGGGAATGCAAAGCTAACCCTCTATCCCGGTACGGATCATGATTCCTGGACGCAGACCTATGATAATCCCGCGCTTTATTACTGGCTGCTTCAGAACAGATTGCCTTAAAGCCATAAAGCGCCCGCTGATTTTTGACCTGCGCCTATACCAATCCCCGCGCCGCCAGTGACTTCATCAACTGCCTGATCCCATAGGTCCATTCCGGCGCCTTGTCAGACGTTGTCACCTCGTTGCGCAATGTCCCGAGTTTGGGTGACGATATCGACACCACATCACCGATTTTATGCGTGAACCCTTTCCCTGGCGCATCGCGATCCTGCGTCGGCGCGAACAGCGTGCCCAGGTACAACATAAAGCCATCGGGATATTGATGTTCGGCACAATATGTTTGCGCTGCAAGATCTGCGGGGTCGCGGCTGATCCGCTTCATTGAACTGCTACCAGTCATCACAAACTGATCGGTGCCGGTCACTTTCAGGGTCAGTTCCGCAGCTCGGACGTCATCGAGCGTGAAACTGTTATCAAACAGGCGGATGAACGGACCGATCGCGCAAGACGCATTATTGTCCTTGGCTTTGGAAAGAAGCAAAGCGCTGCGCCCTTCAAAGTCGCGTAAATTGACATCATTGCCGAGCGTTGCACCTTTGATTTCGCCTCTCGAATTGACAGCTAAGACAATCTCGGGCTCAGGATTATTCCACGATGATTTGGGATGGATCCCGATCAGCGCGCCTGTACCAACTGCTGACAGAACCTGCGCCTTTGTGAAAATTTCCGCATCGGGTCCAAGCCCGACTTCAAGATATTGCGACCATAACCCTTCCATTGAAAGTCGGGCTTTTGCAGTCGCAGCCTCCTCGCTGCCGGGCTTTATGCTCGCCAGATCAAGCTTGAGCTCGGTTTGCAAGTCTTGGCGAATTTCGGCTGCGCGGTCGGCATCGCCCTTGGCCCGTTCCTCAATAACCCGTTCCAGCATGGAATCGGCAAAGGTCACGCCCGCCGCCTTGATCGCCTGCAGATCATTGGGCGCAAGAAAAGAATTGGTGCCGCCCGGGTGATTAAATGTTGCGGAAAGAGCCGTATCCAGCGAGCAGAGTAAAGTGCCGTTATGCGTTTTTACAGCGGCGGCTGGATCAGACAAATCGAGTAAATCGGACATAGTCGGCGCTAGTCCCGACAGGTCATAAACGCCGTCAGCGCGCAGCACACAGACATAAGGCGCATCAATCCATATTCGCCCGACAAGGCAGCCGGCAAGGCCATCCGCTGGAAGAATGTCGTCAAATCCCTGCATTATCATATCCCATAAAAGCGGGCGGCGTTGCCACCCATGATGTTTGCGCGTTGCTCTGGTAAGAAATCGCCCAGCATGTCCAACGTCAGACTGTGCCAGCTTGAATAGTCACTCGCCAAATTGAGGACAGGCCAGTCGCTTCCCCACATCAGACGATCAGGGCCAAAGGCATCGATTAGGACCGCGACATAAGGCCGCAGATCATTGGCCTGCCAATCCGGACCGGCCTCGGTTACTAAGCCAGAAAGCTTGCAACAGACATTGGTTTTGCTCGCCAAGCTAAAGATATCATCCGCCCAAGGCTGCAATGCACCATGTGCAATGTCGGGCTTTGCACCATGGTCGATCACAACCTTCAGCTCCGGATATTGAGCCATAAATTGTTGCATCCGCGGCAAATGCCGCGGCTGGATAAGCGCATCGAAACAAAGTCCATTCGCTACCATCGCATCGATTGCAGGCTGAAGAGCAGGCCGCAAGAGCCAATCAGTATCGGCAATGTCCTGCACCATTGGGCGCAGGCCAACCACTTTTTGCGCTGCCATATAGGCAACACGCTCAGCTGCATTAGATGCTTCCAGATTAACCCAACCCACTACGCCCGCGACCAGACTGTTATGTTTGGCAACGTCGAGGAGATACGCGGTTTCCGCCTCACTCGGCGCAGCTTGAACTAGAATTGTGCGGGCAACCCCGGTTTCGGTCAGCAGCGGCGCTAGGTCCGACGGCAAAAAATCCCGGTATATCGCGCCCAGTTCGGGTAACAGCCAACCATAGTCCGTCCGGCTTATGCTCCAGAAATGCTGATGTGCGTCTATCTTATCCATTACAATCTTGTCACATCCTTACGTGCTGACAATTTCGGTCACTAACCTTTTTGCTACAGGCAGAGTGCCATCAAGACATGCCTTTAGTGCCGAATTTTAGCCCCTAAACAAAAAAGAACACTCTACTGAGCACACCCATGTGTCAATCATTGAAATGTTAGTAACCGATATAACGCTAATTTTTGACGTGCTGTTTGTGGTCGAACGTATCGAGTGTGATGGGTTTCGAGCAAATTCGCGACCGCGGCTCGCCCAGCTGATGTATTGGGGAAATGGAACTTACTCGCGCAGACCCATAGCGTCGAGCATGCCGGGCACCCATTTGCGGCTTTGCTGATCCCATAACGGAAAAGTATTGGTGTAGCCCCATGCGCACATTCCGATACCAACGGCATCAAAGGCAACACGGACCTCCTTTTGATATTTCACGCGGTCGTTGAGTGGAATCGGACCGTTTGCGCCAAACTCTCCCATGAAGGGCGTTTTGCCTGTGCGTTTTATATAGTCACGAACCTTTTGCACGTCTTCGCGCAGCAATTTTTCGTCCGCTGCTGTGCCGTAAGCTCTTCCCATTTTGGGTGGATTATCGACCCATGTGGCACCTTGATGCGTGAAATCGAACGGGTCATAGTAATGAAAAGTTGGGATGATGTTCGGATCGTCGGGCAGCTTCAGAGTTTTGAGTGAATTGATTCCACTCCAGAATTCTCCGCCAATGATAACTGGGCGGCTTGGATTGGTTTTGCGGATTTCGTCCAATGCAGGATTCAAAACTGTTAGCAGGTTGCCGTCGTTAAACTTTTCATGCGGTTCATTTTCGATTTCGAACCACAGGTTTGCATCTGGTTCCTGCGCGAATTCAGCTGCGATCTGTTTCCACATGCCTGCTAGCCGCGCTATATTCGCATCACTTGGATCTTTATGCAGTTCTTCGAAATGGTGGCTGTTAAGAATGACGTTCAGGCCAACTTTGCGTGCATCAGCAACTATCGTTTTCACGCGTTTCATAAAGGCCGCATCAATCGCATAGGGGGCCGCCCACCCAGCGCGAGATGACCAGCGCACAGGCAAGCGGATGGTCTGGAAACCTGCCTTAGCGATGCGATCAAAGTCGGCAGCGTCAATTTTCTTTCCGCCCCACTCGCCTTCGGTCGGTGCTTCTAAATGATTACCCATATTAACACAGCGACCAACCGGCAGGCTGTCAGTTTTCGCAGCAGCCGGGGCTGGCAAAGCCGCTGCAGCAGCCAAGACTATGGTTGCTGCAACCCATGCGGAACGACCCATCATACTCTTCCCCTCAAACAGGCTACGTGTAAGCTTATCCTTGCCACTTGACCTCGCCACTAATTTTGGTAGCGCTATCACAAAATTACGGAGGGGTTCAATGCGAAAAATTCTGGCTTTGGCATTACTGGGGAGCGCAGTCGCGGCAGTTGCACAGTCTGTTCCAGACAAAGGCATTGCAACGCCGGCGTTGTGGCCAGCCGTAAAAAATCCGGTTGCTGTTGACCCTGCGATTGAAGCACGAATCAAAGACTTGCTGTCGCGCATGTCACTTGAACAAAAAGTCGGGCAGGTGATCCAGGCAGACCTTGGCAGCGTGACCCCCGAGGATGTTTATACCTATCATTTGGGGTCGGTCCTTAACGGCGGCAATAGTGCTCCGGGCGGAAAGCAATGGGCTCCCCCGGCTGAATGGCTGGCCGAAGCGGATAAATTTTATAATGCCTCTATTCGCCCCAATGGCAATCTGCCGATCATTCCAATCACATGGGGCAGCGATGCTGTACACGGCCATAATAACGTGACTGGGGCAACACTGTTTCCGCATAATATCGGCCTTGGTGCGATGCGCAATCCAGAAATGATGCGCAAAATCGGCGCGGCGACAGCTATCGAAATGCGCGCGACAGGCCTCGATTGGACCTTCGCACCTACACTTGCCGTTGTACGCGATGATCGCTGGGGACGCACATACGAAAGCTATTCTGAAAATCCCAGCATTGTGGCTAGCTACGCTCGTCCATTGGTTGAAGGGTTGCAGGGCAAAGTTGGATCAAAGGATTGGCTAAAGGGTTCGCATATTGTCGCAACCGCGAAGCACTTTGTTGGCGATGGCGGAACCAACGGCGGCAAGGATCAAGGCGATAATATTTCGTCTGAAACCGAGTTGCGCGACATTCAAGCAGCTGGGTACAAGCCAGCAATTGAGGCCGGTATTCAGTCGATCATGGCGAGCTATAACAGCTGGCATGGCGAAAAAATGCACGGTAACAAATCGCTTCTGACCGATGTGCTGCGCGGGCGGATGAATTTTGGCGGATTCACAGTCGGCGACTGGAATGGCCACGGGCAGGTTGCGGGTTGCAAGCCAACTAGCTGCGCTGCTTCTTTCAACGCAGGCCTCGATATGTTCATGGCACCTGACAGCTGGAAAGAGCTATATGTAAACACTTTGGCGCAAGCCAAAGACGGCACCATTTCGATGGCACGTTTAGACGAGGGCGTGTCGCGGATATTGCGCGTCAAACTGCGCGCCGGATTGTTTGAAGCAGGACGCCCATCGTCGCGCCTTTTGGCAGGTGAATTCGGGAAAATCGGTTCGCTGGAACATCGCGCAATTGCTCGGCAAGCTGTCCGCGAATCCCTTGTATTATTGAAAAATGAAAAGGCGGCATTGCCGCTAAAGGCGGGTCAGCGCCTGCTGATTGCTGGCGATGGCGCGACAAGCTATATGAAACAATCGGGCGGCTGGACCCTATCGTGGCAGGGCACGGGTTTGCCGGATAGCGAATTCTCGGGGGCCACGACTATTGGTAAAGCCTTGGTCGATGCCAGTGGTGGTAACGCTGTGATCAGTAAAGATGGCAGCTACAAAACCAAGCCCGATGTTGCTGTCGTAGTGTTTGGCGAAGACCCCTATGCCGAATTTCAAGGCGATGTCGCGGACCTGATGTTTCACGATAAGTCAGACAATCTAGAGCTGCTAAAAAAATATAAGGCTGAAGGCATCAAAACCGTCTCGGTTTTCCTATCGGGCAGACCAATGTGGGTGAACAATCATCTTAACGCATCAGACGCTTTTGTCGCAGCTTGGCTGCCGGGGTCAGAGGGCGGCGGCGTTGCCGATGTCCTATTTGGCAAATCCGATTTCAAAGGTAAGCTGCCGTTCAGCTGGCCAAAGCTCGCAACCCAATATGTGCTCAACGTAGGCGATAAGACCTATGATCCGCTCTTTGCCTATGGCTACGGCCTTAGCTATGCTAAGCCCGTTAAGGTTGGTGTTTTCAGCGACGTCAGCGGACTTGCCCCAGGGGCGGATCTGCCGGTCGGCACATGGTTTGAACGCGGCAAGACAGCGTCCAATCTTGATTTCTTTATGAATGTGGGTCCATCTGCGTTCAAGCTTCAGCCGGGTGTCGGTACCAATTCTGACTCGCTGCGGACATTCGCGGTTGACCGCAACCGGCAGGAAGATTCACGCCGCTTTGTCTGGTCGGGCAACAGCGAAGGTTTGCTGGCGCTCACATTTGGTGCGCCGCTAGATCTTGCCCGCGAAACTAATGGAGCGGTTGCCATAGAGGTCGATTACAAGGTTGATGCACTAACCGGCGGTCCAATCCGTTTGCTTGCCTTTGGTACGGATCTGAAACAATCGGGTGAAGGCATCAATATCGAGGCGCAGCTAAAATCGGCAAAGGGAAATGGCTGGCAAACCATGTCGATCCCATTGTCTTGTTTTGCTAAATCGGGGCTGGATATGAGCAAGCTGCAAGCGCCGCTTTCCATTAAAACGGCGTCGATGCTGGACATGACCATTTCACGGATTGCGTTAGGAACATCGGCGCAAGGGATGGTTAGCTGCCCCTAACCTATCACTCAGCAGCAACGCTTTCGTCTTCTTTTTCGGACTGTTGGCGCGCCCACATTTCGGCATAGAGGCCTCGCTGATCCAGCAGTGCCGCGTGGTTGCCGCGTTCTGCAACGCGTCCCATATCGAGCACAACGATTTCATCAGCATCGACAATTGTTGAAAGCCGGTGCGCGATGACGATGGTGGTGCGTTTCTTGGCAACCTCGTCCAGCGTTGCAACAATCTCTGCCTCGGTGCGGCTGTCGAGTGCGCTGGTCGCTTCATCAAGGATCAGGATCGGCGGATTTTTAAGTAATGTGCGCGCAATTGCCACGCGTTGTTTTTCGCCGCCCGATAACTTTAACCCGCGCTCACCAACGGGCGTTTCATATTGCTGCGTTTGTGCGGCGATAAAGGTGTGGATTTGTGCGCCTTTTGCCGCACGTTCGATCTCTTCTTGCGCAGCACCTTCGCGGCCATAACCGATGTTATAACCGATGCTGTCGTTGAATAGCACCGTGTCTTGGGGAACGATGCCGATTACAGCGCGAAGCGAGCTTTGCGTCACATCGCGCACATCCTGTCCGTCGATGAGAATCCGCCCGCCCGTTACATCGTAAAAACGATAGATCAGCCGCGCGATTGTCGATTTACCCGCACCCGATGGCCCAACCACCGCAAGCGTTTTGCCGGGCGCGATATCAAAGCTGACGCCGTTCAAAATCTGCCTGTCGGCTTCATAGCCAAAGGTCACATCTTCAAACACTAAAGCACCGCCGCTGACGGTCAATGAAACAGCGCCCGGCTTATCGACAATCTCTGGTGTCGCATCGATCAGGTCAAACATCGCCGCCATGTCTGTGATGCCTTGACGAATAGTGCGGTACACCATGCCGAGCATGTCGAGCGGGCGGAACAGCTGCATCAGCATAGTGTTCACGGTCACGACATCGCCGGTGGTGAACTGCCCTTTTGACCATCCCCACACAACATAGCCCATTGCGCCTGCCAGCATCAGATTGGTAATAAGCGACTGCCCGATGTTAAGCACCGCCAACGAGTTTTCGGATTTTACCGCAGCATCCGCCCATTGGCTGACGACCTTATTATAGCGTGCGGACTCGCGTTTTTCGGCGTTGAAGTATTTGACGGTTTCATAGTTGAGCAGGCTATCGACCGACTTGGCAACAGTTTGCGTATCCAGCTCATTCATCTCTTCGCGCAGCGCATTGCGCCAGTTGGTAATGATGGTTGTGAACGCGATATAAGCGACAACCATCGTCCATGTCGCAGCGACTAACCCCCAGCCAAATTGGAGCTGAAAATAGGTGGAATACAGCAACAGGTCGAATATCGTGGGTGCGATGTTAAACAGCAGAAAATACAGCATCACATCGATGCTTTTCGTGCCGCGTTCGATGACTTTGGTGACAGCTCCCGTCCGCCTGTTCATATGGAACCGCATCGACAGATTGTGCAGATGGCCGAAGACATTTTCCGCCAGTCGCCGTGTTGCGTCCTGCCCGACCCGTTCGAAAACGACGTTGCGGACGTTATCGAACAATACTCCGCCAAATCTCGCGCCGGCATAGATGGCGACTAAAGCAATGGCGACGTTAACGCTGGCTTCGTTTCCCGGAGCCATCTGGTCAATCACTTGGCCGAGCAGCAAGCCCATGTAGAATATGACCAGTTTTGAAATCACAACCAGTATCAGCGCAATGGCGATCCGGACGCGAAGTCCCAAATTATCCTTCGGCCACAAATACGGCAGGAACCTTGCCATAACGGCAAAGTCAGGTTTGGTTTTGGTTGATGGGTCTAAAGGGGGCACATCTGCGCTATAGGCGACCGGCGCAGGGACTCAAGATTTAAGCGCGATTTAGAAAGTCCCACTCACCGACAAACGCAAAAATCTTCCATATCGGAAATCGGAGCTGCGGGTGAAATCAACCGGTCCGTTGCGCCGGTTAACGTAATAAATTTCGCTCGATGCTTCGCGCTGACCAATCAGGTTCAGCACAGTTGCGCGCACCTTTAGACCCAACACATTTTTGTGCTCGATAAAGGCAAGGGTGAATGGACCAGTGCGGAAATCGCGGCCAAAATAGTCGAGCCGGTAAAAGCCATTGTCGCGGCTGTCCTCGGCATACAGTCCCCATGCCCATTGTGTATTCGGGATATCGTGGCGGAAATCGAGGCTCCAATAGGTGCGCCCGCGATTGCTTAGGGGGCGATTTCTTAGAAGCAACGGATCGCGCACGCTGGTCGTTTGCAATGCCAGCACCGCGTCAAGCTTTACGCCTTTGAATCCAATTGCATCCAGAACAAAGCTGCCATTGATCTCACCGCGCAGGCGCTTGGCGCTGCCGGGCAAATTGCCGACTGCTTCTTCGGTTGCGCTAATCGGGATCTGGTCGACCAGGTCGCTGATGATTTCACCATCCAGCTTGAATTTGATCGACCCTGCCTTACCCAAAGACCAATTGGCCTCATTCTCCCAAAGCCAGCTTTGCGTTGGAACCAGCTCGGGATTGTTGCTGTTATTATTCCCGTTCTGAACATCGACAGAGGCTAAGAAATCGAAAAAGCTCAGCTGCCCAACTTTGCGCTGAAATTTGCTTGAAACGGTCAGCTTTGGAGATGCTTTCCACGTCAGCGCAACTGATCCTTTGGGCCGAATAAAGCTGCGCGTCAGGCCATTGGCCCCAGTCTGGCTCAGCTTGCTATATTCGCCGCCAAGGCTAGTTTGTAGCGAAAGCTTGTCCGACAATGGGCGGCCATAGGTAATGATGCTTTGCGCGCGCTTTTCCTCTACACGCGAAGTCGCGCCGGGAATTGGCACTGGCTGATAACTGCCGCCTGAAAGCGTAAACAGTTCGGATTCAGCATCCAGATAGTTCATCGCACCTTCAAGCGAGATCTGCCAATCGTTCTTCCCCGCCTTCCAGCGATATTCGCTGCGCAGCACAGTTTCACCTTCATCGATCACCCGGTCAAAACGCTGGCCGGCTGGAGGATCGCCATTTGTGAAATCACTGCGGAACTCATTGCCAAAGTCGCTGTTTTCAAACCGTTTGAAAGCAATCAGTTTTAGCCGGCCCTTGCCAAGGCCAACTTCATAGTCGCCGCCCAGTTCATAATTCCATTCATCCTCACGGCCACGCGAAAGCTCGAAAATGTCGGCGGTTCCGGGTGCAAAACGGTCTAGCTCGCTTTTCCGGCGGAAACGGAAATATTCCAGCGCGCCATTGATATTGAAGATGTTGCCGTTGTCAGCTTTCAGATTGTAACTGCCCGCGATCCTTGGCCGGTCGCCGCTATTACGCGCCGTAATCTCGCGTGTGTAGAGCAGCGCGCCATTGGCGTTGCGGGTGAATTCCAGACCGTTCCCGCCACCCTTGAACGAACCATTATTGTTGATGCCTAGGGTAAAGTTGCCCTTACCGAGCTTGCCCGAAAGATTGACCTCGGCCTGACGCGGGTTGGTGCCGGTTATCTCGCGAGCTTCGACCCGATAAGTGAAGTTGCCTTTTAGTCCGCCCTCTTTGGCGATGATGTTGACGACTTGGCCGTTAATGCCGGAGATATTGAACGCCGCTGCATCGGCAACTTCCAGACGGATAACTGACGATACCGGAATCCGTGATAATGCTGTCTGTGCATCATTGCTTTTGCCAGTAACGCGCTGGCCATTGATCAGGACATTCTGGCTATCTTCGCCAAGGCCGCGGTCGCCGCTTACCTGCGTGATTGAAAAACCTGGAATTTGGCTAACCATGTCCAGCGCGGTTTGCGGGGCAAAGCGGGCGAATTGGTTAGCTTCGTAAATCTGCCGACCATTTTCGGCGCGTGGTTGCAGATCGGTTGTGCTGGCTTCGGTGGTATTTTCTTGGGCAAAAACCGGCGTGGTCATAGCCAGTAACGCTAAAATACTGGAGGACTGGGCGATAAGCCTGACAGTTTTTGCCATTGCTTGTTGGGTCACTTTATTCCTCCAATTTGATGGAGGCCGCGCTACGACTACAGTTGTCACCTTTATATCTGCTTTCGACAAAAGGCGTTGCCAGTTGGATCAATGACGCTGACTGTCAGAATTTTCCAGACAGCAATAGCCAAGCGGATAATGCATTAAAGCTAGTGTACAAAGTATAGCCCGCCACGATCCAGCCTGATCCACCAAAGGCCATCAGCATGCAACCGGTCAGGATCACAAACTCCACCGCATAGCTGCCATTGCTGCCGAAATAGCGGCCGAAATAACGCTTTGTGTCCTCGACAAACGGATGCCCTGATTCAACCACCGCTTTATGCATCGCGAAATTGCAAATACCCAAAAAGAAGCACGCGATCAGGAACATCTCTATGGCGTGGGCTTAGCGGCGGGGCCGGGGATGCGCTTTGGACGCAGGCTGTTGCCCGCGCGATCCCCGCGCAGCGAACTAAACCACGTCATCGGATTCCAACCTGTAGTGCCATCGACTGAGAAGGTGATTATTTCCGCACGTCCGCCTAGGCGATCCCACGAAACAGGGCCGTCCAGCCCGTCACGTTCTGCTGGCACGCGGCTGTCTGAACTGTTGTCGCGGTTATCGCCGAGCAGATAGACATGGTCAGCCGGAATTTTCACAGGCGCGATATTATCCACTTCGCTGCGCCGCGCATCAATCACATCATAGCTGACACCGTTGGGCAAAGTTTCGCGGACGATTTGCAAATAACAATGCATCTTTCCATCGCGGTCAGGGGCGAGCGCGCCGGGGAAATCCATTTCCGAACACGGATTGTTCGGATCAACGGCCAGATCAAGCGCAGGCTGCGCTTCTTGCCGCACGGGCTTTCCGTTCAACCAGACCTGACCATCACGCATTTCAAATGTGTCGCCGGGCAGGCCGATGACGCGTTTGATGTAGTCCTGCGCTTTGCCTTTAGGGGTCAGGATAACGATATCCCCGCGCTCCGGCATTTTGCCCCATATGCGGCCTTTGCTTTCGGGCAGCATGAAGGCGTAGGAATCGACCTCTTCGCGCAGCACAAATCCTTTAAAGATCGCAATAGGGTTGGGGATTGTTGGCGAAACATGGCTCCAGCCATAGGCATATTTTGAAACAAACAGCCGGTCGCCCACCAACAACGTCGGCATCATAGAGATGGACGGAATGTAGAATGGCTTTGCGATAAAGCTGTGAAACCCGAGTACGGCGAGCAGCAACCAGAACAGGCCTTTAAGTTCTGCCCATAGGCTTGCCGCCCAACCGGGTTTTGCAGCCTGTGGTGCGGCGGCTGCGCTGGATGCGGCTTGCGTTTCGGTTTCGCTGTTTAGGTCGGTGCTCAAACTCGTCATGCTTTCAACAGGGGTAATGCTTCGATAATCACAAAGGCCTGTGCCCATGGGTGATCGTCGGTGAGCGTTAGATGAATGTGCGCCTCATAGCCATTTGGTATCATCGCGTCGAGCCGTGCTTTTGCGCCGCCGGTTAAGGCTAGGGTTGGCGCGCCAGACGCTGCGTTGACGACGCCGATGTCGCGCATAAACACGCCGCGTTTAAAGCCTGTGCCGACAGCTTTGCTAAACGCTTCTTTCGCGGCAAAGCGTTTGGCATAGGTTCCTGCTGCAGTAAACGGGCGGCGCGAGGCCTTGGCATTTTCGACATCAGTAAACACGCGGTGCTTAAACCGGTCGCCAAAACGGTCGAGCGATTTCTGAATCCGCTCAATGTTGCAAAGGTCAGAGCCAAGGCCGATGATCACCGTGCGGCATCCATCAATGTCCGCATCTTTCGCACGCTTTCGTCCAGCCCGATGAAGATTGCTTCACCGACGAGATAATGACCGATGTTCAGTTCGGCCAGTTGCGGGATCGCCGCGATGGGCTGCACGTTTTCAAAGGTCAGGCCGTGGCCAGCATGCGGCTCTATGCCGTTCTTTGCACAAAGCGCCGCGGCATCGGCAACGCGTTTTAGCTCGGCCTCTACGCCTGCGTTATCGCCATCCAGAAACAGATGTGCATAACGGCCGGTGTGAAACTCAACGACAGGCGCGCGCAGATGCATTGATGCCTCGATCTGGCGCGCATCGGGTTCGATGAACAGGCTGACACGGATGCCCGCATCCAGCAAGCGTCCGATGATCGGGGCCAAGTGGTTGTGCTGCCCAGCCGCATCCAGCCCGCCCTCTGTCGTGCGCTCCTTCCGCTTTTCCGGCACGATGCAAGCGGCATGCGGTTTGTGGCGTAGCGCGATTTTCAGCATTTCCTCGGTCGCGGCCATTTCAAGATTTATCGGCAGATGCGCGCCCGCCATAATAGTATCTAGGTCGCTGTCGCGGATGTGACGGCGGTCCTCGCGAAGATGCACCGTAATGCCATCGCCGCCCGCCGCCTCAACGATCCGCACAGCGCGCATCGGATCGGGATGATCGCCGCCGCGCGCATTGCGGATGGTCGCAACATGGTCGATGTTGACGCCGAGACGTAATAACGACGTCATGCTTCCTTCCGGCTTCCGGGCTTCGTCACGGGCGTCGCTGCGAGCTCCTCTGGAACCTCGTCCGGCGCATAAGTAGGGAAGTTCAGTTCGATCAGCGGGAAGAACGGCACGCCAAGGTCCGCGTCGCCGCCGCTGCGATCGACAACCGATGCCGCTGCGATAACTTCGCCGCCCTCGGCAGCAATGGCTTTGATCGCCTCACGCGACGACAGGCCAGTCGTTACCACATCCTCAACGAGCAATATCTTAGTACCAGCCTCAATCTCGAAACCCCGGCGTAATCCAAATACACCCTCAGGCCGTTCCACGAACATCGCGTCAACGCCGAGCGCGCGGCCCATCTCATGCCCGATGATCAGGCCGCCCATCGCAGGAGAAATAACCGCGCCGATTTGTGCCTTTATTTCGCGCGGGATTTTTTGCGCAATCGCCATGGCGATCCGTCCTGCGCGTTCGGGGTTCATCAACACGCGAGCACATTGCAGATAGAACGCGCTGTGGCGTCCGGAGGAGAGCAAAAAATGCCCTTCTAGCAAAGCATTTGCAGTCCGGAATTCAGCGAGAATGTCGTCTTCGGTCATGGGAAAGGAATTGTCCTGTTATCATTTGCAATCAAGGTTGCGTTCTTTGCAACACAGATAGGTGGAAATTACACACAAATAAATCCATAAAATCTGCTGGTCAGTGCTTGAGGCTTATGCGAAGCGGGCTTATAGGACACGCGAAATGCTGTATATGCAGCATGTTGGTGGGCATCTATAGGGGTGTCCTGAAAGCAAAATTACGGGGTTAACGTAATGAAAGTTATGAAGAAATTCATTCTTGCATGTGGTTTGTTGGCATTGCCGGCTTTGGCACATGCACAAGAGGCGAATCCAGCCACAGTGCCAGCCACAGTGGATGCGAAAGCTGCACCGGTTGTTGCACAAGCAACAGCTGCGGCTGAACCTGCCGCTACGGCAAAGGTTGATGCTGCTGCAAAGCCTGCAGCTTCTACGGATGGCTCACTTCCCGGTTACACCCCGATGAAGCCTACAGAGGGCGTCGGCATGCCGACTGCTAAGGGCATCGATTTCCAAGATCAGTATAGTGATCTTGGTGTTCGGGCAAAGCAGATGAATAACAACCTGCTGCTGCCGATCATCGTAGCGATATCGTTGTTTGTTCTGGCGCTGCTGTTCTGGGTTATTGTTCGGTTCCGCCGTTCGGCTAATCCAACGCCTTCGAAAACGACGCATAACACTACAATCGAAGTTCTGTGGACACTAGTGCCGGTTATAATTCTGCTGGTGATTGCATATCCATCGCTGACATTATTGGCTGCGCAATTCAAACCGGCGCCAAAAGAAGCTGTGACGATTAAAGCAACCGGCAACCAGTGGAACTGGACCTATACTTATCCTGATCACGGCATCGATTTCACATCGAACATGCTGAAGGAAAAGGATGATCCGACGCGTGCAAAAGACGATCGCCCCCGGACGGACAATGATGGCCCTGAAAAACTGGCTGTTGATCAGCGCATGGTTGTACCGGCTGGTGTTCCGCTTCGCATTCAAACAACTGCGTCCGATGTGATCCACGCTTTTGCTGTGCCGTCTTTGTGGTTTAAACTTGATGCGGTACCCGGACGGTTGAATGAAAAGCAATTGATCATCAATAAACCCGGTGTTTATTTTGGTCAGTGTTCCGAACTTTGCGGTGCACTGCATGGCTTTATGCCAATTACTGTCGAGGCATTGCCGCCAGAAAAATTCGCAGCATGGGTTGCGGCAAAAGGTGGCAAAATGCCCGGTTCTGCAACACCTGCTGCTCCTGCAGCCGCTGCACCTGTAACCAATGATAAGGCCGCTGCTCCTGCAGCTGCGCCAACGAAGTAAAAGGTCGAACGTCATGTCTACGATTGCTGCAACAGCCAATGAATTTCAGGCGCATGGTGATGATCATGCGCATGATGCGGATCACAAGCCTGCGTTTTTTGCGCGTTGGTTTATGTCGACCAACCATAAAGACATCGGCACACTCTATTTGATCTTTGCGATTTGCGCGGGGATTATCGGTGGCGGCATATCCGGCATGATGCGCTGGGAACTTGCCGAACCGGGCATTCAACATCTGACGGCTTGGGCGAGCTGGCACAACGGCCTTGTCGGCGGTGGTGAAGCGACGTTGAACGAAGCCTATCATATGTGGAATGTGCTGATCACCGCGCACGGGCTGATCATGGTCTTCTTCATGGTGATGCCTGCGATTATTGGCGGTTTTGGTAACTGGTTTGTGCCGATTATGATTGGCGCGCCAGACATGGCGTTTCCGCGCATGAACAATATCTCTTTCTGGCTGACCGTTGTTGCCTTCATTATGCTGTTGGGCTCCAGCTTTGTACCGGGCGGCTCGGGCTATGGCGCGGGCACGGGTTGGACGGTCTATGCACCGCTCTCGACCTCGGGATCTGTTGGGCCAGCCGTCGATATGGCGATCTTTTCGCTCCATCTTGCTGGCGCGGCGTCTATTTTGGGTGCGATCAATTTTATCACTACCATTTTCAACATGCGTGCTCCGGGGATGACCATCCACAAAATGCCGCTTTTTGTATGGTCGGTATTGGTAACTGCATTCTTGCTGTTGCTTGCGCTTCCAGTGCTTGCGGCGGCGATCACAATGTTGCTGGTTGACCGTAACTTTGGCGGTGCATTCTTTGATGCGGCTGCTGGTGGTGATCCGGTTTTGTATCAGCATCTGTTCTGGTTCTTTGGCCATCCCGAAGTGTACATCATGATCTTGCCGGGTTTTGGCATCGTCAGCCAGATCGTATCAACCTTTAGCCGTAAGCCAGTCTTTGGCTATCTCGGCATGGCGTATGCGATGGTCGCTATCGGTGTTGTCGGCTTCGTTGTCTGGGCGCACCACATGTTCACCACCGGCCTTAGCGTCGATATGAAAATGTACTTCACCGCCGCAACGATGGTGATCGCGGTGCCAACAGGTATCAAAATCTTTAGCTGGATTGCCACCATGTGGGGCGGATCGGTCAGCTTTAAGACGCCGATGGTATGGGCAATGGGCTTTATATTCATGTTCACCGTTGGCGGCGTGACCGGTGTTGTCCTTGCCAATGGCGGTCTGGATGATAACCTGCATGACACATATTATGTCGTGGCGCATTTCCACTATGTGCTGTCGCTAGGCGCGGTCTTCTCGTTGTTTGCCGGTTTCTATTACTGGTTCGGCAAGATGTCCGGCCGTCATCTCAACGAGTTTTTGGGTCACCTGCATTTCTGGCTGTTCTTTATCGGCGTGAACGTTTTGTTCTTCCCGATGCACTTCCTTGGCAACCAAGGCATGCCGCGTCGTATCCCTGATTACAATGCGGCGTTCGCATATTGGAACCAGATTGCCTCTTACGGCTATGTCATAATGGGCGTCGGTGTATTGGTGTTCTTTGCCAATGTGTTCTGGTCGTTGCTGGCTGGCCGCAAGGCAGAGGGCAATTACTGGGGCGAAGGTGCAACGACGTTGGAATGGACACTGTCCAGCCCGCCGCCGTTCCATCAGTTTGAAACATTGCCGGTGGTTAAATAACCAGCGGCGCGTGACGGGGCCGGTCAAAAACAGACCGGCCTATCGTCCAACTGGACCGAATTGGATATGGCAAGCGTGACGCAGGATATCACCCTTCCTGCCGATTGGCGGGATTTCTGGGCGCTGACAAAGCCCCGGGTAATGTCGCTTGTCGTGTTTACAGCGCTCTGCGGATTGCTTGCTGCGCCTGGCGATATTCACCCGGTCATCGGTTTTACTGCGATCCTGTGCATTGCGCTTGGCGCTGGCGCATCGGGTGCGCTGAACCAATGGTACGAGGCTGATCTTGATGCCAAGATGAAGCGCACGCAGGGCCGTCCGCTGCCCGATGGCCGGATGGAGCGCCCCGCGGCATTCCAATTTGGCATCGTCTTGGCGGCGTTTTCTGTTGGCATTATGGGCGTGGCCGTGAACTGGCTGTCAGCAATCATTCTTGCTTTCTCGATCTTTTTCTACGCCGTTGTGTATACCATTTGGCTAAAGCCTAATACGCCGCAAAACATCGTCATCGGCGGTGCGGCAGGGGCTTTCCCGCCGGTGATCGGCTGGGCAGCGGTAACGGGCGATATTACCGCTTTGCCGATCCTGATGTTTGCGATCATCTTCCTTTGGACGCCGCCGCATTTTTGGGCACTCGCTTTGTTTATGAAGTCTGATTACGGCGCGGCTGGCATTCCAATGCTGCCCAATGTTGCCGGACAAAAAGCTACACGGAACCAGATATTCGGCTACACTTGGCTGATGGCGGCTGCGGCACTTGCGCCATGGGCATTGGGTTTAACCGGCGTTCTTTATGGCTATCCGGCATTGGCGCTGACGATGGCCTTTATGGCTCTCGCCTTTGCTGTGTGGCGCAATGTGGATATTGATTCAGAGGCAATGAAGCCGGAAAAACGGTTGTTCGGGTTTTCGATCCTTTACCTATTCCTGCTGTTTGCGCTTTTGGCATTTGACCGGATTGTATCTGTATGACCGAAGACTCGATTATCCACGCAACGCCGATGTCGGAAAAGGGCTTACCCACCCCCGTTGATATGGGACCACGCAAAGTTGGCGAGCTTGATCTGGAACAAAGCCAGCTGATCCGTGCCCGTCAACAATCGCGTGCGCGTGTCATGGGGCTGTTCCTTATCGGTCTTTGCGTGCTTTTCTTTGCCATTACCGTAGTCAGGATTGGGGTATGGTCATGACCAGTTTGGCCGCAGAGCGCAGAAACGCACGCACCGGCTTTATGGCCGCCGCGATAGCAATTTCTATGGTTGGCTTAGGCTTTGCTGCTGTGCCGCTCTACCGGATATTCTGCCAAGCCACAGGTTTTGGCGGAACCACTATGCGCGTCAGCGAAGCGCAAGCTGCGACTATCGAGACTACAAGCAAAACCGTCGTTATCCGTTTTGACGCTAATCAGCGCGGCTTGCCATGGGAGTTTAAACCCGAACGGCCGACCGATACTGTCACTATCGGCGCGCGCGATATGTCGATTTTCATCGCGAAGAACACATCATCTCAGCCGATGGTTGGAACCGCGACATTCAATGTTACGCCATCACTGGCGGGCAAGTATTTTAACAAAATCCAGTGTTTCTGCTTCACCGAACAAAGGTTGGAGCCGGGGCAGGAAATCCGGATGCCGGTGCTGTATTATGTCGATCCAAAGATCATGACCGACCCGGAAACAAAAGATATCGAAGAAATTACCCTTAGCTACACTTTCTTCCCGGTGGAGACGCCAAACACGGTGGACCCGCAGGGAAAGGGAAGCTAAGGGCTGAATCATAACCGATTAGGTAATAGGGAAGTTACGCCATGGCCGGTGCCAAGAACCACGATTATCATATTCTGCCACCCAGCATCACGCCGCTGCTTGGTTCGGTAACAGCGTTCATCATGTTCTTTGGGCTGGTGATGATGTTCCAGCCAAAGGTATTTGGAACCTATGGCAGTCTGGTATTCGGCGCAGGCCTGATCGGTGTGCTGTACACTTTCTGGACTTGGTGGTCTGATGTGATCAACGAGGCGCATGCAGGCGATCATACGCCGGTTGTGCAGCTGCATCTGCGTTACGGCATGATCATGTTCATCGCATCAGAGGTGATGTTCTTCGTTGGCTGGTTCTGGGCTTGGTTTGATTATTCGCTGTTCCCTGTGCCGCTCGAAGTCGCCTATGATGAAGTTAAACACACATTCGACATCACCAACCTGTTTGGACAGGAAGGCGCCGCCGCCGCTTCGCAATTTCCGGCCAAAGGCTTGGAAGTATTCGATGCATTCTCATTGCCGCTGCTCAACACGCTGATCCTGCTTTGCTCGGGAACAACAGTGACATGGGCGCATCACGCATTGCTGCATGGCGATCGTAAAGGCCTGATCAACGGCCTTTGGGTGACGATTATCCTTGGTGCAATCTTCTCCTGCGTTCAGGCCTATGAATACAGCATCGCACCATTTCCTTTTGCAGGGCTGAACTATGGCACTGCATTCTTTATGGCGACCGGCTTCCACGGCTTTCACGTTATCGTCGGGACGATCTTCCTCGCTGTGTGCCTTGGCCGCGCCTATAAAGGCCACTTTACCCCGCAACAGCATTTCGGTTTCGAGGCTGCGGCTTGGTATTGGCACTTCGTCGATGTCGTGTGGTTGTTCCTCTTTGTCGTCGTGTACGTATGGGGCGGCTGGGGTGCTCCCGTCCACTCATAGGTTTTCGGTCGTATGACCAAAACTGAACTTTCTGACAAAGGGCAGCCCGGCTTGGTTCGTGCTGCCCTTTTCGGTCTTTGCCCTGATTGCGGAGCCAAAACGCTGTTTGCCGAGCCGATAGGTTTTGCGGACCAATGCGATGACTGCGGCCTCGACTATTCCGCCTTTAACGTCGGGGACGGACCCGCCGCGTTGCTGACGATGGCGATAGGTGCGCTGATCATTACAGCGGCAATCAATCTGGACATAGCATTACGGCCACCATTTTGGGTTCATGTTGTAATCTGGGTTCCACTGACTGCCATTCTGGTTTTCCTCTCGCTGCGTTTTGCCAAGGGCGCGCTGTTGATTGCCGAACATCGCAATAAAGCCAAGGAAGGCCAGCTGGCCGATAAGGACAATGACGCATGAGTAAGCGCTTTCCCGTTGTGGCCACGATCATAGTCGTATGCGCCGTTGCGACAATGATCGGCCTTGGCATTTGGCAGCTGCAGCGCAAAACCGAAAAAGAGGCGTTGATTGGTCTTTACGCTACCAATCGCGAAAAGCCGGCGATCGCCTATCCGCCACTAGGACCAGTGGCTGACACTGATCTGTTCCGGGCATCCTCTGTGAATTGTATGGAAGTTGTGAATTGGAAGTCGGGCGCGGGTAAGGACAGCACGGGACGCAGCGGTATTCGCTATGTGGCCGAATGCAAAACGAGCGGCGGGGAAGGGCCGGGGGTGATTTTGCTCGCGGGTGTTGCGGATCGACCAGACCTGAAACTGGATTGGAAGGGCGGCACAATCAAAGGGCTGATTGTCACCGAACCCGACACGCGTAACTTGCTGCAAAAGCTCTTTGGCAAAGCCCTGGTACTGCGCCCCATGCTGATCGCTAGCGAACCGATAGCCGGGCTGCGGTTGCCAGCCCAGCCTAGCCCTAAAGACGTTACGAACAATCATTTCGCCTATGCGATCCAATGGTTCCTTTTCGCCCTGGCAGCGGCGGTGATTTACCTGTTGGCGTTACGCAAACGACTGGCTGAAGGCTAATGGCTTAGCGGCTTATTTGGAAACTAACTCCAGCCGGACCTTGGCTGTGCCGCTGTGGTGCATGCCGATCTGTTTGGCTGCGGCATAGGATATATCGATGATCCGGCCTTTTTTCCAAGGGCCGCGATCATTGATGCGGACGACCACGTCGTTGCCATTCGACAGGTTAGTCACGCGAACTTTGCTGCCAAAGGCCACGGTGCGGTGTGCGGCGGTTAAGCCGTTTGGATCAAATCGCTCACCGCTCGCTGTACGACTTCCCTTGAATTCACGGCCATAATAGCTTGCGGTACCCGTGCCGAGATGCGTGCTGCTGGCATTCGCCAAAAAGGGCAGGCCAAGGACCAATGCCAACGCGGCTGTGTGCTGATATCGCATTTCGCGTCTCCCCTCGCGTATGAATCATAACGTGAGGGGAGCTTAAAGGTATCGCAATTGCTGTGCGGCGCTGTGGCCGGGAAATGCGTTCAAACGTCTAGATTGGCGACGTTAAGCGCGTTTTCCTGAATGAAATCGCGGCGCGGTTCGACAACATCACCCATAAGCTTTTCGAACAGCTCGCCTTCTTCCAGCGTGTCTTCGATCGTTACCTGCAGCAATGACCGCACATTCGGGTCCAGCGTTGTTTCCCAAAGCTGTTCAGCGTTCATTTCGCCCAGACCCTTATAGCGCGAAATCGATAGGCCTTTGCGGCCTGCAGCCAGAACCGCGTCGAGCAATTCGGATGGCCGCGTGATCGGCTTATCCGCCGCTACTTTCTTCGCCGGAGTTGGAGCCGCCTCTTCGGCGTCCTCACCCTCGATTTCGGGTTCAGGCTCGGCAGCAACACCGCTTGCTTTCACCAGTCGTGATACTTCGGCATAGCTTGCGGCTTCGTCGGTCCCAAGCCGGTGCAGCTTGCGCGCCTCGGCACTGACCAAAAAGCTACGTTCGATGATGTGATGGTCAGAAACTCCGCGCCAGCGGCGTTCAAAATGATAGCCGCCTTCTTCGGCAACACGGCCCGTCCAATTGGCCTCGACGTCTTGGCCGTCCATCCATGCTGCTGCTTTGGCAACCGCTGCGTCTCGATCTGCGCCATCCAGATCAGGACCAAGAGCACCATTCAGCGCCAGCCCCTCGATGATTGTCGGATCAAACCGGCGCGGGACATAGCCCATCAGGCTGCGCATCCGCCTCGCATGTTCGACCAACGCGGTCAGGCTTTCGCCGCTACGTGATCCCGTCTTGCTTTCCAGCACCACACCCGAAAGCCCGGTCTCAACAAGGTAATTGTCGAGCGCGGCATCATCTTTCAGATAGATTTCGTTCCGCCCCTTTGCCACTTTATACAAAGGCGGTTGCGCGATGTAGAGATGTCCCGCCTCGATAATCGGCTTCATCTGGCGGTAGAAGAACGTCAGCAGCAAGGTGCGGATGTGCGAACCGTCGACATCAGCGTCGGTCATAATCACAATCTTGTGATAGCGCAGCTTTTCCAGATTGAAATCGTCGCGGATGCCGGTGCCCATCGCCTGAATCAGTGTGCCGACTTCTTTGGATGAAATCACGCGATCAAACCGCGCGCGTTCGACGTTCAGGATTTTACCTTTGAGTGGCAGGATTGCCTGATAATGCCGGTCGCGGCCCTGCTTTGCGGAACCGCCCGCAGAGTCACCTTCGACCAGAAACAGTTCAGACTTTGCCGGATCTTTTTCTTGGCAATCGGCAAGCTTACCGGGAAGCGAAGCAATGCCCATCACCGATTTGCGCGACGCTTCACGCGCTTTACGCGCCGCTTCACGCGCGGCTGCGGCATCAATAATTTTCAGGATCAGCGTCTTGGCATTGGCCGGATTTTCCTCAAGCCATTCGACCATCTTGTCCGCCATCAGGCTTTCGAGAGGTTGCCGCACTTCGGATGACACCAGCTTGTCCTTGGTCTGCGAAGAAAACTTTGGATCAGGCAGTTTAACCGAAACAATCGCGGTCAAGCCTTCGCGCATATCCTCGCCTGTCAGGTTGACCTTTTCCTTTTTCAACAGCCCGGATTTTTCGCCATAATTGTTGATCGTGCGGGTCAATGCGGCGCGGAATGCGGCCATATGCGTGCCACCATCGCGCTGCGGAATGTTGTTGGTGAAACACAGGACGTTTTCGTAATAGCTGTCATTCCATTCCAACGACACATCAATGCCAATGCCGTCGCGCTCGGACGAAATCGCAATCGGTTCCGGAATGATCGGCGTCTTGTTACGATCAAGGTATTTGACGAACGCGGCGATCCCGCCCTCGTAATACAGATCATGTTCCTTGATGTCGGCATGGCGGTTGTCGCGCAGCAAAATGCGGACGCCGGAATTGAGGAACGCGAGCTCGCGATAACGATGCTCCAGCTTGTCAAAATCAAATTCGAGCACGTTTTTGAAAGTTTCCGTCGACGCCATAAAGGTAACGCGGGTGCCTTTTTTGGGTTTGCCGTCGACAACAGGCGCTTCACCCTTGACCACCAGCGGCCCCACAGCATCGCCATGTTCAAAGCGCATCCAATGCTCTTTGCCCTCGCGCCAGATCGTCAGTTCCAGAAACTCCGAAAGCGCGTTAACCACCGATACGCCTACACCGTGCAGACCGCCCGAAACTTTATAGGCATTATCGTCGCTGGTGTTTTCAAACTTACCGCCAGCGTGAAGTTGGGTCATGATGACCTCTGCTGCGGAAACGCCTTCTTCGGTGTGCATGCCCGTCGGAATACCGCGGCCGTTATCCTCAACCGAAACTGAGCCGTCAGGGTTCAGTTCGATCAACACCAGATCGCAATGTCCCGCCAATGCTTCGTCAATTGCGTTGTCCGAAACCTCAAACACCATGTGATGCAGGCCCGAACCATCATCGGTATCGCCAATGTACATGCCGGGGCGTTTGCGGACCGCGTCCAGACCTTTCAAAACCTTGATGCTGTCGGCACCATATTCATTCTGGTTGGGATTTGCGGCGCTATCGCCGGTGCGTTCTTCGGGGTTTTCATTCATTCCCTCACCATAGGGCAACGGCAGAGGAAACCCAAGCTTTTGCCCGCGTTGTCCACATATATTTGCCTAGGCAATTGAGGCGTTTGGTGAGCCTAATTCGTTATGCCATATTTTGGTTTGTAAGAAAAAAGACAAATAAGAAAAAAGGTAGGAAATATGGTTCATTCTGAACACGAGCGGTTGTTCAAAGTCGTTTTCGCCATGGGGCTTCAATTGCATAAAGAGCTTGGGCCTGGCTTGATGGAGTCAGTGTATGAGACTGTTCTGGCAAGCCGACTGGAGCGGGCTGGTTATAAAATTGACCGGCAAATGCCGGTCAGTATTGTCATCGATGGAATATCATTTCCCGACGCGTATCGCGTTGATCTGTTCGTCAATAAATTACTGGCGGTCGAACTAAAGTCCTTGGACAAGCTGACAAGCCTGCATCACCGCCAAGCACTAACCTATGTTCGGTTGCTCAACCAACCTCCCGGTATCCTGATGAACTTCGGTGGCGAAATGCTAAGCGAAGGAACGAGAAGGGTCATGAACAACGAATACGGGAAACACTAATCAACTTATTTCTTATTTCCCTTTTTTCTTTCAAACCAAAATCTGGCACGACGTTACCAAACAATCTGATCAAGAGTGATGCTATGTCCATCGATCCAAACACTGAACTCGAACAACCCTATGGCGACTATACCGCCTTGATCGCGGCATGGGGCCACGAACGGCCTGATCGGGTGGCATTGGACGACGGAGTTGAAAGCCTGAACTGGGCGCAGGTTGCGGCGCTTGTGGAGCGCATTGCCGCACAGTTGCAGCGCGATGGCCTTAAAAAAGGGCAGGCGGTGGCGATCCTTGGGACGAGCAGCGTCCGTTATGCGCTCGCCTATCTGGGTGCGATCCGCGCGGGCGGCTGTGCGGCTCCGCTGACGACCTCGGCGACCCCTGCGCAATTGGAGGCGATGCTACACGACTCAGGGGCAATGCATTTGTTTATTGATGCGGCAAAGCTGGCGGACCTTTCTGGCCGCGACTTGCCCATAACCAAAACGATCATGCTTGATACGCCGCTTAGTGAAAATCCCGATATGGCGAGTTGGATGGCGGGGGAGGGTGCTGTTGCCGCACCGCATAATTGCGGTCCCGATGACCCGTTCAACATCATCTACTCTAGCGGCACTACCGGCACACCGAAAGGGATCATTCATTCGCGGCAGATGCGCTGGCGACATGCCACGGTCGGTGCAAACACCGGTTACGGCGCGCCGCAAGCCGCATCGCTTGCCTCAACGCCGCTTTATTCCAACACGACGCTTGCTCTGGTTATCCCAACGCTTGCTTATGGTGGCACATTGCATCTGATGCCCAAATTTGAAGCTGCTGGTTATCTCGACCGCGCGCAAAAACACCGGATCACGCACACGATGCTGGTGCCGGTGCAATATAAACGCTTGATGGAATATGAAAAATTCGGTGAGTATGACTTGTCGAGTTTTTGGCTGAAATACTGCACCAGCGCGCCTTTTGCGCCTGCACTAAAGGCTGATGTGCTGAAACGCTGGCCCGGCGGTCTGGTCGAAATCTATTCGATGACCGAGGGCGGCGTAGTGTGTTTGCTGCAAGCGCATGAACATCCCGACAAGCTGCATACCGTTGGCATTCCGTGGAAGGGCAGCGAGGTGTTCACTATCGACGAGGCAGGCAACCGCTTGGCGGCGGGCGAAGTAGGCGAGCTGGTTGGCCGCTCTGCAACGATGATGTCGGGCTATCAGAACCAGCCTGATAAAACGCGCGAGGGTTATTGGTTCGATACCGATGGCAGCGTGTGGCAACGCATGGGCGACATCGGCCGTGTGGACGCCGATGGATTTGTCGAATTGCTGGGCCGGTCAAAAGACATGATCATCTCTGGCGGGTTCAACATTTATCCGGTTGATCTAGAAAGCATATTGCTCGGTTTAGCCGGAGTGGAGGAAGCTGCCGTCATCGGTATGCCATCAGATAAATGGGGCGAAACGCCGGTTGGCTTTGTTAGTGGTGCAAAGGGCGCGGTGCTGGACACCGAAGCATTGCTGGCAGCCGCCAATGCGCAGCTTGGCAAAACGCAGCGTCTGTCCGCGCTCTATGCGATTGACGAAATGCCGCGCAGCCATATCGGGAAGTTGCTGAAAACGGAGTTGCGCAATATGGCGGCTGCTTTGGAGAATGTTTCTTGACCGAAATTCATGTCGACGATCTCGCGACGGTTACGTCGATTTTGCAAACTGCGCTGACGCCCGCCTTTTTGCTGGTCGCAATAGGCACATTGCTGAACATCTTCGTGATCCGCCTTTCGCGGATCGTCGATCGTTCGCGCGAGCTTCAGGCGATGCATCCGAAAACTTCGGGTGCAGAGCATGATCTGGTGATTGACGAGTTGCGCATGGTCAAAAAGCGAATGGCGACGGTCAATATGTCGATATTGCTCAGCGTGCTGTCGACGATTGCAGTCTGTGTCATCATCGGCATGCTGTTCCTGATGGGGCTTGCTGGCCTGGCGATGGCCGATGCCATTGTCGCAACCTTTATGATCGCTTTGCTGTTGATGGCGGCGTCGCTGCTTTACTTTGTACGCGAGGTTCACTTGGCAAACCGCAACATCCGCGTGCGTGACGAATTTTTGGGTAAGTGATTAGTCGCTGGCTTTTTTAAGCTTTGCGACCCGCGCCACCACCTCATCACGCACAGTCGGCGTAACAAACTTCGCGATATCGCCGCCATAAAGCGCGATTTCTTTCACCAGTTTGCTGGCGATGGGTTGCAGTGACACATCCGCCATCAGGAACACCGTCTCGACCCGGTCATTCAACTGCCGGTTCATGCCGGTCAGCTGATACTCATATTCAAAATCGGTCACGCCGCGAATGCCGCGGATCACCGTTGCTGCACTTTGTGCCTCGGCAAAATCCATCAGCAGCGAGTTAAAGCCGACGACGCGGATATTCGCATTGCCGATGGTTGCAACTTCGCGCTTTACCATCGCGATCCGTTCGTCATCATTAAACATTGGCGATTTGGCGATGTTGGTGGTCACGCCTATGATCAGCTCGTCCACCAGCTTTGCCCCGCGCTTGATAATATCCATATGACCAAGCGTGATGGGGTCAAATGTCCCCGGATATACGCCGATACGTTTGCTCATCGCGCTTCCCCAACAATTTCAAAACCGTTTAACGGTCGCGTTCTAATACAAACTGCGCAATTGCACGCAGCAAATCTGCTTCACTGCCATAGCCTGCGAGATGCGACAGCGATTGATCGACCAGCATCGCCGCCTGTTGCTTGGCGCGGTCCAGACCCATCAGCGAAACAAACGTTTCTTTGCCCGCCTCTGCGTCCTTGTTCAGCGCTTTACCGGCCAGTGCCTCGTCGCCCTCTACGTCCATAATGTCATCGACAATCTGGAACGCGAGGCCAACGTCGCGGGCATAGCCGCGCAAATGGGTGCGGCCTTCGATTGGCACATGTCCAAGGATCGCGCCCATCTCTACGCTGGCGGCAATCAATGCGCCGGTCTTTAGCGCCTGCAGCCGCGTGATCGTGGGCAGATCAAAAGTTGTCTTTTCCGCCTCTAAATCCATCATCTGCCCGCCAGCCATACCGTCAGGGCCGCTGGCTATCGCAAGGGTCGCAATCAATTCGCTGCGCACAAACGGATCGGCATGTGTGCCGGGACTGGCAAGGATTTCAAATGCCAGCGCATGCAACGAATCCCCCGCAAGCACTGCGGTCGCATCGCCAAAGGCCTTGTGCGTCGTCGGCTTGCCGCGCCGCATATCGTCATCATCCATGCACGGCAGGTCATCATGGACCAGCGAATAGACATGGATCGCCTCTACAGCGGCTGCAACGCGGATTGCTGTATCCCGGTCGACATGGAAAATACCAGCCGTTGCAATAAGCAACAACGGCCGCAGCCGTTTGCCGCCGCCGATCGCTGCATAGCGCATAGCCTGAAACAATGGCGCACGCGCGTCATCTGGCACTGGCAGCAATCGGTCAAACTCGGCATCGATCTCTGCCGCGACCTGCTCAATAGCGGCCTCTAGCGAGATCATATCGGTTTGCCCGTCGGTCAACGCATCACTCCGCATCGAAGGGGCGCGTGCCTTGCGGCGAACCATCGGGGCCAAGGATGATTGCCTCGATCCGTGCCTGCGCTGCGTCCAGCCGTGTCTGGCAAATGGCGCGCAATTCTTGGCCGCGTTCGTATAATGCAATTGATTCGTCGAGCGGGGCGTCGCCGCTTTCCAGTTTATGCACGACCTCTTCCAAGGCTTTCAGGGCTTCTTCGAAACTGGGCTGTTGTTTTGGTGCGTCTGTCATAATTTCAAGCTTTGCCGCTGTAGCGTTGGCCGGTCAAGCATTTCACTATCAGCTGTTGGAAAGCACATTGTTCGGCTCGTCACCCCAAGTGTCTCTATCCAACGCAATTTTACTTTGCGACGCGATAAAGCTGCTGCATGGTTGTCAGACTATGAAAAAAACACTTCTCCTGGTCGCCCCGTTGTCCATGCTAGCGTTAGCAGCATGCAACCAGTCCGAAACCCCCGCTGCTGATGCAGACGCTGTGCCTGTGCCTGAGGCTACAAACACAGAGCCTGTCGTCATGCCGCCTTCGATCACTGCATCGAACACCTATCGTTGTGCCGATAGCACGATATTATACGTGGATTATCTTGGCAAAAATGAAGCAGCCGACATTCGCGTTGGCACAAAAACTGCGTCTCCTGTCCGCGTGAATGCGCCGAAAGTAGAGGCTGGAGCCACCGAACCGCCTAAAGGTCCGATGAAGTCGGAAGATGGCAAAACCTCGCTTACGGGCAGTGGTGCCCAGATCAATGTGCAACTAGCCGACAAGGGCGCACAAACTTGTAAAGGTAACTAAAGCTTATATGGGGCTCCTTGCGAAATGGTTGGCCGCTTTTGCGGGTGTTATGATTTTCGCAGGGAGCTCATCCGCTGCTGAAACGTCTTCTCCGCCGCTTGATCCCACAAAGATTGAGGATTGGGAGGCGTTTGATCGCATCGTCAACAATCGCGGTATCACGGTGCAATGGCTCGATTTCGACGCAACACCGCGCGGAACGGTGAATGCCGTGTTCGAAAACCGCACCCTGTCTTTGCAAGGCGAGCAACGCTCAAAGGACGGCAAAGCGCGGGTGACATTAAGCGGTGCCATTGTCCGCGTTAGCGCCAACGAGTTCATCTTTCGCGGAAACATTATCATCGCCGATACGCCAGATGAAGGGCGCTGGTGCAGCCAATCAAAAGACTGGCGGTTTGCGATCACGCAAAACCGGAAATATTGGCGATTACGCGAGTTTGAATGGTGCGATGGCCTGACCGATTATATCGACATTTACTTTTAGGCGCACCGCGCTAGCCTGCCCCATCTAATGGGGAGGCATTTTCATGTTCATCGGTCATTTCGCACCTGCTTTAATTGCAGCAACACATAAAGACGCGCCGAAATTGCCGGTGCTGTTTATTGGTGCACAATTGGTGGATTGGGCGTTTTTCGGGTTGTTGCTGACCGGTGCCGAAAAGATGCGGTTCCGCGAGGGCACTTCGGTAATGAACCCGATGGACCTCTATCACATGCCCTATACGCATAGTCTGGCAGGGTCTGCGGTGTGGGCGCTTGGATTTGGGCTGCTGGTTTGGCTCATCACGAAAAACCGGATGGGCGCAGTTCTGGCGGCGATGGTGGTAATGTCGCACTGGTTCCTCGACTGGCTGGTGCATGTCCCCGACCTGACCATAGCTGGCCAACCGCCAAAGCTGGGCCTTGGCCTGTGGAACTATCCTGCGATTGAAATGCCGTTGGAACTTGCGCTGATCTTTGGATCATTATGGTTTTACGCTCGCAGAACCGGGGCCAAGGGCGCACCGCTTTGGACTATCGCGGGCCTGTTTGCGGCATTGCAATTGTTCAACTGGTTTGGGCCTGTCGAACAGGACGTAACAACGGGCACAAGCCTGATGGCATTTGTAGCATTTGGCCTGATGACACTCGCTGCGTGGTGGCTCGAACGATCGGGGCTAGCGGGAAAGCCCGCAGGCCGCTAAAGCGCCGCGCATGACTGAAACTGCCACGCAAATCACCCCGCAAATTGTCGCCGATCATGGCCTTTCTCCTGAAGAATATCAGCGCGTATTGGACGCGATGGGGCGCGAACCGAATATGGTTGAACTCGGCATATTTTCGGTGATGTGGTCCGAACATTGTTCGTATAAATCCAGCCGCATCCATTTGAAAAAACTGCCGACGACGGCACCTTGGGTGATCTGTGGTCCGGGCGAGAACGCGGGCGTGATCGACATTGGCGAAGGCCCGAACGGCACAAAGCTGGCGGCGATCTTCAAAATGGAATCGCACAATCACCCCAGCTATATTGAACCCTATCAAGGTGCAGCTACCGGCGTCGGCGGCATATTGCGCGATGTGTTCACCATGGGCGCGCGGCCGGTTGCGAATATGAATGCGCTGCGTTTTGGCAATCCTGACCATCCAAAGATGAAGCATCTGGTGCAGGGCGTGGTCGCGGGCATTGGCGGTTATGGCAATTGCGTGGGCGTGCCGACCGTAGGCGGCGAAACCAATTTCCACCCGGCCTATGACGGCAATATCCTGGTCAACGCAATGACTGTGGGCATCGCTGATCAGGACAAGATTTTCTATTCCGCCGCAACGGGCGTTGGCAACCCTATCGTCTATGTCGGGTCAAAAACAGGCCGCGACGGCATCCACGGTGCGACCATGGCATCGGCGGATTTCGGTGCGGATATTGAGGAAAAACGACCGACAGTTCAGGTCGGCGATCCCTTCACCGAAAAGCTGCTGATCGAGGCGTGCCTTGAGCTGATGGCGTCGGATGCGATTGTTGCGATTCAGGATATGGGCGCTGCGGGGCTGACCAGCTCCAGTGTCGAAATGGCAACCAATGGCAAGGCTGGCATCATCCTGAATATGGACATGGTGCCGTGCCGCGAGGAAGGCATGACGCCTTATGAGATGATGCTGAGCGAGTCTCAGGAACGCATGTTGATGGTGTTGAAGCCCGGGCGCGAAGACTTTGCCAAAGCGATTTTCGACAAATGGGAACTCGACTTTGCGGTGATCGGTGAAGTGACTGACACTGGCCATATGGTGCTGACTTTTGGCGGCGAGGTCGTGTGCGACATTCCGCTTGGGCCACTTGCCGAGGACGCGCCTTTGTATGATCGGCCCGCCGCATCGAAAGAAGAATATAAGGCTTGGGCCAATGTTGCGCCCTTGGGCGACATTCCCGAAAGCACCGACATCGGCGCGGACTTGCTAAAGCTGATGGCCAGCCCCGACATCGCGTCGCGGGCGTGGATCTGGCAGCAATATGACAGCCAGGTTGGCGGCGACACCGCACAGCTTTCTGGCGGCGACGCAGCTGTCGTCCGCATCCACGGCACCAACCGCGCGCTGGCGATGAGCACAGATTGCACCCCGCGTTATTGCTATGCCGACCCCTATGAAGGCGGCAAACAGGCAGTGGCCGAAACTTATCGCAACATCTGCGCGGTCGGCGCAAAGCCGCTGGCGATTACCAACTGCCTCAACTTTGCCAACCCGCAGCGGCCCGAAATCATGGCGCAAATCGTAGGCTGTTTAGAGGGCATGGGCGACGCTTGCCGCGCGCTCGATTACCCGATCGTGTCGGGCAATGTCTCGCTGTATAACGAAAGCAAAGCCACCGGCGGCGGCAGTGCGATCTTGCCAACCCCCGCGATAGGCGGCGTCGGTGTGCTCGAGGACGTCAGCAAGATGGCGACGATTGTGTTGCAACCCGGGGTGCATATTTGGCTGATTGGTGCGACACCAATAGCCGATGCACGCGAGACACTTGGACAGTCGCTTTGGCTGCGCGAGATTGGTGGTCGTGAGGATGGCCTGCCACCTTCTGTGAACCTTGATGTTGAGCGTGATAATGGTGAATTAGTGCGAAGATTGATACTGTCGGACAAAGTTGTAGCAGTTCATGACGTGAGTGATGGCGGCCTGCTTGTGGCGCTTGTCGAAATGGCGCTTGCTGGAAATGTTGGCATTCGATTGAACCCACAACTTGTGGAAAATGCAGCAAACCTGTTTGGAGAGGGCCAGGGGCGGTACCTAGTCGCAACGAACCATGATGGCTCAGACTATCATCAACGCTTTTTTCCTGAGAATACGAAAGAAATCGGTTTAGCGGAGGGAGACAGCATTGCAGGACTCAGCTTCTCGATCCCGCTCACCGACCTCCGCGCCGCGCATGAAAGTTTCTTCAAAAACTGGATGGAAAGCTGAGGGCAGCTGAGGGGGCTATTCAATACACCGTTAGTGCTGAGCCTGTCGAGCCGAAGACCACTGTAGGTGCACCACGCGCCTAAATCATAAGCGACAGTTGAAACCTAGAAACATGCTTCGACAGGCTCAGCACTAACGGTATTCAAAAGTTGTGGAGCTTAAGCCGCAACCGGTGCTAGCAAATCATACGGATCAACACCCGCATTCCGCATTTCTTCATGTGCGCGGCGGTACATCACCGGCTCGCTAATCCCCATCCGCTTGCGCGCGTCGGCCAATGGCTCGCGCAATAATGCGACGATATCTTCGTGCACAATGTTTTTTGCCGCCTTGCCAATGCGATGTCCTTCACGAACCGCAGACATGATCGCTGCCTTTGGTGCAACGCGGCGCTTTAATTCAAAGCCGCCAGCATAGGCGATAAAGCCAACGCCCAGATTACGGCTTTGCGCATAGGTAAACGCCAGCACGCATTGTTCGCCCAGCGCATCGCGGCCATAGCCGGTCAAGATATGGTGCAGGTCATGCGTGTCGCGCAGCCGGTCTCCATAACGGTCAATACCATCGTTGAAGCGTTTGCCGCTGCTTTCAAACCGCGCATATTCGGACTCAAGCCCCGCAGCGGACAGCCCTTCACGCTCCATGAAATCAACATAGGCGCGGCCTACTGTACCAGCTGGCAGTTTTTTCAGCGTGTCATGATCGTCCAGAATGTCGATCAATCGCTGATTGGTTCCCAAAATCTTTTGGCCCTTGTCGCTGAACCAGAATTTCTTGGCAACTTTGCGAAACTGTTTGCCGCGCAACGCCGCGATGATGTGGAACACCTGCTCGGTATCTTCTTTATCCGCGATCAGCTTGCGAAAATGATGCCATGCTTTCAGCGGCCGAAATTCGCTACTCGGGCGTTCGGGGTGATGAAAGGGGATTGTCGTTACCGTCATGGGAGAAGCCTTTAGTGATGGATAGCTTTCGCTTTCCTTACCTACATTGATGTTAATAACCGGTTGATGGCACGCTTTCAATATCTTTTTTGCGCAGCTATCGTTGCCCGATGCAAAACCACCCTTCGATCCCGTACACTGCGTTGCCTGTCTATGACGATGCAGCGCAAGTTGCTCGTTCAGAACGTTTTTATACTGAACTGAAAACGCGGCGGACTTGCCGCCATTTCAGTGATCGGCCTGTACCAAAAGCTGTGATTGAACACGCTTTGCTCGCGGCGGGAACAGCACCTAGCGGCGCGAATCATCAACCTTGGCACTTCGCCGTCATCGGTTCGGCAGAAAAGAAACAGGCGCTGCGCCAGGCCGCCGAGGCAGAGGAAGCTGCGTTCTATGATGGGAAAGCCAGTCAGGAATGGCTCGACGCGTTGGCCCCGCTCGGCACCGATGCTAGCAAGCCCTACCTGGAGACCGCCCCTTGGCTGATCGTCATTTTCGGCCAGCGACGCGGCGGCATGAACCCCGGCGAGGATAAGCAAAACTATTATGTGAACGAAAGCGTAGGCATCGCCACCGGTTTTTTAATTGCGGCGCTGCATGATGCGGCCCTTGCGACGTTGACGCACACCCCCAATCCGATGAAGTTCCTGAATCAGCTGTGTGATCGCCCCGCGAATGAAAAACCGATGATGGTTTTGGTCGTCGGCCATCCTGCGCCCGATGCCACTGTCCCTGTTCATGCCACGGTAAAGAAGTCGCTGGACCAGATCAGCAGCTGGCTGTAGTATCTGTATAACACAGGGAGAGAACTATGACTGAAGCGAGCGGCTTGACGCGCCATATCAGCCTTGATGCGATGCGCGGCTTTGCTGTCATGGGTATCCTTGCGATGAATATCATCGGATTTTCCATGCCCGAATGGGCTTATGTCTCGCCGGGAGTTTATGGCGGGGAAACATTGGCTGACCAGATCAGCTGGTTTTTCTCTTTCGTTTTCATCGATGGAAAAATGCGCGGGCTGTTCTCGTTGCTGTTCGGCGCGAGTATGATGCTGATTATCGAACGCGCAGAGGCGAAGCAGCAAAGCGCCGCGCGCACGCATTATGCCCGTATGGTGTGGCTGGCACTCTTTGGTCTCGCGCATTTTTTCTTTCTCTGGTTCGGTGATATCCTTTTCACCTATGCGATCATTGGCTGCATCGTCTTCCTGATGCATCATTGGGAGCCAAAGCGGCTGATCAAATGGGCGCTGATTGTTTACGGATTGGGTGTCTTGGTTTGGGGCGCACAGTTTGGCGGAATGCAATTTTTGCAATGGGCGGCCGCGCAGCCCGGGGCTGATCCTGATGTCGTACGCACTTTTCGCGACATGATGGCAAGCGGTGAATTCGACACCGACGTCACAAAAGAACTGGCGCTGCACCGGGGCGATTGGGCCGGTATTTTTGCTGACAAGGCCGCTGACTGGTGGGCGCCGCTGGCGGCGGTATTGCAAGCGATCACTGAAACTTTGCCGCTGATGCTATTTGGTATGGCGATGAAAAAGAACGGCTTCTTGACGGGTGAATGGGCGGATGGCGACTATCGCCGCTGGATATACCGCTTGCTGCCTGCCGGGCTTTTGATTTCAGCCGTGCTGGCGGCTTTTTCCTGGTCCAGCAATTTCAACCTCATCCATACGCTTGCCAACTTTATGGCGTGGAGCGCAATCCCCCGGTTGATGCTGACGATTGGCTATGCCGCACTGCTTATCCTGTGGATCAAAAAACTGTCGGGCAGTAAATTTTTAGACCGCGTTGCTGCCACCGGACGCGCCGCCTTTACCAATTATCTGGGCACCACCATTGTTATGACCACAATCTTCTACGGCTATGGCCTTGGTCTCTATGGCTATATCAGCCGCCCTGCATTGTGGCTGTTCGTGTTGGGTGCTTGGGCCGTGATGCTGTTATGGTCAAAGCCTTGGCTTGAGCGGTTCCAGTTTGGTCCCCTTGAATGGCTATGGCGCAGTCTGGCGCGGATGGAATTGCAACCGATGCGGCGGTGATCGCAGCTTTAGGTTGCGCGCGAACCCAGCACCGCTGCCATCGGCAGTGGCCCGTAGATATGCGGAAATAATGCGCCGCCACGTGATACTTCCCATTTCACGCTATCGCTAAGCACGGCCAAATCAACCTCGGCAATCACTAAGCCACTTTGCCCGGCAAAATGCTTCGCCAGTGTTTCCGCCAGCTGATCGGTGGAGGACAGATGGATATAGCCATCGGCAATATCCACGGGCGCTCCATGGAATACCTCATCGGCCTGAAACTGTGCCCATTGGTCAGTGGTCAGGATTTTATAAGCGGTGGTGGGATTTGCTCTCTCGATCATGCTGTGCTCCATGCGTTAACTGCGCTTGGCCGGCAAGGGGGAGAGTTTGCGCTTTGCCGCAATTTGATCTTGATCAATGCAGCGCGCCTGAATTCTGCTAAAGCTTTAGCGATGAAACATGCACCATCCAAAGCGCTTCTTGCTGGAACGCTGTATTTCGCGCTGATCTTTGCGCTTGGTTTTGTGCTGGGTACGCTGCGCGTATTGTGGCTGATGCCGCTGGTCGGGCAGACGCTGGCGGTGCTGGCGGAACAGCCCGTCATGTTGACGGCCAGCTGGTTTGCCGCACGCTGGCTATTGCGGCGTTATGGTTTCCAAAGCGTCAGGGACCGGGCGGTAATGGGCGGGATTGCCCTTGTGTTGCTATTCATTGCCGAAATCGCGCTTGGATTTACCCTGTTCAATCAAAGCCTGACCCGTTCGTTAACCGAGGCGCTGGTGTTACCCGGGCTAATCGGCCTGATCGGGCAGATTATCTTTGGGCTGATGCCGCTGCTGGTGCGGGCAACGCGTTGAGCCGCCGCCCATAACGCAATCCTATGCGCGGAATCAGGTGATCCCGATACCCGGTTCAGGCAGCTTTTTGCGGTCCATCAACTTGAATTCAAGCGGCGTTGATTTGGTGAACAGCTTCACTTCGCCAACCTTAAAATCCACCGCGATCTTACACGATCCGCCACCGATTTCGGTCAGGTGCGCGTCCATGATTGTAACCTCTACGGAATCAAATTCGGCCTTTAGCGCGATTGTCATCCCGATGGGCGGGCTGGACATGCCTGCTGCTGAAAGCGACAGTTCGGGGTTATAGGTCAGTTCTTGTTTGAAACTGCCCAACTTGACGATCTCTGGCTTGCCCGGCGCATGTTTGCTTTGATCTTTATACGCTTTGAACGCTGGCGATTTCGCCCAGCCTTCCATGAACGCCGCCAGCAAATCTTTGGATTTCAACTGTTCAGAGATTGCGCTCGCAATTTTTGCACCGCCCAATGCGGACAAAGCCTTGGCCCATTTTGCATTGCCCTTGTCACCAGACCCTTCGATCTGCGCGCGCGCCGCAACGGCGGCTTCGTCAAAACTTTCAGGCGGGATCAGTTGTTCGATATCAAGTTCGATACGGTCATTCATGCGAAAAATTCCTAAGCGACGATTGCAAAATTATCTGGGGTGGACGCCGAAAACCCAGCGATGGCGACGTTGAAACTAACCTCTGGCTTAGTCAGTGACGGATCGCTGATCATCCGCGAAGACCCATCAGCAATGTTGCAATCCATGGTGACTTTGGGCGTGAACAACACTTTTGCGGCGGCCCCTGCACCGGCCAGTGCAGCAACACCGGCGGCGATCATCCAATACAGGCTGTTGTCCGGTTTCGGGGCATCCTCAACCGGCGCAATTGTGGCAGTCTTGGCAACGGGAGCCGATGGCTGAACGACCTCTGCAACCGGTACTGGTTCTGGAGCAACTGGTTCCGCCGCGACCTCGGGTTCGAACATCGGTTCGGCCACGACAGCTGCGGCGGCGACAGGGGCGATGACTTTGCGTGCGACTGGTTTGCTGACCACAGGCTGTGGTTTAGCCCGCGTGACTATTGCTGTTTTGACCGGCGCTTTGCGGACTGTAGTCGGCAATTTCTGGATAACAGGATCCGACTTTACAAAAACAACCTCTTGCTTGGGTTGTTCAACCGGCGTCGTTGCGACTTCGGTTGGCTGGACAACGGGCTTTTTCTTCTTTTTCTTGAACAGCCCGCCAATCGCTTTGGCCGCATCGCCAACATCAACCTTAACGCCGACACCGCCGCCACTGCCACCTCCGCCGCTAGGCTGTGGTGACTGACACGCAGGATTGGTCGGTGAACACTGCGCCTGCGCGCCGCTGCTTTGCATGCCGAATGCTGCGAGCAGCAATGCTGCTGCAAGTGTCTTGCCCATTGGTTTCATGTTTTCGCCCCCAAAAGCCCCATTTGCTTTCAGTCGCATTAAACAGCCAATAGGTTCATCGGGCAAGATAATTTATTTTCTTACTGCCGGTGGAGCAGCGCAAGGCGGTATTAATCGGGCTTCTTCGCCGCGCCCTTTGCCTTTGCTTTATGCGCCGCAATGTCAGCATCAATCGTTGCGATCCGAATGCGCTCCGGCGAATCCTTGGGCAATCCTTTTAGCCGCGCAGAGGCCCATAGGCTGCGGCGTTCAGATTCGAGTGCTTTGAGATAGAGATCAGCCATAGGGCGTGTGTAGCGTGATAGCATCATAGGGGATAGGGGCTAGCTAAGCTCTGCCATAATTATCGCACATTATTACTGCCGCCATTTGCAATATCGCAACATTTGGCCGCTATCGCGGGTGCTATGATGGGGTTGACAGCATGAGCATGGAACATTGGAATAAAAAGGGCGCGGTCCAAACGGCTACCGGCGTTGCCGACGCACAAGACGTTGCCGCATCTCTGCTGCTGCGCCGTGTCGAGGCAATGCTGCGCGAGGGCCAGCCGCGCCAAGCGATTGCCCATATCTGCGACATGACTGGCGTGGATCGCGCAGAGGCAGAAGCCTTTGTCGCTGATTTAAAGGGCAGAGTATTCGCTTAAGAGGTGATGGCTTAGTGTTGGTGTAATCGACAACGCCACAACTTCTCAATTCCATAGCGCCTAAGCCAGAAACCAACCTCCGGCTATTGCGCTTGCAATGCCTTGCACGATCGCGATTTGGTGCAAGTTACTGGAAAAGGGCTGCTTTCGGGTCTTGTGCCGGAATATCGCGCGACCAGCATAAGCGCCCATTGATCCGCCGATGAACGACCACATCAGCAAAGTCGCCTCGGCAACACGCCATGACCCTTCCTCTGCACGGATTCTATCGAGCCCAAAAAGCATGAACGTCCAAACATTCACCGCAGCAAACGCCGCCACGATATTGGGCAGAGTCAAACAGGCGATGAGTTCCATGGGCTGCAATTCCGATTTCGAATTTGAATTCTGTAACCACGGTCTGGTTAACGCACTATCGCCGTAATTGAAATCAGCCAGCCCGTGCCTAGGTGCGGATCAGGCGTTATGCGCCGCCTCGCCTTTTATGTGCCATCGCGAATAGGGTTACGGCGGGGGCTGGAGGAGTTGGATCATGAAACAGATTTTGGTCGCATTTGCCCCCTTAACCATTACCCTGTCGATTATCGCCCCTGTCTTGGCTGCGCCTGTGGCGCTCGCCAGTGATAATAGCGATTATGCCGGCGAATTTAAGATTCGCACCGAAACCAAACTCTATCCCAAACCGCGCATGGACGTGGCCCCGATTGCCACTTTGGCCGCTGGCGAAAAAGTGACGCTGTCTGGAAAACAGGAAAGCGTCCTTGCCGAAGCAGTCGACAGCAAAGGCCGCAAAGGCTGGGTATCGATACAGGATATCGCTTGGCGTTAGCGTTGCGGGCGGCGCATCACCATTTGCCGCCAATATCCTTTATCGCTTTCAGCAAAGCCTTTTTGCTTTCCGTCCGGCGCGTGCCGTCGTTGCGGGGCAGATCGGTGATGCCCGTTTCTTGACGGCGGCGTTCGATGCGCGCGGCAAATTCGGCGGCGGGGATGGCACGCTTTGTTTTAGTCTTTAAGGTCTGCGACGCCATAATCGCCTCCGCTTTCATATCGTATGCGTTTATCCATAAAGACTAGATCGGCGTCGGGACATAGGTTGCTCAATCAATATGACCTGCTTCGCGCAATAGTTTCGCGTCCGCTTGATTATCCGCTTTGAACGACACAAATTCCCGATATCCAAAGGATAGGCCAAGGCGGTGCATCAGGTCTCGGTCTATCTCGGAATAGAGAATTGCTATGCCTTGGGGGCGGAGCAGATCGCGCGCGCCTTGGTTGGACCGGATGCGCTTCATGAAATCATCTTGCGCGGCAACCGCCTGAATCTGCACACGGGACAACGGCACGCCTTGATAGCGTTCGAATAGCATTGCCAGTCTTTTGCTACCGCCTCTCACGGCCATGATCTCTTGGCGATCGGCTGTGCTCACAATCGTCCAGAAATTGGGCGTGTAGGCAAAGTCCTGCGCCATCCACCAGATATTGCGGGTGCCTTCCGCAGAAAAGCTTGTCTTTTTGTCCCTGTTTTCGCCGGATCGTAGATATTGCTGCCTTGCCCTAACAATGCCCACAGCACAGGTCGATGCTTCTTCGTTCACGCGTAACAGGATGAGCAATTCGCCAATGGCCTCTAGCGGGATCATCCATCCGGATTTGCCGCCTGTGGTCGATTTCACATCAACTTCTTGACCGCCGATTAGCAAGTCCATCCTTACGCCTCGGGGAACTTGCAACCAATCACGCAGTAAGATTTCGAACTTGGTCCCAAGATAGGTTTTCTCGGTTTTCTCAAGGTCGGACAGGAAATAGCGACCCGTTCGTGCAGTGTCGATCACTTCGTCGATGGCGGAACGAAAGAAGGATCGGAGTTTTTCCTCGAACAATTCCTTGCCTTTGACCGCCGCAAGCAGATCGCGTTCAAGGCCCGAAAGATCGGAATAGTCGATATGGGTTACGGACAGTGGCTGATAACCGCTATCGTCAAACAGGCTCACGCAGCGCGCACCAGAAAATGCTTTTGCACCGAAAGAGCAATCCTGATCCTGTTGGCAACAGCTTTCGCAACCGGTGGCGGAAAGGCGTTACCCACCTGACGATAGCTTGTGGTTTTACCGCCGTGGAATTGCCAGCTATCGGGGAAGCCCTGCAATCGTGCAACCATGCGTACGGTCAAGCGAGGCGCGCCGACAAAATCGGAGCCGGGAGCTTCGTTGAACAGGCTTTTGCCCTCTACGCCCAACGTTGCCCATGCCGCGCGGGCACGTGTCGGGCCAAGGTCGGGTCCGCCGTGTTTCTTACTGCCGCCAACGATGGTGGGGGCGATTTCATTGGCGCGTTCAGCCCAGCGCGCAGCCCCAGCCCAGCCGTTCGCAGCCATTAAGTCTTTTAATGTCTCGCCGACGGTTGGAGGGTTGTGAGGCAAAACTTCCGGCCAGTCGAAAGCATCGGCGATATCTTTACGCATGGCAACGATCACAACGCGTGGTCGCAGTTGTGGAACACCGAAATCGGATGCATTCAGCAAACGCCAGCCGACCTGATAACCCAGCTTTTCCAATTGGCTTTTCAATCCGTTGCGATAATCCTCAAACACCGCTGACATAAAGCCGCGGACATTTTCGATCATAATCGCCTTGGGACGCATTTCGTCGATCAGGCGGATGGCGGCAGGGAAAAGGTTGCGCTCGTCCCGCTCGCCCAATTGTTTACCAGCCATCGAAAAAGGAGGGCAGGGTAGACCACCGGCGAACATATCGATCCCCGCAAACAGTCGCCCGTCAAAGCCGTTCATATCCTCGCAACGCACATCCCATTTGGGGCGGTTAAGGCGCAGGGTGGCGGCATAATCGGGCTCGATCTCGACGAGCGCGGAATGCCGAAAACCGGCCTGTTCAAGACCTAAGGCTTGCCCACCTGCACCTGCACAAAATTCTATTGAGTTCATGAGTGCAAGTCTATGTTCTATTGATGTTCCAGTCAAGCGGAGATGAGGTTATGACTTCGGGGGCTCACCGCTTGCAGCGTTCATTCTGATTCGAATGTAATTATCTTCTTTTTGGAATGCGAACAGGAATATCACCATTGCCAAGGCAATGACAGGAATGAATACTATGCGCCCCTCAATCCCGACCGCCGCTAGAACCCAATTAGTAGCTAATAGTATAAGATAAACTAAACCGGCTGTTACAAAAGTGCGGTATAGACCAGAATTAGCAACGAGAGTTTCAAGCTTAGCGTCTTCCTTCTCCGAGCCTAAAAATGCCTGATAATCTTTTTTGTGTAAGAAACCGACGCGTCTCAATATTGGATCCAGAACTAATGAGCCTAGGCGGTTAGTTGCCACTCCGACTACAAATGCCGTTAACAGAAACGCACCAATTTTCTCAGGATCGGGCGCGGGGAACCCAGAAAAATGAAGAGCATAAACTAGAGCAGCGCCTGGCACTAAGTTGGCGATCAAATTGTACGCATCAAGCTTATCAAACATTTAGATCGCATCCCCTACGCCGCCGCTACCCCAGCCTGTTCAAACATATCTACGCCGCCATTCTCCGCCGCTGGCTCAATGCCGATGATCTTTTTCTTCTTGCGGTCAAAGCTATCCCAGGCTTCGCCCCAATTACACAACATCAAGCCGCCGCTTTCCGCGCAACAGTCTGATCCCCGCGCCCCGCTAGCAAGCCAGCAATTGAAATATCTTCATCCAGTTCATCCCAGTGAAGCCCGTCGCGGCTGAGCTCTACCTTTTCCCGCAGTTCTGGCTTTCCGTGCAGCAGGCGCGGGAACCAGACAAGCGGGACTCCCAAGGTGCGGCCATCATCAAGATCGACCCAGAAACTGTCCTCATCAAAGCTGACCGCCATTGGCTCAGGAGAAAAAGTCATACGGTCAAGCCGCCTTTTTGTTCTTCAACGGGATCACCAGCCGAGCATTTTCAAACCACTCATCATCCAACTCTGGCGCAGCGTCGGGATTATCGGCGATCTGTTTTGCGATGTCTTCGTCGGTCAAGGCGTCGAACCAAGCCAAATTCTCGGGAGTGGCCCAAGCCTTAGCCGCAGCGTCAGCTTCTTCCCGAGAGATTTGCCTGATATTTTCTGACTTCTTTGTCATTGGCTTTCCTGAAACTGATGATCCGGCGAACCGGACCGCGCCACGTATATACAGCAACACATATACGATTGGCAAATCGGGTTACTGGACCTGTGGCGACAAAACGCGTTTCGCCGTAATCTGTTCGTTTATCCTCCTCTTCGATGAACGGGCCATCGAAGACAAATATAGCGGCACTGAGCGGTAAACGGTGCTTTTCCCAGTTAATCATGGCTTTTGCATCATCTACCTCGAATAGGCTCACTCCGCCGCAACCCCAGCTTGTTCAAACATATCCACGCCGTCATTTTCCGCTGCTGGCTCAATGCCGATGATCTTTTTCTTTTTGCGGTCAAAGCTGTCCCAGACTTCGCCCCAATTGCCGCGGGTGGTGGCCTTGGAATATTCCGTTGCGCGGGTTTCAAAGAAGTTGGCGTGTTCCACACCGTTCAGCAACGGCGCGAGCCATGGTAGGGGGTGGTCCTCGACCATGTAAATCGCGGGCAGGCCCAGCTGGCCCAAGCGCCAATCGGCGATGTAGCGGATATAGCGTTTGATTTCTTTGGCGGTCATGCCGGGCACAGGGCCCATTTCGAACGCCAGATCGATGAACGCATCCTCCAACCGCACGACTTTTTGGCAGCAATCGATGATGTCTTCTTTGACTGACTTGGTCAGGCAACCGCGTTCGGTGGTGAACGCGTGGAACAGTTTTGTGATGCCTTCGCAGTGCAGGCTTTCATCGCGCACAGACCAGCTGACGATTTGGCCCATGCCCTTCATCTTGTTAAAGCGGGGGAAGTTCATCAGCATCGCGAAGCTGGCGAACAGTTGCAGTCCCTCGGTAAAGCCGCCGAACATGGCGAGCGTGCGCGCGATGTCTTCGTCGCTATCCACGCCGAACTGGTGGATATAATCGACCTTTGCGGCCATTTCTTCATACTCAAGGAACGCTGAATATTCGCTTTCGGGCATGCCGATGGTGTCCAGCAAGTGGCTGTAGGCGGCAACGTGCACCGTTTCCATATTGGAAAACGCGGTCAGCATCATTTTGATTTCGGTCGGTTTGAACACGCGGCCATAATGTTCGTGATAGCAATTCTGCACCTCGATATCGGCCTGTGTGAAAAAGCGGAAGATCTGCGTCAGCAGGTTACGCTCATGCTCCGAAATCTTTTGCGCCCAATCGCGGCAATCCTCACCCAAAGGAACTTCCTCGGGCAGCCAATGGATCTGTTGCTGGCGTTTCCAGAAATCATACGCCCATGGATATTCAAAAGGCTTGTAGCTGTTACGGGCTTCTAACAATGGCATCTTCGGTTCCTCGGTTCAAACTTCAACCCCTCTCCCCTTGCGGGAGAGGGCAACAAGACTTGGCAGCTCGCTGCCTAGTCGCAGTGGGAGAGGGGGTGTGGATTGGCGCAACCGCGCAACCCCTTTCCAACTTCGCCTAAGCCGCTGCGCGACCAAGGCTTCGTATCCTCTCCCGCAAGGGGAGAGGAGGGAATTTACTGACAGGCCAGACATTCATCATAGTCAGTTTCTGCGGCCGCCAATTCCATCACCGGTGCATCCGCAGTGTTATCCGCCTCTACCCCGCCGGCAAAGCCCGCGCGCTGGATGGATTTGCTGCGCAGATAATAGAGCGACTTGATGCCCAGTTCCCATGCGCGGAAGTGGAGCATGAGGAGATCCCATTTTTCCACATCGGCGGGGATGAACAGGTTCAGCGATTGCGCCTGGTCGATATGCGGTGCGCGGTCGCCGGCGAGTTCCAGCAACCAGCGCTGGTCAATCTCGAAGCTCGTCTTGAACGTGTCCTTTTCCTCCGGCGTCAGGAAGTCGAGATGTTGCACCGACCCGCCTTTTTCCAGGATGGAGTTCCAGACGTTGTTGCTGTCCTTTGCCTTTTCAAGCAGCAGTTTTTCCAGATACGGGTTCTTTACAATAAAGCTGCCCGACAAAGTTTTGTGCGTATAAATGTTGGCCGGGATCGGCTCGATGCACGCGCTGGTTCCGCCGCAGATGATCGAAATCGACGCGGTGGGGGCGATCGCCATCTTGCAGCTAAACCGCTCCATCACGCCGCGATCTTCGGCATCGGGGCACGCGCCGCGTTCCGTCGCCAGCATCATCGATGCCTGATCGGCCTGCGCGCGGATGTGTTTAAAGAACTTCATGTTCCACGATTTTGCCATCGCGGATTCAAAGCCCAGCCCGCGCGATTGCAGAAAGCTGTGATAGCCCATGACGCCAAGGCCAACGCTGCGTTCGCGGCCCGCGCTGTATTTCGCCCGCGCCATTTCATCAGGCGCGCGTTCGATAAAGTCGGTCAGCACATTGTCGAGCATGCGCATCACGTCTTCGATAAACAGCTTGTCACCGCTCCACTGATCCCATGTTTCAAGGTTCAGCGAGCTTAGGCAGCATACCGCTGTGCGATCATTGCCCAGATGGTCAAAGCCGGTTGGCAATGTGATTTCGGCACACAGGTTGGATGTGGAAACTTTCAGCCCCAGTTCCTGATGATGCTTTGGCATCGACCGGTTCACGGTGTCGCTGAAGATGATGTACGGCTCGCCAGTGGCAAGGCGCGTTTCAACGAGTTTCTGGAACAACGAGCGCGCATCAACGGTGCCGCGGATGCTGTTATCCTTTGGCGAGCGCAGGTTGAACTCTTCGCCGCTGCGCACCGCTTCCATAAACTCGTCAGACAGCAACACGCCGTGGTGCAGGTTCAAAGCCTTACGGTTGAAATCGCCCGATGGCTTGCGGATTTCAAGGAATTCCTCGATCTCTGGATGGTTGATATCGAGATAGCAGGCGGCGGACCCGCGACGCAGCGATCCTTGCGAAATCGCCAGCGTCAGCGAGTCCATCACCCGGACGAAAGGAATAATGCCGCTGGTTTTACCGTTCAGGCCAACCGGTTCGCCAATGCCGCGCACGCTACCCCAATAGGTGCCGATGCCACCACCGCGTGATGCCAGCCAGACATTCTCGTTCCATGTGTTGACGATGCCTTCAAGGCTGTCATCCACAGAGTTCAGGTAGCACGAAATCGGCAGGCCGCGTCCGGTGCCGCCATTGGACAGCACAGGCGTTGCGGGCATGAACCACAATTGGCTCATCGCATCATACAGCCGCTGGGCATGGGGTTGATCGTCCGCATAGGCCGAGGCGACACGCGCAAACAGATCCTGATAGTTTTCGCCGGGCAACAAATACCGGTCGCGCAACGTCTCTTTGCCAAACTCGGTCAGCAACGCATCACGCGATGTATCGGTGACAACATCAAAGCGCCGCACATCGACAGACTTGCTATCGGTTTCAGCTTTCAATTCGGTTTTTGCTTGGTCAGCTTTCAACTCAGCTTTCGCGTCGCTCTTTTTCCGTGCGACGTCCACATCCTTTGCCGTCTCTTTTGCTATTTCCAGCACATCCATCATTTCACCCAATACTGCGTCAGTTGATCCGGCCTCACCGCCAGTGTCACGAAAATCCATGTTATCTCAGCTCCCAATCCGGACGGTTTTGGCCACCCCGCTGACCGCAACCGCTACCCCATAATGTGCAAGAAGTTTGTTCGCTTCTTGTTCGACTCGGGAGGCAAGCCCCCCTCATAGCATTTTTGACTCTTTAGGGAGCATTATTTTCGCCGATCACTCGTGTAGTTTCAGCGCAATTTACCCTGACTACGGGATAGTTCCCGTAGAACGAGACACAAATTGTAGTTATGCCCCCTGTGGCCAACCGCTACCTATAGTGCCTCAACCAGTTTCAGACGCAAGAGGGTAAATGGTTAATTAACGACTCGGTTCGTCGCACATCCGATTCATTTCGTCGCAGCGAAATTTGCTATGGTCGCAGCGACGCGTGGAGTCTCTAGGCACTGCATAGCGCGCAAGATATTTTGCGGCGAAATGTGAAGTTTTTTTATCCACGATAAAAAATGCATGGGGATAAAGCGGCGCGCCTGTTGACATGGCGGAACTGCGTCGCGGGATGGTTAAGGGGGGCGGTTGTTGATCGTTGCGACGATGCCTAGGGCGAATCTCTTATGCCACCAGATATAGCGGGATCATGGTCACTTGATTTACGCTCATTCGTTGCTGACGGATTACCCGGCCTTACGTTGGAAGCCTTTGCCCGGATCAGCAGCCACACCCGCGCCATCTCCCCTAAACAAAGATGTCACCAGCGCGCCCCTTGGGTCAATCGGGCGCAGGTTGCTTAGCTGATCGGCGGGCACAGCTTTGCTGTACAGAAAGCCTTGGACTTCGCTGCATCCTTGCAGGCGCAGTTCTTCGACTTGTTCCTGCCGCTCGACACCCTCGGCCGTGGTGGTCATGCCCAGGCTTTGCGCTAGGCCGACGACCGAGCGGACAATCGCTTGGCAATCGGGGCGGCTGTCGATTTCGTCGATGAAACAGCGGTCGATCTTGATCTTGCTAAACGGAAAACTGCGCAGATAATTCAACGAGGAATAGCCGGTGCCGAAATCATCCAGTGCAATCTGCACACCGATTTCGCGCAATTTGTGCAGCGTTTCGATATTGGCGTCGCTGTCTTGCATCAGCACCGTTTCGGTGATTTCAAAACAGATGCGCGCAGGATCGATCCTGTTGCTGGCAATCGCGTTGACGATCACGCTGATCAATCCGGGGCTGCGCATTTGCGCAGGTGACAGGTTGATCGAAACCGATAGATGATCGTCCCAATCGGTC
>JAAFIB010000010.1:0-13905 GCA_013297725.1 Sphingomonadales bacterium
ATCATAGTGTCAGCTATCGCCCCGCGTAACGCCACGACAATCTCGGTCGCCTTATCAACTGGCTGCCCCTGCCCTTTAAGCAAAAGCAGCAAAGGCGCGACATGTTCTCCACCGACTAAGCGGAGCAGAAAATCGCTGCCAAGATCATAATCCTGATCCAGCGATGCGATGAACAGGTGCAATCCTGCTATGCGTGGATCTAATAGCTCTTGCCGATATTCCTGCCCCAGAAAAAAGATCAGCTTTCGTGCAATTGCCGAAGAGCTTAGGCTATTATCATGTCCGGCAAGAAGCGTTTGCGCCGCAATGGTGAGTGGCTCATTTTCGGCAGCTTTACATTCAAGCAACGCGGCTACCACGCGCCAGCACAGCATGTGCAATGCTTCACTGTCCAATTGCTGAAACAAGTGATTGTCGCCCGCTGCAGACACCTGTTCCGCATGGAGCAATTTGCGCGTCATTTCGGCAATGCGTTCGTTATGGTGCCCCAGCAAAGTGACAGGCAATTGCCCCAATATCGAAGTGTTTGATACTGACTGGATCGTATGACGAAGCTTATCCTCAGCGATCCGCGATAAGGCAAAATCAATCAAAGCAGGCTCGCGCAAAAGCCCCGCTTCCGAGAGTAAGTCCCAGCTGTGCAAGCGCTCGGGCTCTTGGACAAGCAGCGCTCGCTCTATCCCCGAAGTAAGCGCCTGTAATTTCAACTTAACGCGGCTTTGCAGCAGCTCTGACGGCAGAGCACCACTGTGCGGGAAAAGCACAGCCATCAGGTCATCGCGCAGAGCATGCGTCGCAAGGACTTGGCCGGTTGCCATCGTCACAGCATCGTCAGGGGGCACGATACCCAAATTTGTTTCCTGCTTTTCCGTTACGTTAAAGCCAGATCATAGGGTTTCGGGGTTAATTTGGCTTTAAGCTTAATCCAGCGGCTTAGGATTTTGCAGATAGCCTAATCCGCGTAACAGTTGAAATACTATTTCAATTAAGATCAATAGCTTAACTGATATTGCGGCGCTTCCTGCGCCGATCCCCAATATCAAAGTAAGCGTAATCACCAAAGGTGACAGGAAACGGAACCCGGCCTTTTTGCCTCGGCTCACCGAAATTAGCGATAGACCAGTCAGTGTCAGTCCCAGAAAAACGCTTTCAAAAAGCGATGGGTCGCTGAGTTCTAAAACCGCAATTAGCGCCGCGATCAGCATCGCCCAACCGGCCATGCCGACCCCGTCTATACCGGCAGACCGATACTCCGCAGACCGAACGACATTGCGGACCAATGACGCAAGCACAGCACCTGTTGCCGCTATTGCGCTTGTCAGCGGAAAGCCGGTCACAGCAAACAACGCCGCGACGCCAGAAAGGCCCGGAAAGCTGAACTCAGCGACACTACGCCCCCATGGAACAGCCCATATCGCTGGCACAAAACGCGCCAAAGGTTTTGCGAACAGCGTTGTTTCAAGTGTCGTCTGACCACCCTCTGCAGAGGTCATCAACACGCTTTGCATCGCAATCAGGTCATTGTGATTCTGCAATCTGCAAAGATGACCATCCTGAATTGCATTCTGTTTCACAGGCCAAGGCTTGACGCCGTCTTGCAAAGCCTGACGCAATAATGCCGATGCCATATCCCATCCTTCGGGCAGATGCGTCAGTGCCTCTAAGGTTTTGCGATCAAGAATTGCCATACCCGCCCAGCGATTGTTCAAATCGATCCGTTCAAACATCTGGTTTTCGGCACGTTCCTCAACGGTTGCAACTATAGGGCCGTTATGACGCAATGCCCGATCCACCAATTCTGTGTCCCAAATGGTATCTGCCCGCAAAATCAGTGCGCGCGTGCCGCCATCCATCAACGCCGCCATAGCGCTTGGTTCGCGGATAAAGCGAAGGTCCAGTCCCTCTTTTGCGACGGCATCGCGATAGGTTAAAAGCGCACCTGGAACGCTATCAACGCCTAAGAAAAACTGCGTAATACCAACACGCTGCAACGCCTTTACCATGTGATGCACCATCGGCTGACCAAATAATGGAGCCAATGGTAAAGCCAATTCGCCATCTGCTGGCGTAACGTCACCAATGCAGAGCAAAACGAAAATTTTTGAATTGTCGTGGGAACCGTTGTTATCAATCATGCAAACGGGGCGTAAGGTTTGCGCTTGCGATATTCCAGCGAAAAGCGCTCAATCGTAACTAATCGAGCGGAGCTTGCCTGATTTCTTCCAGCGCAGCGCCAAGCCGGCGAAGCACGACCGGGTCTCCGGGTGCGCCTGCTACCGCTTCTTCGGCCAGAGCAAGCAACTCTGCCGCTTCAAAACTTGCTGCTAATCCCTTTAATCGCAGGCAACTATACTGCCAATTCGCGTCACACCGCGATCGCGACATCAGGTCGATTTGGCGGTGTGCACTGTCCACAAGCGCTTGGCGAAGCTCGCGCACCAACGCGGCATCATCGCCAGCGGCGGCGTGTAAAGCAACTGATAGGGCGCCATGATCCATCGACATAGCCAATGGAATAGCGCAGCTATGATTAACTTTGCGTTTCGTTTTATAAAAAACATGGTAAACAGACGTCATGGTGGGACAGTCAAAAATCGTAGAGATCAGCCGTAATGTGCCGTCTATGGGTGGTATCGCATCCGCCAGCGAAGTTGAGGACGAGATGATAAGCGCGATCAAACGTGATGAGAGCCATGCAGAAGACGATGCCGTCAGCGAAGTAGAGGCTGCACCTCCGGCGCAGCATGAACCTGTGTATGAGACGGAATATTACGATGATATGGAGCCAGCTCCGCGTCGCAAGGGCCCTTTGATTGCAGGCACTACACTTGCGTTACTGTTTCTCGGCTGGACCGGATTTTGGGCATGGGCCAATCAGGCAGAATTGCTACGCTTTGAAAACCCCGCCCGTTTGGTTGAACTGATCAGCCTATGGGCGATCCCTGTTTCACTGTTGGCTTTATGTTGGCTGTTGGCGATGCGGATGAGCACAACCGAGGCGCGCCGCTTTGGCGATGTTGCTGCATTGCTGCGCACCGAGAGCGATGCTCTGGATCGGCGGATCAAAACGATCAATGGCGAAATTTCGATGGCGCGATCGTTTCTTGCAGAAAATGCGCGCGAACTGGAATCAGTAGGCCGTGTTTCGGCAGCAAAGCTGACAGAAGCCGCGCAACAATTGGTAACGGCGCTCGCCGATGCTGATCAAAAAGCGCAAATTTTGGAGAATGCTAGCTCGGCAGCAGTCACCAATGTCGAATTGCTGCGCAATCATTTGCCCGTCGTCACCAGCGCAGCAAAGGATGCGACTAACCAGATTGGCAATGCCGGAAATACCGCAAATACGCAGATACAAAACCTTATCGGATCGCTGCGCGTTATGGACGAAACGATTGGGGCGACCGCCACTACAATGGATCGTCTTGAACAGCAGACAACCGAAACTAGCCAAAAAATAGGCGCAGCCGCAACAGAGGCAGGTTCCGTGCTGGAAAGCAGCACAGTAAACAGCGAGGCACGTGTTACTGCGATGCTCGCTTCGTTGCAGAGCGATATTACGCAGGTTGAGCATCGTATCGGGGAGGCCGCCGAAAATATTGGTGCCCTGACCGATAGTAATAGCCAGCAACTCGCCGGACAGGTTGCCAGCTTGAACTCAGCGGTCGCCAGCATAACCGACGCAGCCAATGATCAGGATGTGCGAATAAATGACATGCTATCCCGCATGCAAGCATCGCTGGATCAATCGGCACGGCAACTGACCGAATTGGATACGACCGCGCAGCAACGATTGCTGGCATTAACGGCCAATGTCGGGACATCGATTTCGGATTGCGAAACGCATCTGAATACAGTCGACGCAAACGCAACCGATCGTATGGCAAAGCTTGCTTTTGCGATCAGCGCACTCTCGGAAAGCAGCAGCGACTTAACCGTTAATCTGTCCGCGAATGAAGCCAAGGCAGAGGCAGTGCTGACCAACGCAGAGAAACTGACTGCTGTATTGGGCAGGATCTCTAATGAATTGGGCAGCGACATTCCCGCTGCGTTTGGACATCTACAAAGCCGATTTGAAGAAAGCAGCAATGCCCTGTCGCAGTTGCGATCGGAAAGCAGCGCGCTGGATAGTCAATCCTCGTCCCTCGTTGAAAAGCTGAGTGCGCTAGATGATGTGCTTTTGGCGCAAAGAAACTCGGTAGATACTCTGCTCAATCAAAGCGGCTCTGCGCTGACTGAACGGCGTGACGAAATTGCCGCGCTTTCAGCGGCATTGAACGAAACGCACGCGCTTATCGGTGAAGTCGCAGCAACCGCAGAAGAACAGCTGAGCGGATCACTGCGGCGTGTTGCGGATGCAGCGCGCGATGCCGCCAATAGCAGCAAAGCCATTGTCGAGGCCGAACTTGCCGATATCGGTGCCAGATTGACCGAGCAGAACCGTGTATTGCTGGCAGGTGCCATTGATGCGCAGCTTGCGGACGTTGGCACTGCAGTGAAGGAAGCGATTGATCGCAACATTACGCTGTCAGAAGCCGCAACACAGCGCGTAACCGCACAGTTGAAATCTGTTGGCGAACTAACGACCAATTTGGAACAACGCGCAGCAACGGCCCGCGAACAATTTGACGGCATCGACGATGAAGCCTTTGCGCGCCGGATCGCTTTGTTGACCGAATCTTTGAATTCTGCGTCGATTGATGTCGCTAAGATACTGTCGAATGAAGTGACTGACACTGCATGGGCCGCATATTTGAAAGGCGACCGCGGCGTATTCACGCGGCGCGCAGTGCGCTTGCTGGATAATGGCGAAGCGAAGATTATCGCCAATCACTATGATGACGAACCTGAATTCCGCGATCATGTGAACCGCTACATCCATGATTTCGAAGCGATGATGCGGGTGTTGCTATCAACGCGCGACGGCAATGCCATTGGCGTGACGTTGCTGTCGTCTGACGTTGGCAAGCTGTATGTCGCACTGGCGCAAGCGATCGACCGGCTGCGCAGCTAAACCTTATTTGATCAGGAATTCAAAGCTGTGGCGGGTGATCCAGCCATATTCGTAATTCGCGTAATATATCGCGAACAGCGTTGCTGACACTATCGTCGTCCACATGATAACCCGGGCTGGCTTAAAGTTAGCAGGGGCACCATCCGCCTGTCCCGGTGTCATCTCCAGTCCCATTTCGTGATAGGATTTCACGCCAAATGGCAGCACGACAAACGCTGTCATCACCCAAAACAACAGGTAAATTGCGACAATAGATGTCCAGTTCATGCGATCTCCACGATCATGACGTCAACAATAGGTTTTTTGCCAGTCCAGCTGGTTGCGACACGGCGCACCGCGAGCCGAACGCTTTCACGCAGCTTTTCGGTATCGCCTTTGTTGTCTTTAACAGCCTTTACCGCCGCATCGCGCGCTTCGTCGAGGAAATCCTCGCGCTCATCTTCAATCGGCACGCCGTGCATACGGAATTCTGGATCGCCGAGCAGATTGTTATCTTCATCAATCGCTATCGCCACGCTCACCATGCCATACCAAGACAGCCGGCGGCGTTGATTAATCGTATCACCATCCGCCGGGATGATAACATCACCATCCAGGATCAGCCTACCGGTGCGTTCTTCGCCGATCTTTTGTGGGCCTTTTGGCGCCAGACGAATGACATCGCCGTTCGATTGCACGATAGCCTGCGGAATGCCCTCTGACAGGCCAAAGCGCGCCTGTTCCGCCATATGCCGCCGCTCTCCATGGACCGGAACCAGAATATCCGGCCTGATCCAATCATAAAGCGCCGCCAGCTCTGGTCGTCCCGGATGGCCAGAAACATGCACATGCGCCTGTTTCTCGGTCACGGTCAAAATGTTGTTCCGCGCCAGCTGGTTCATAATAATCCCGATGGCGACTTCATTTCCGGGGATTTGTTTGGATGAGAAGATGACTGTGTCACCTTCCTCTAACTTCACAGGATGATTGCCAGCGGCGATGCGGGCTAGCGCAGCGCGCGCTTCACCCTGCCCGCCTGTCGCCACAACCATCACTTGATTGCGCGGCAAGCCATCGACTTGCTCCATATCGACGGTTTCAGGCATGTTCTTTAAATAGCCCGTCGCCTGTGACGCTTCGATAATCCGGTTCAGCGAACGCCCGGCAAAGCACAGCTTTCTGTTGGCCGCCTTTGCCACTTTGCCCAATGTTTCCAACCGCGCGGCGTTCGATGCAAAGGTCGTTATGACCACACGGCCGCGCGCCTCTGTCACGGATTTCAGCAAGTCAGCATAGACGCTGCCTTCGCTGCCGCTATCGTCATTGTTGAACGCATTCGTCGAATCGCAGACCAAAGCAAGGATGCCCTCATCGCCGACTTTGGTTAGCTGTTCTTCAGTCGATGGCTGGCCGATCACTGGCTCTTCGTCCAGCTTCCAGTCGCCGGTGTGGAATATCCGGCCATAGGGCGTATCGATAAGGCACGCGCTCATTTCCAAGATGGAGTGCGCCAATGGCATCAATTGGAAACCAAATGGTCCCAATTCAAACGAGCCGCCCATTGGAATGATGTTAAGCTCAACCTCGTCCGTCAGCCCCTGTTCTTGCAGCTTGCCCTTAATCAGCGCCGCTGTGAATGGCGTTGCATATAATGGCACGCCAAGGTCAGCGGCCAGATACGGCACTGCGCCGATATGATCCTCATGCCCATGGGTCAGAACGATACCGAGCAAGTCTTTGGAACGTTCCTCGATAAACTCCAAATCGGGCAAAATCAGTTCGGTCCCGGGATATTCGCTGTTGCTGAATGTGATCCCCAAATCGACCATCACCCATTTGCCTTGGCAGCCATATAGATTGACGTTCATGCCAATCTCGTCGGATCCGCCAAGGGCCAAAAACAGCAATTCGTTGCCGGGCTTTGTCATTCTGAAATATCTCGATTCTGGTAAAGCTGCGCTATTCCGCGCAAGGTAAGGTCGGGTTCCACGATATCAAAAAGGTGGCTATGTTGTTGAAACAAAACGGCAAGACCACCAGTGGCGATGACTGTAACCGGTGTCCCGATTTCCGCTTTCATCCTGTCCAATAGCCCCTCGATCATCGCGACATAACCCCAATAAATGCCGATTTGCATCTGACTGACGGTGTCTCGTCCGATAACGCTGTCATTTGGTGGCGGCTCGATAGCAATACGGGGTAACATAGCAGCCGCATTATACAGCGCATCGAGCGACAGGTTGATGCCGGGCGCAATGCTACCGCCCATATATGAGCCATCGGACCCGATATGGTCAAAGGTTGTGGCCGTACCGAAACTGATCACGATCTTGTCCTGTCGCGACAGAGTCTGGGCGGCAATGGCGTTAACCGCACGATCGGCACCCAATGCGCGGGGTTCATCGACTTTCAGCGCGATGCCCCATTCCAACGGCGCGCGGCCTGCGATGAAGGCTGTGGTGCCAAAATACTTCTCCGACAACATCTGCAAATTATGCAGCGCACGGGGAACCACAGTTGCGATTACCACAGCCGTCACATCGCTCCGTTCATGGCCATTCATCCGCAGCAACTGATGCAGCCACACGGCATATTCATCCGCTGTGCGCCGCGTATCTGTGGCGATCCGCCAGCGATGCACGATATCACCCGCGGCGTTAACAAGCGCGAATTTGACATTGGTATTGCCGTTATCGATGGCGAGCAGCATTGGTCCGGCCTTATATTAAATCAGGAAAACATCCGCCGCGTGGATGGCATGAATTTCACCATCCGCCAAGCGTAGCTGCAAAGAACCATCTTCATTCAAGCCATTATAAAGCCCCTGCAGCACATCACCATTCGGGAGATTGACGGTAAGCGCGGTGCCAACCGGATGCGCGAACTGCTGCCAGCTTTTTAATAATAAGGGCGTCAGTCCGCCGAGCCGCCAGCGTTGCAACCAGTTTTGCAACGTTTCCGCCAATATCTCCAATACGGCCTGCGCATGGTGAGGATTACCGCCGCTGCTCCGTAAATCAGTAACAGGCCGGTCAAGTCCTTGCGGATGCGCAAACAGGTTCATCCCAATGCCAATGACAACAGCATCGCCGCTACGTTCGAGCAACATGCCGCAAAACTTTGCACCATTTGCAGTCAAAAGATCATTGGGCCATTTAATCATGATCGGCACATCTGGCGCAATCAATCGCGCGGTTTCATACGCGGCAAGCGATGCGAGAAAGCCTAACGATGACGCTGGCGGATCACCCGCGCCTAAACGCACTATCGTGCTGGCAAACAGATTGCCGCCTTCGCTATCCCACACCCGCCCTAACCTGCCGCGCCCAGCATCTTGGGCGTCAGCGCGCAGCCAAAGGCCCTCTGGCGCTCCTGCAGCGGCGCGTGCGATCAGGTCTGCATTGGTAGAGCCGGTGAGGGCAATATGCTCAAATATCAGGCTCAGAACAAAGCCTTTGCCGCTTGCGCAGTGATGACGGACAGCACAGGAATCGCGAAGTAACCCAGCGGCGAAACCGCAAGCGCCATGGCACCACCAACATAAGGCAGCACCTTGTCATCTCCTGCTACGATCAATTCGTCAGGCTCATCAAAATACATCACCTTGATGACTTTCAGGTAATAGAACGCACCGATTACTGAGGCGACAATGCCGATAACTGCAAGTGGCAATAGCCCTGCGGCAACCGCTGCGTTAAACACAACAAGCTTACCCCAAAATCCGAATAAGGGCGGAATACCGGCTAGGCTGAACATGAAAATGGCGAGTGCAGCCGCTAGCATAGGCTGAGTTTTTGATAGCCCGGCAATGTCGGCTATGCCCTCTTTGATGGTGCCGTCACGGCCTTTCAACTGCATCAGGCAGATGAAGCCGCCCAGCGTCATCAGGACATAAATGACAAGATAGGTCAGCATTCCGGCAACGCCTGCTTGCGTGCCTGCCGCCAGACCAATCAGCAAAAAGCCGACATTGTTGATCGAGCTATACGCCAACAGGCGCTTGAGATTTTGCTGCCCAATCGCGCCGACTGCACCGATGATGATCGACATCAACGAGATGACAATCATGATCTGTTGCCATGCCGCGATCTGGTTTCCGAATGCTTCGATTGTGATGCGAATAAGCAGCGCGCTGGCAGCGACCTTTGGCGCGCTGGCAAAAAACGCAGTGATCGGCGTTGGCGCGCCTTCGTAAACATCGGGCGTCCACATGTGGAACGGTGCCGCGCTGATCTTAAATGCTAATCCAGACAGCACAAAGATAAGGCCGAGCAATTTGCCCAAGCTGATGTCCCCGGCCATTGCTTTGCCAATGGCTTCAAAGCCAGTTGATCCAGTGAAGCCATAAAGCAACGACATGCCGAACAACAATATGCCGCTAGCGAGTGCGCCAAGGACAAAGTACTTCAGACCCGCCTCTGCGGAGCGTTCATCATTGCGCGCAAAGCTGGCAAGAACGTACGCCGCAAGGCTGTTCAGCTCTAGGCCGATATACAGCGTAATCAGGTCCGTTGCTGATACCATTACGCCCATGCCGACCGCTGCAAGAACGATCAGTACCGCATATTCCGCCCGCATCGCACCGCTTTTTTCAAGCGACGATGGCGCGATGACCAGAGCGATAGCAGCCGCAAAATAGATCAGGATTTTTGCAAAGCTGCCAAAAGCGTCGGCGCGATATAATCCGTCAAATGCATCTGCGGCGATTCCTGCATAAAAATAATGTGCAGAGTACGCCCCTGCTCCAACCAAGGCAGCAACGCTCAATACACTAACCATGCGCCCAGCTTCGTCGCGCCAAGCCGCGATCAGCAACAGCGCAAGGCTAGAAAAGCTGAGGATCAACTCAGGGCGCACCAGCGCGAGTGAAGCCGAAAGATCCATCAGTGTTTGGCCTCCCCGGGCCCAGAAACTTTACCGTTTGTATGCTCACCACCTTCGTGTTTGACACGATATTTGGCGGTCGTTTTGTCTTGTTTTTTCAACTTTGCATCGCCAGCAGGCGCAGCACGCTCAATCCGCGCCACAATGTTGGCGACATCTTTGCGGATCGGCGCAAGGAAGCTTTCGGGATAGACGCCCATCCACAAAACTGCGGCCGCAATCGGTGCCAGCAACCACAATTCGCGGCTATCAACATCGGCCATTGCCGCAGCATCAGCATTGACCTGTTCGCCAAAAGCAACACGGCGATAAAGGTACAGCATATAGCCCGCGCCAAGGATGATGCCCGTGGTTGCAATCAACGTCGCCCAGGTTGAAACCTTATACGCACCGGCCAGTGCCAAAAACTCGCCGACAAAACCGCTGGTTCCCGGCAAGCCAACGCTCGCCATTGTGAACAGCATAAACAGCAACGCATATTTCGGCATATTGATCGAAAGTCCGCCGTAACGGCTGATCTCGCGCGTATGCAGTCGGTCATAAATCACACCGACGCACAGGAACAAAGCGCCTGACACAAGACCGTGGCTGAGCATCACAATGATCGCACCTTCGATGCCTTGTTGGTTAAAGGTGAACAGGCCAACGGTCACAATCGCCATGTGCGCAACCGATGAATAGGCAATCAGCTTCTTCATATCGTCCTGCACAAGAGCCACCAGCGACGTGTACACCACCGCAACCATCGACAGGCCAAAGACGAGCCAAATGAACTGCGCTGACGCCTCTGGAAACATCGGGATCGAGAAACGCAGGAAACCGTAACCACCCATTTTCAACAGCACGCCGGCCAATATAACAGAGCCTGCTGTCGGTGCCTGAACATGCGCGTCTGGCAACCAGGTATGCACCGGCCACATCGGCATCTTCACCGCGAACGAGGCAAAGAACGCCAGCCACAAATAGGTTTGCGCATGCGGTGGGAAATCATAATTGAGCAAAGTCGGGATATCGGAAGTTCCCGCAGTCATGATCATCCACAACATCGCGATCAACATCACAACCGAGCCGAGCAGCGTGTAGAGGAAGAATTTATAGCTGGCATAGATCCGGTCTTTGCCGCCCCAAATGCCGATGATCAGGTACATCGGGATCAGGCCTGCTTCAAAAAAGATGTAGAATAGCAGCAAATCTTGCGCCGAAAACACGCCAATCATCAGCGTTTCCATAAACAGAAACGCCGCCATATACAGGCCAACGCGTTCCTTGATCGCATGCCAGCTAGCCCCAATGCAAATCGGCATCAGGAACACCGACAGCATGATCAACATCAACGATATGCCATCAATGCCCAGCTTCCAAGCGATCGGCCCGAACAACGAAACGCTTTCGGTAAACTGCCACTGTCCGCCGTCCAGATCAAAGCTCGCCCATAGCCAAACGCCCAGCAGGAAAGTGAACAACGTGGCCGTCAGCGCAATGACACGCGCCATTTCTGCACGCGCGAATAGGCACGCCAGCGCGCCGATCATCGGCACGGCAAGCATTACCGAGAGTATTGGAAAATCACCCGCGTTCATTTCGCTGCCACCATCATCCAGCTAATCATGCCGACAAGGCCGAGCAGCATTACAAGCGCGTAAGTATAAAGATATCCCGACTGCATCCGCACCGCCATACGGCTGCTAAATGCAACCACCGCGGCCGATCCATTGGGCCCAAAACGGTCGATAATGCCGACATCGCCGCCCTTCCAAAACAGTCGTCCAAACCAGAATGCCGGCTTGATAAACAGCCAATTATACAGCTCGTCAAAATACCATTTGTTGTAGAAGAATTTATAGAGCGGCGCGAAACTCTGCGCGACTGTTGCGGGCGCTGTGTCAGAACGAATATACATATTCCAAGCCACGAACAGTCCAGTCAGCATTGCCATTGTCGAGGATAGCTTCACCCATAATGGTACCTCGTGCATTGCGTGCATCAAATGCTCGTTAAACGCCAAAGTGCTGTTCGCCCAAAACGCTTTACCCGCTTCAGCCTCGATAAATCCGCCATGAAATACAAAGCCAGCAAAGATCGCACCCATCGTTAGTACGCCGAGAGGAATCAGCATGGAGACCGGGCTTTCATGCGGATGATAGCCGCCGGTTGTATCGCTACCCGCCTGCTCTGGTGTTTTGTGGACGCTGTGCTGAATATGCTCGCTTTGGATCCAGCGCGGCTTGCCAAAGAAGGTCAAGAACATAAGCCGCCAGCTGTAGAAACTGGTCAGCAGCGCCGCGAGCACACCGATGAAGAACGCATATCCACCCCATGGCGCACTGGAGGCAAACGCCGCCTCGATAATCGCATCCTTGGAATAGAAACCGGCAAAGCCGCCGACGCCAACGATACCGACGCCAGTAATCGCCAGCGTACCGGCCATCATTGCCCAGAACGTCAGCGGTATGTGTTTCCGTAAAGCCCCGTAATAGCGCATATCCTGTTCATGGTGCATCGCGTGGATCACCGAACCTGCGCCAAGGAACAACAGCGCCTTAAAAAACGCATGCGTAAACAGGTGGAACATTGCTGCGCCATAGGCTCCGGTTCCTGCCGCAAAGAACATATAGCCCAGCTGCGAACAGGTCGAATACGCAATAACGCGCTTGATATCGGTTTGCACCAAGCCAACGGTTGCCGCAAAAATCGCTGTGGTCGCGCCAACGACTGTGATCATATTCAGCGCAAACTGGCTGGTTTCGAACAAAGGCGACAGACGGCACACCATGAACACGCCCGCTGTTACCATTGTGGCGGCGTGGATCAGCGCGGAGACAGGCGTCGGCCCCTCCATCGCATCGGGCAACCACGTATGTAGGCCAAGCTGTGCCGATTTACCCATCGCACCGATGAACAGCAGCACGCAAAGCACCGACATAGTATCAACGCGCAGACCAAGGAAGCCGATACTCGACCCGACGTGATTGGGCGCAGTCGCCAAAATCTCTGGAATCGACACCGTGTTGAACACCATGAACACGCCAAAAATGCCCAGCATAAAGCCAAGGTCGCCAACACGGTTGACCACAAACGCTTTAATCGCCGCCGCATTAGCGCTGGGCTTTTTATACCAAAACCCGATCAGCAAATAGGACGCAAGGCCTACGCCTTCCCAGCCAAAGAACATCTGGACCAGATTGTTGGCTGTCACCAACATCAGCATCGCAAAGGTGAACAGCGACAGATAGGCAAAGAAGCGCGGTTGATCCGGATCCTCCTCCATATAGCCCCAGCTATAGAGGTGAACGAGCGCGGATACGGTAGTGATCACCACCAGCATCACGGCGGTCAGCGCATCAACGCGCAGTTCCCAATCGAAATTCAGACTGCCCGATTGCACCCATTGCAGAACAGGTTCGACATAGCTTTTCTCTGTCCCTGACATAAAGCCAAGAAAGATCGGCCAGCTGAGAGCACATGCCAGAAACAGTCCAGCGGTGGTGACGGACTTGGCCGCTGTTGCGCCAATGAAACGCTGTCCTAGCCCCGCGATAAGCGAAGCCAAAAGCGGCGCAAAAACGATGATTGCAATAGACGACACTGAACCGGTTATCCCTTCATCCGGTTGACATCGTCAACGGCAATGGTTCCGCGACCACGGAAATATATGACCAAGATGGCAAGCCCGATAGCCGCCTCTCCCGCCGCAACAGTCAGCACGAACATCGCAAAAATCTGTCCAGTCAGATCACCGAGGAAAACGCTGAATGCGACCAGATTGATGTTCACGGCCAGCAGGATCAGCTCAATCGCCATCAGGATAATGATCACATTTTTCCGGTTCAGGAAAATGCCGAGCACGCCCATCACGAACAGGATGGAACTGACCACCAGATAATGTTCGATGCCGATCATTGGTCGATCCTTTCAACCAAAATATCGTCATCCTGAACTTGTTTCAGGATAACACGCGACGGTGGTTTGTTATCCTGAAACAAGTTCAGGATGACGAAGTGGGGCGTGGCAAAGTTCATATCTCCACCCCC
>JAAFIB010000010.1:13915-54464 GCA_013297725.1 Sphingomonadales bacterium
CATCCATCGTGCCGCACGGGCGGAGCTTGAAGGGCGAGATGGACCCTGAAACAAGTTCAGGGTGACGTGGTTTTTTAATGATGGATGTGAGTTCATATCTCAACCCCCTGCCCGACGGGCTGGTTCACGTTACGCACCGCATCCTCTGGACGCCGCTGGTTTTGCTGCGAGATATTCTGCGGGCGCGTGCCAGTGCGTTTACGGTGTGTCAGCACAATCGCACCGATCATTGCAACCAGCAAAATCAACCCCGCCGTTTCAAACAAAAATACATATTTGGAGTACAGCAATGCGCCGATAGCCTCGATATTGGGGGTGTTGGTCACGACTTTAGCCGCACCATCGGCGACGCCCAATTCCACCGCTCCCGCACGATATGCGCCAAGACCCAGCACCAATTCGACCACCAAGATGATCGCGAGCAATAATCCCAGCGGCAAATTTTTGGCAAAGCCTGCGCGCAATTCGGCAAAATCAATGTCGAGCATCATGACGACAAACAGGAACAACACCGCAACCGCGCCAACATAGACTATCACCAGCAGCATCGCGATAAACTCTGCCCCGACCAGCACCATCAGGCCCGCAGCGTTAAAGAACGCAACGATCAACCACAGCACCGAATGCACCGGATTGCGCGAGAATATCACCATAGCGGCAGCAGCCAACAGGATTGCAGCAAAGAAGTAGAACGAGACGATTTGGATCATACAAAAAGCCCCTCTGCGGTCTCTGCTTCCTCTGCGCGAACCAAAAGCGTTGATGGTTCGCGCAGAGCCCGCAGAGGAAAGCAGAGACCGCTGAGAAGAAATAATTTTTGATTCATGCTGCGTGCCCCTAGCGATACGCCGCATCGGCGGCAAGGTTTGCGGCTATTGCGCGCTCCCATTTGTCGCCGTTGGAAAGCAGCTTGTCCTTATCGTACAGCAGCTCCTCTCGCGTTTCGGTGGCATATTCGAAATTCGGCCCTTCGACGATGGCATCGACCGGGCATGCCTCTTGGCAGAAACCGCAATAAATGCACTTGGTCATGTCGATGTCGTACCGCGTGGTGCGGCGGCTGCCGTCCTCGCGCGGTTCGGCCTCGATAGTGATCGCCTGCGCCGGACACACCGCCTCGCACAGCTTGCACGCGATGCAGCGTTCCTCGCCATTGGCATAACGGCGCAGCGCATGTTCACCGCGAAAACGCGGGGACAGCGGGTTCTTTTCAAACGGATAGTTGATCGTCGCCTTTGGCTTAAAGAAATATTGCAAGGTCAACCAATGCGCCTTGACGAATTCCCACAAGGTGAAGGATTTGATGAGATGGGCGATGGTGGTCACAAGCTGATGTCTCTTTCACGATTGCGATAGGAATACACCGCAAGAGCAACGCCAATGATCGGCATAATAAGATCGCGAAACCACTTAACATGCACATCGAACACATTCTCAACGCAGCTTTCAACTAACGCAGAATTTAGTTGATACGAAAAAAATTGACCAGACAATGAGTCCGCGCCCCGGACCCCGCCAAAGGCAGTTGAATAATGTATCTCGCAAAATGCACTTTGAAACACGAACCTCAACAACAAAGACAAAGCAAGCATAGCGCCGCACGCAAACATAATTTTCATCCATGGACGCGAAAAAAACGGTTCAACTGGCTTTGCCAACATGAAAACTGCTATCAGTACGAATGACAGCAAACCGGCAGCCCAACCGTAAAAATACAATACATATAAAGCGGTTGGGGCGGCAGCGAGCAGCCAATCAAATCTTTTATCAATGAATTCCATCACTGTGCCTCCAAATCAATTCGCTCATCCGAAATGCCCCTTCCACATCAAATAGCCGCTGACCAAACACACCCAGAACAGCGAGATCGGCAAGAACACTTTCCAGCCCAGACGCATCAGCTGGTCATAGCGGTAACGCGGCACAGTGGCTTTTACCCAGCTGAAAATGAAGAAGAAAAACAGGATTTTGGCGAACAGCCAGAGGATGCCCGGCACATAATAGAGCGGTGCCCAATCGACCGGCGGCAGATAGCCACCCCAAAACAGCACCGCGTTCAGCGTGCACATCAACAACACATTGGCATATTCGCCGAGCCAGAACAGCGCAAAGCTCATCGACGAATATTCGGTCTGATAGCCCGCAACCAACTCGCTTTCCGCCTCGGTCAAATCGAAAGGCGCACGCGCGGTTTCGGCCATGGCACTGATCAGGAACAGCACCGCGATGGGGAATAATAACGGGTTGAGACCAAACGCGTTGATGAAACCAAAAATATGCCCCTTTTGCGCCTCAACAATGCCGAGCATGTTGAACGTCTTCGCCCAGAGCACGACGGAAATCAGGATGAAGCCAATCGAGACCTCATACGAAATCATCTGCGCGGCGGCACGCATCGCCGAGAAGAACGGATATTTCGAGTTCGACGCCCAACCCGAAATCACCACGCCATAAACGCCAAGACTGCTGATCGCGAGGATATATAACAATCCGACATTGATATCCGCCAGCACCGCACCCGAATTAAACGGGATCACCGCCCATGCCATCAAGGCGACGGTGAACGTGATGATCGGCGCAATCAGGAACAGCCCGCGGTTCGACGCGCTGGGGATGATGGTTTCTTGCAAGAACACCTTCAAACCATCGGCAAAGCTTTGCAGCAAGCCAAAGGGACCAACAACATTCGGCCCACGCCGCAACGCCATCGCCGCCCAGATTTTCCGGTCGGCATAGATGATCATGGCAACTGACAGCATCAGCGGCAGAGCGATGAGAAGAATGCCAGCGATGGTCGCCGAGAACCACGCCCAGTCGTAGGACATGCCGAGATATTGGAAGAATGCGGTCATTTCGCAGTTCCTGCCGGAGGAGTTGTAGCCACAGGTGCGGGCGTAGCAGCTTGCCGGTTGCGCATCTTGAATAGGCTTTCTGCGATTATGCCTTTCAGGATCGTTCGGCTGAACTTTAATGTTGAACCAGCACTCACACACAGGCCAGTTGCCTCGATAACCGCAGGTAGCGCCGCCTTCTCATTCTGGCCACGCATTTCACTGATCGCAAAATCATGTGCAGCTTTGGGGTTCTGCAACACGGCACAGTCACCAAATGCACGCAGAGCGAGCTGCTCTGTACCAACCGGAGTAGTGGTCACTTTGAACTCGGATTCATATACGGCAGGTTCGATCGTCGAAAGATCACCAGGAAACGTCTTCGCATAATATTTCCGGTACAGAGCTGTGTAGAGCGTGCCCGCGAAAAGATCGCCTTGAAAACGCATTTCCGAACCCGGCATTGCGCATTCACTTTTTGCTATTGCAGAACCCTCGACATTCTGGCGGGGATCACCGTTCGGGATCATCAGATAAGCCAACGCCTTTTCCTGACGTTTTTTGCTGTCGATTACACATTTTGCAAAAGCCGCCATGGCCTTTTCTGCTTCACTTGCACTGGATTTTTCCATGCCATCACCGGCGACAGCAGGCGATATGGAAGATGCAGAGAAAACCGCGCCGAGAATTAGGGCAACAACGCATTTATAGGCAGGATGTGTCATTCCTTTTTCTCCAACCATTTGTCAAAACGGAACAGGAAAGCTGAGCCAAAGAACGGCAGAGCGGCTGATTGAAAAGCAGCGGCGAAAGCAACCATTATTCCGCTGCCCATTGCACTGAACGCAATGCTGAGGGCACTCAACAGGGTAAATCCAAACACAAACAGGGCAATCAGGAATAACGCAAAAGCGGCATTTGCCATGCTGTTTTCATAGAAGCTCTTCATTCCGCCGCCTCCAGAAACTGTTCGCCATGCACCAGCTCGCTGGAGCAGCGCTGCATCGTGGGGGATGCGCGGCAGATAGCGTTGGTCAGGTAGAAGTCCTTGATCGGATAATCGGCGATTTTGCCTTTAGGATCAGCGGGAAGTTTGGGCTCTGCCCAGCCATAATCTGCAAGGCCTTCTTGTCCAAGCGCCGGAACCGCCTTTGCCATTTCGGCGCGTAACGCGTCCAATGTGTCAAACGGCAAACGCTGCCCCAGCACATCGCTTAAAGCGCGGAAAATTGACCAATCCTCACGCGCATCGCCCGGCGGGAATACCGCGCGTTCGCCGCGCTGGACGCGGCCTTCTAGGTTTACGTAAGTGCCCGATTTCTCGGAATAAGCAGCACCCGGCAGGATGACGTCCGCGTGGTGTGCGCCCGCATCGCCGTGGTGGCCGACATAGACTTTGAAGCTTTTGGCGAACAGGCTGTAATCGACCTCATCCGCGCCGAGGAAGAATGCGACCTTGGGTGCCTTTGCAGCGAGTGCTCTAATCCCGCCGTCATGCGCAAAACCGAGCATCAGGCCGCCCATCCGCGCCGCCGCGAAATGCAGGACGTTGAAGCCGTTCCAAATTTCTCCGTCTTCTTTGGCACGAACCAGCTTATACTTCTTGGCAAACGCCAGAGATGCGCCATGGACGCCTTCATACCGCAACGCACCACCACCGACGATGATCGCGGGGCGTTCAGCAGTTTTCAACGCATCGGCCAGTGCCTTTGGTGCTTTTGTTAGCGCCGACAGATCATCACCCAACCACTCAACCTTATAGGTTAGGTCAGTCACCGGCCCGATGGCGAACACTTTCGCACCGCGTTTGCGCACAGCCTTTTGAATGCGGGTGTTCACCAACGCGGCTTCACGGCGCAGATCGCTGCCAACTAGCAGGATCACGTCGGCGTTTTCGATGCCCGCAATTGTCGTGTTGAAATTCACCGCGCTCAGCGACGATGTGTCATAGGCAAGGCCTGTCTGACGTCCTTCGAGCATGGCCGAACCCGCCAGCGCACGCGCCGCAAACATTGTTTCGCAATCAACCTGATCGCCAGCCAGCACCGCCGCTTCGCCGGTCCAATGCGCTTTAATCGCGTCAAACGCTTCACCCCAGCTGACCGCGACCAGCTTTCCGTTCTTACGCACATAGGGCTTATCAAGCCGCCCGTGGGTAAGCCCATCAACCGCGTGGCGGGTTTTGTCCGACGCCCATTCTTCGTTCACATCTTCGTTGATGCGCGGAACAGCGCGCAGAACTGCTCTGCCCCGTGCGTCCAAACGGATATTCGTGCCAACCGCGTCCATCACATCGATGCTTGGGGTTTTCTTTAACTCCCAAGGACGTGCCTCGAATGCATAGGGTTTGGATGTCAACGCGCCCACGGGGCACAGGTCAACGACATTGCCAGAAAGCTCACTGGTAACAGCGCGCTCCAAATAGCTGGTGATCTGCATATTCTCACCGCGCCCGATTGCGCCGATTTCTTCTATGCCAGCCACTTCCTCGGCAAAACGGATGCAGCGGGTGCACTGGATACAGCGGGTCATGACTGTCTTAACAATCGGCCCCATATATTTCTCTGTGACCGCGCGCTTATTCTCGTCATAGCGGCTTGCACCGCGACCATAGGCGACGCTTTGGTCCTGCAAGTCACACTCGCCGCCTTGATCGCAAATCGGGCAATCGAGCGGGTGGTTGATGAGCAAAAACTCCATCACCCCTTCACGCGCCTTTTTAACCATCGCGCTATCGGTGCGGATGATTTGCCCCTCGGCAGCGGGCAACGCGCAAGACGCCTGCGGTTTAGGCGGCCCGGGGGCAACCTCGACCAAGCACATGCGGCAATTGCCCGCGATGGAGAGGCGTTCGTGATAGCAAAACCGCGGGATTTCTTTTCCGGCAAGCTCGCACGCCTGCAGGACAGTCGCGCCTGCGGGGACTTCGAGTTCGAGGCCGTCTACGGTGACTTTAGGCATTATTTCTTCACCCTCACCTTAAAACCCACCAAAATAGTTGCCGAGATCGTCTTTCGGTGGAGTTTCATTCAACTTCCAAAAGTTCCTGAAGACAAATCCCAAAGCGACTAATGCAAGACTTACCAATATGACGAGTTGAGTCATTCCGCCGCTAACGAACCCATAAACAACCAAACCAACTGCAAAAATTGCAACAACAATCGATACAATGAGTTTTGTCATGCTGCCACCTTCCAAACAATTTCGTTATGCTGGACTTGTTTCAGCATCCATCGCGCAGCACGATCTGAACTTGAATGGATAAATGGACCCTGAAACAAGTTCAGGGTGACGGAGAGAGTAGTGAAGAGGTCAATACTCATTCTGCAGCCTCCAGCATCGAATTCGACTTAATGGGTTGAACTAAATTCAGTTTCTTTGACGGACGTGTAGTTTCCAGTTTTGTCCTCAAAACCAATATATTCATTTCGTGTTCTTCGGATGGAATGCACCTATCGCTCGCGGCCGAAAAGAGTAACATGCCAGCCATCGAAAACGGTTCAACGGCCAAATAGTCCGAAGTTTCTTTAGGCGCGTTTTTCCACATACAAGTTGCGACTACGAGCTCATCTAGTTTGATCGGAGCAGCGAGAGCGGACATCGTTGCGATCAGCGCGATTCCGGAAGAAAGGCCTAAGTTCATTCCGCCGCCTCCAACATTTCACTGCCCTTAGCGTCCAAAATCCGCCGTTCCATCTCTGGCCTAAAATGCTTGATCAGCCCCTGGATCGGCCAAGCCGCCGCATCGCCCAGCGCGCAGATAGTGTGGCCTTCGACCTGTTTGGTGACTTCGTACAGCGTATCGATGTCGCCGATCTCCGCATCGCCGGTGCGCATTTTTTCCATTACGCGCCACATCCAGCCTGTGCCTTCGCGGCATGGCGTGCATTGGCCGCAGCTTTCGTGCTTGTAGAAATACGACAGCCGCGAAATGGCACGGACGATGTCGGTCGACTTGTCCATGACGATGACGGCCGCAGTACCAAGGCCGGAGCCGACCGCCTTCAACCCGTCAAAATCCATCGGCGCGTCCATGATCTGCGCGGCGGGAACCAATGGCACTGATGATCCACCGGGGATGACCGCGAGCAGATTATCCCACCCGCCGCGAATGCCGCCGCAATGCTTTTCGATCAGGTCGCGGAATGAAATGCTCATTTCTTCTTCGACAACGCACGGCGTGTTTACATGACCGGAAATCTGGAACAGTTTTGTGCCTTTATTGCCTTCGCGGCCAAAGCTGAAAAACCATTCAGGGCCGCGCCGCAATATGGTGGGCACCACAGCAATGCTTTCCACATTGTTCACAGTCGTCGGGCAACCATAAAGGCCTGCCCCCGCCGGAAAAGGCGGTTTCAGGCGGGGTTGACCCTTTTTGCCCTCAAGACTTTCGATCATCGCGGTTTCTTCGCCGCAGATATACGCGCCCGCACCGCGATGGACAAACACGTCGAAATCATAGCCCGATTTGCAGGCGTTCTTGCCGATGAAACCAGCGGAGTAAGCCTCTGCAACGGCATCTTCGAGAACCTTTGCTTCAAAAATATATTCGCCGCGAATATAGATATAGGCGGCGCGTGCGCGCATCGCGAAACCGGCAATCAACGCCCCTTCGATCAGCTTATGCGGATCGTGACGGATAATCTCGCGGTCTTTACAGCTGCCGGGTTCGGATTCATCGGCGTTGATCACCAGAAAATTGGGGCGTTCGGGCGAAGGCGTTTTAGGCATGAAGCTCCACTTCATCCCCGTGGGGAATCCAGCCCCACCGCGCCCGCGCAGGCCCGATGCTTTGATCCGCTCAATAATCTCGTCATTGCCGATTTGCAGCAACTTGGCAGTCTTATCCCAATCGCCGCGTTTCTGCGCAGCTTTCAGGTTCCACGGTTGAAAGCCATGGACGTTAGTGAAGATGCGGTCTTTATCAGCGAGCATTTCGGTTCTTCCAATTTGTCCAAACCAACCACACAGTTGATACGGCAATCAATGCAGCTGGAATAATAAGCCACGACACACCATCCGCCGATGTTGCACCAAGCATAGTTTGGTAAGCCATGAACAAACCAAATGACGAGAGCAAAAGATGGAACATCACAATTGTGAACTTCTCGCCTTCATCTCGATCGTCCCAAATTATACGGGGTGGTTGTTGAATAGGCGCGGTTTTTGGAGAAAAAACAGCATCCCATAAAATCGCGGCTAGCCAAAGCGCAGATGTTCCGAGCGAGCGTTGCTCTGCAGAAAGTTCTGGCGCGAAATGTACTGCTACAGCCATCAAAAGCAGCACCACAGAAAATTGCTGGCGGAGTGGAATTGCCATCACCAATCTCCCCGATAATCATGGTTGGCCACAACAACATCCAGATGCCTTATGATCCGCACCGCACGGACAACTCCAAAAAAACCAAGTCCGACCAAAATTGGAGGCCAAATGGACATCGGTTCATAATAGAGCAAAAAGCTGATGGGAACGAAACCAATCAAGCTGATAAAAAATGGCCAAAGAGATGTCCTGCCCAGCGCCTTGATCGCCGAATAATTGAACTGAGCCCAACTTTGGCCAGTGATGCGGCGAAAAAGCATCGGCATTGCGAAAGCAAGGCACATGAAGCCAAGCAATAATCCGATCACTTGCGGTTCAGTCGGTCGATTAACGGCAAATGCGATACCCAACGCAATTAGTAAAACCGATGCGGCCAATTCCGCAATCAGAAAGCGTCTGGCGATTGGCTTTAACGATGGCATATAAAGCTCTGCCATCACCAATCCCCCCGATAATCGCGGTTGGCCGAAACCATTTCCTTCAACGTCGTTGGTCCGCCCTCGGGGCAGCTAACTTGCCGATCAATCTGCGGGCCGATTTTCACAGGCTCATCATTGGCCAATGCCTCCAACAGCGTGCTCATGCTGTCATAGGTTAGGTCTTCGAAATTATCGTCGTTGATCTGAACCATCGGCGCGTTGGCGCAGGCGCCCAGGCATTCGACTTCGGTCAGAGTGAACAGGCCGTCTGGCGTCGTCCCGCCCTTTACCAGACCGCGGTTTTTGCACGCAGCCATCACATCATCCGAACCGCGCAGCATGCACGGCGTGGTGCCGCACACCTGCACATGGAAACGGCCAACGGGCGCGAGGTTGTACATGGTGTAGAATGTAGCGACTTCATAAGCCCGCATATAGGGCATGCCGAGATAGGCCGCGACATATTCGATCACCGGCACTGGCAGCCAGCCCTGCGTTTTGGTGTTATCGCCAACCTGACGCTGCGCCAGATCGAGCAGAGCCATGACAGCGGATTGTTGCCGCCCGGCGGGATAGCGCGCGACATACATCGCGGCAGTTTTCGCATTGGCTTTGGTCCAAGCGAAAGCGCCCCATTTTGCGCGGGTTTCGGTTTCGTCTGGAATGTGGGGGGTGTCAGCCATTAGGCATAACTTTCGCCTTCTTATCGATATAATATCTTGCAAAGAACGACCCGGTCCAGACTAAGCTCATTAGCCAGGCTGCCCACGCCGCCTGCTCAACGCCCATTGCAAAATGGCAAAACCAAAAGGCAAGGGAAGCACCTAAAGCCATTGGGTAAATGCTGCCAAACAGCTTGCTCCACCTCACCGGTCACACTCCCCAAACACGACGTCAATTGCGCCAATGATCGCGGTGGTATCCGCCAGCATATGCCCCTTGGACATCATCTCCATCGCTTGCAGATGCGAGAATGCGGTGGGGCGGATTTTGCAGCGATAGGGTTTGTTGGTTCCATCCGCGACCAGATAGACGCCGAATTCGCCCTTGGGGCTTTCGGTGGCAACATAGACTGACCCTGCAGGAACCTTAAAGCCTTCGGTATAAAGCTTAAAGTGATGGATCAATGCTTCCATCGATTGCTTCATTTCGGCCCGTTTGGGCGGGCTGATCTTGCGGTCGTCACTGCACACCGGGCCTTCGGGCATTTCGAGCAAGCATTGCTTCATGATGCGCATCGATTGGCGCACCTCTTCACAGCGGACCATAAAACGATCATAGCAATCGCCTTTGGTTCCGACCGGCACGTCAAAATCCATCTTGGCATAGCAATCATAAGGCTGTGATTTGCGGATATCCCAGGGGATGCCGCTGCCCCGTATCATCGGGCCGGAAAAGCCCCATTTGATCGCGTCTTCTTTGCTGACCGTTGCGATATCGACATTGCGCTGTTTGAAAATGCGGTTGTCGACAACAAGGCTAAGCGCGTCGTCGAACAGTTTTGGCATGCGCTTATCCAGCCAGTCGCCAATATCGGTCAACAGCTTTAGCGGCACATCCTGATGCACCCCGCCGGGGCGGAACCATGCCGCGTGCATGCGTGCGCCCGATGCACGTTCAAAAAAGTTCAGGCAATCCTCGCGAATTTCAAACAGCCACAAGTTTGGCGTCATCGCGCCAACGTCCATCACATGCGAACCAAGGTTCAGCATATGATTGCAGATGCGCGTCAGCTCGGCGAAGAACACGCGCAGATATTGCGCGCGGATAGGCACTTCCAGATCGAGCAGTTTCTCGATCGCAAGCACATAGCTGTGCTCCATCGCCAGCGGACTGCAATAATCGAGCCGGTCGAAATAGGGCAGCGCCTGTAGATAGGTTTTATGCTCGATCAGTTTTTCGGTGCCGCGGTGCAGCAAGCCGACATGCGGATCGAGCCGTTCGATGATTTCGCCGTCTAGCTCCATCACCAGACGCAACACGCCGTGTGCGGCTGGGTGTTGAGGGCCAAAGTTGATCGTGTAATTCTGGATGACTTCGTCACCGGTTGTTGGCGCGGTGTCTTGTTGGAGGCTCATTTGCTTGCTCCCTTTTCATCGCCCGGCAGGATGTAATCGGCACCTTCCCATGGCGACATGAAATCAAAGCTGCGGAAATCTTGCGCCAACTGCACAGGCTCATACTTCACGCGCTTTTCTTCTTCCGAATAACGCAGCTCGACATAACCGGATAGCGGAAAGTCTTTGCGCTGAGGATGGCCCTGAAAGCCATAATCGGTCAAGATGCGGCGCAGGTCGGTGTTGCCGTCAAACAGCACCCCGTACATATCAAACACTTCACGCTCCAGCCAACCCGCAACCGGCCAGATGCCCGTTACTGACGGCACCGGCACATCTTCATTGGTATCGACATGAACACGGATGCGGTGGTTTTTGGTCAGCGACAGCAAGCAGTACACAACCTCAAAACGCGGATCGCGATCGGGCCAATCGACACCGGCAATCTCCATCAACTGCTGATAATCGCAGGTATCGCGCAGCTGCATCATCACACCGACTAGCTTGTCCGTTTTTACAAGCAACGCGACTTCGCCATTGGCTTCTTCAACCTCAAGCAAATCCTTGCCGAGCGCTTTCTTGATCGCGGCAACGGTGCCTTTGGGCGTGACGATATGAGGGGCAGGATGGCTCACCGTTCAATCGTCCCCACGCGCCGGATTTTGCGCTGCAGCTGCATGATCCCATAGAGCAACGCCTCGGCGGTTGGAGGGCAACCGGGGATATAGATATCCACCGGCACAATCCGGTCGCAACCGCGCACCACGCTGTAGCTATAGTGATAATAGCCGCCGCCATTGGCGCAGCTGCCCATGGAGATCACATATTTCGGCTCTGACATCTGGTCATAAACCTTGCGCAGTGCAGGTGCCATTTTGTTGCAGAGTGTGCCTGCGACAATCATCACATCCGACTGGCGCGGTGATGCGCGCGGGGCAGCGCCAAAACGCTCCATATCATAACGCGGCATGTTGACGTGGATCATCTCCACTGCGCAGCACGCCAAACCAAAGGTCATCCACCAAAGCGAACCCGTGCGCGCCCAGTTGAACAGATCCTCTGTCGAGGTGACGAGGAAACCCTTGTCGTCAATCTCGCTCGACAGGTCTTTGAAAAAATCAACGTCGGGCAAAGTGCCGGGCGCAGGTGCGCCCAGGCTGGATGTTGGCGCGATTACTCCCATTCGAGTGCTCCCACTTTCCAAGCATAAATAAAGCCGATGACCAGCTCGAACAGGAACAGCATCATCGTGCCCCAGCCAATCCAGCCGGTTTCACCAAGACTAACCGCCCATGGAAACAGAAATGCAGCCTCAAGATCGAAAATAATAAACAAGATCGCGACCAGATAAAAGCGTACGTCAAACTGGCTGCGCGAGTCTTCGAATGCCGGAAAGCCGCATTCATATTCGGTCAGTTTCGCCTCGGTTGGCTGATGCGCCCCGGTTAAACGGGCGACGCCCATCGGCAAAAAGACGAACAGACTGGATAATCCCAATGCAATGAAAAGGAAAATCAGGATCGGGAGGTATTGCGAGAGATCAGTCACGCGCTTGGAATCCAGCTGTTAAACATACCCTGCGCCCTAGACTTGGCGGCGCAGAGAGGCAAGCCCAAAGGCGTTCATATTGGGCAGTTTTCCGCAGATTTTCTTATTGCAAATCGTTCTTAAAAAGAACTCATGCTGCGGGGTTCAACGCCCCGACTAGCAGCTTATGCAGCTTTGTGTGCAGCTGGTCATTTGCCGCCAAAACCTGAGCATCTGCGATAGAAGGCGAACGCCCGCGATAATCGGTAACAAAACCGCCAGCTTCACGCACGATCAAGCAGCCAGCAGCAGTATCCCACGCCGAAAGACCGCTTTCCCAGAAACCGTCATAACGTCCTGCCGCGAGCCAAGCCAGATCGAGACTTGCCGCACCGAAACGGCGAATACCGGCAACTTCAGGGCCAATCGCGCCATAGATTTTGGCCCATTCGTCAAAATCGCCATGGCCTTTATACGGCATGCCAGTTGCGATCAGTGACTCGCTAAGCTTACGCCGTGCCGAAACGTGCATGCGTTTATGGCCCAGAAATGCGCCTTTGCCGCGTTCCGCCCAAAAACTTTCATCAGTGATCGGGTTATAGACAAGGCCCATATACAGGTCGCCCCAGCCCGAACCATCCGGCTTTGGATCCTGCACCGCTATCGAGATCGCAAAATGCGGAATGCCGTGCAGAAAGTTGCTGGTGCCATCAAGCGGATCGACGATAAACCGCGGCTTGCCATCAGCGCCCGCAATCTCGCCGCTTTCCTCCATCAGGAAACCCCAATCGGGCCGCGCATGTTCCAGTTCGCGGAAAATCGTGTCCTCGGCCTTTTGATCCGCCTTAGTCACAAAATCCGCTGGTCCCTTCATAGAAACCTGCAGCTGCTCAATCTCGCTAAAGTCACGGCGCAACTTACCGCCCGCTTTACGAGCAGCCTTTTCCATGACGGACATCAGGCCTGATAATGCTGGCATGGCTTAATCCGCCTTCCGGACATATTCCCGTGAATAGACATCGACAACGATCCGTGTCCCTGCAGAAATAAAGGGCGGAACCATAACGCGGACGCCATTGTCGAGGATTGCAGGCTTATAGCTGGATGAAGCCGTTTGGCCTTTTACCACCGCATCGGCCTCAACGATTTCGGCTTCAATTGTGTCAGGCAATGCGACCGAGAGCGCTTCTTCTTCATACATTTCCAAGGTCACGGCCATGCCGTCCTGAAGAAACGCCGCCGCATCGCCGAGCAAATCACCGGGCAATGTTACCTGATCATAGGTTTCAGTATCCATGAACACCAGATTGTCGCCCTCAGCATACAGAAACTGAAAGTCTTTCTGGTCAAGGCGAACCTTTTCCACGCTCTCCGCCGAGCGGAAACGAATGTTATTTTTGCGACCATCTCTCAGGTTTTTGAGCTCAACCTGCATATACGCGCCGCCCTTGCCCGGTTGCGTATGTGCGGTTTTCACAACGCGCCACAGACCGTTTTCATATTCAAGGATGTTGCCCGGCTTAATTTCAACCGCGTTGATTTTCATGAGATAACTCGCTTAACAGATGGAAAGAGCTAGGCGCAGCATCTGCGCCGTTGGTGGCGGCCTTTAACCGCGCGGGCCAATTAAGGCAAGTAGAGCATTGAAAGCCTTAACTGCCGCAGCAGGGCCATCTGGATGGTTCCACACGCCGCCCGAAACCGCAATAAAGTCCGCCCCTGCCTCAATCACAGGTCTGGCGTTTTCAGGCGTAATGCCGCCAATGGCAACGCACGGTATTTCCGTCACAAAGGACCATTTCTCAATCGTATCAAGCTCAGCGACGTGCTCGACGTCTTTGGTGGTCGTCGGGAAAAACGCGCCGAACGCGACGTAATCCGCTCCGGCCTCTGCTGCCTCCATCGCTAGGTGGCGGCTATTGTGGCAGGTCACGCCAATCTGCGCCTGCTTGCCCAATTCCTCACGCGCCTCATCCGGGGTGCCATCGCTCTGCCCCAGATGAACACCATCGGCGTTCAATCGCTTTGCAAGGCTGATACTGTCGTTGACGATAAAGGCGACATCATATGCAGCACAAATTGCCTGCAGAGGTTCCGCCAAAGCAAACGCGGCGTGTTGATCGATGCCCTTCACACGAAATTGAAATGCAGCGACCGGCCCTGCTGACAACGCTTCTTCCAAACGCGCAGGAAAGTCCCCGCCGACTTCAAGCGGAGAGATCAGATATATTTGGCAAGCAGGTGTTCTCATGCGCCGCCTTTAGCAGACGGCAGCGTTCAAGCAACCGATGCGGCGTGAATATCCGCGATCGCTGTGCCGAGCGACGCGTCGAATTCAGCATCACTCATCGGGTGACGCAAATCCTCCAACAGTGCGCGGCTGAAACTGGCGATGATCCCTGTATTTTTGGCAAGTTCAACGCAAGCCTCGGGCCGTTTGAAACCGCCGGATAAGGCTACCACGCGAAGCACGCGGGGATGATTGACCAGCGCATCAAAATGCCCCGCCTTCACCGGCAGGCTTAGCTTTAGCATAACCTTGTCAGTCCCCGGCATCGCGTCGAGCGCCTTGGTCATTTCATCGAGCAAGATAGCGTCAGCCTCTGCACGTTCCGGGCTTTTGATGTTGATCTCTGGCTCAAGCATCGGAACAAGACCGCCTGCCAATACTTGCAGGCCGATCTCGATCTGCTGTTTCACAATCGCTGCAATCCCGTCACGATTGGCGAGGTTAATAACCGAACGTTCCTTGGTACCAAACACGCCCAGCGCCTTGGACTTCGCAAGCAATGCATCCAATTCTGGCATCGGCTTCATCAACTGAACGCCACCAAATCCTCCAAAGCCCTCGTCTTCTAGGCCTTTGTCGATCTTGATAAACGGCACCACGCCTTTTTCGATTAGCGCCGTTGGTGTCGGTTTACCGTCAACATGACCATCCATTGTCCGTTCAAACAGAATAGCGCCGATGACTTTGTCACCATGAAACGCACTCGACCGGATAATCCGCGACCGCATATCGTGGATCAAGCCAAACATTGCCTCTTCACTATCCCATGCATCTTCGGAAACGCCATATCCAGCCAGCGCCTTTGGCGTCGATCCACCACTTTGGTCCAAAGCAGCGATAAAGCCCTGTCCAGCGGCAATTTTGGCAGTCATTTCAGCGATGTTCATAGGGGCTCCTTGTAGCGATGCATACGTATGTCCTATCGCGCCCTTAGCGTCAGCGTATGCCAATCGCAAGGCCATCAACCAATGATGTTTACGAAATCTGCAACGCCTTCACGCCGGGCAAATCTTTGCCCTCCATCCATTCAAGGAATGCACCGCCTGCGGTCGATATGAAGGTAAAGTCCTGCGTAACGCCAGCATGCGCCAGGGCAGCAACGGTATCGCCGCCGCCAGCCACCGACACCAAAGAACCTTCTTTGGTTAGCGCCGCCGCCGTGCGAGCAAGCGCCACTGTCGCTGCATCAAACGGCTCTATCTCAAACGCGCCCATCGGGCCATTCCACACCAATGTCCGGCAGTTTTTCAACACATCTGCCAAAGCCTCAAGTGCGGCAGGGCCAACATCTAGGATCATCTCGTCCGCTGCAACTTCATGGACGTTCACTATGCGAACGGGCGGATTAGCGCGAAATTCTTTCGCCACCACGACGTCATAAGGCAGATGCACTGTGCAACCAGCAGCATCGGCGGCGTCAAAAATTGCATTGGCCGTGTCCGCCAGATCATGCTCGCACAACGATTTGCCAACATTGACACCGCGCGCCGCAAGGAACGTGTTCGCCATACCCCCACCGATGATCAGATGATCGACCTTGGTGACAAGATGGTTCAGCACATCAAGCTTTGACGACACCTTTGCACCGCCAACAACCGCAGCAACCGGATGCTCCGGCGCGCCAAGAGCGACCTCAAGCGCCTTTAACTCAGCCTCCATCGAGCGACCAGCATAGCAAGGCAACAGATGCGCGAGCCCCTCGGTCGTCACATGAGCGCGGTGCGCAGCAGAAAACGCATCGTTGACGTAAAGGTCGCCATTGGCGGCGACCGCTTTTGCCATTTCAGGATCGTTTGTTTCCTCACCCGGCCAAAACCGGCTGTTTTCTAGCAAAGCAATATCACCATCCGCCATCATCCCGACGGATTGCGTCACGACGTCACCGTAAATTTCGGGAACAAACATGACTTCGCGGCCAAGCACTTCTTGCAATGCATCCAGCGTCATCGACACCGACATCTCGCTGTGTTTAGCACCCTTGGGACGGCCGAAATGCGCCATCAGCAGAACTTTCGCGCCCTTGGCAGAGAGTACATTGACCGTTGGTGCAAGCGCATGAATGCGGGTCAGGTCGGTAACTCTGGCCTCCGCCATCGGAACGTTCAGGTCAACGCGTACCAATACGCGCTTACCTTTGACGTCATCCAGATCGTCAAGTGTGCGGAATGCCATGGCTTTATACCCTTTTTACAACAAGCCGCCCATTACGCCGGCAGTGTCGACCATACGGTTGGAAAAGCCCCATTCATTGTCATACCAGCTGAGCACGCGAACAAGTTTGCCGTCGATCACCGATGTTTCAAGGCTGTCGATGGTCGAGCTATGCGCGTCATGGTTGTAATCGATGGAGACCAATGGCTCATCGGAATAACCCAAAATACCCTTTAAGGGACCGTCTGCCGCGGCCTTCAGCAATGCGTTGACTTCTTCTTTGGTCGTATCACGCTTTGGCTGGAACGTCAGATCGACGACCGAAACATTGGGCGTGGGAACACGGATGGCTGAACCGTCAAGCTTACCCTTTAGTTCAGGCAGAACCTCAGCAACCGCCCGAGCAGCGCCGGTAGTGGTAGGGATCATCGACATTGCTGCGGCCCGCGAACGGCGAGGATCTTCGTGGATTTGGTCGAGGATTTTTTGATCGTTGGTGTAGGCGTGGATTGTCGTCATCAGGCCGCGCTCAATGCCGATGGCGTCGTTCAAAACCTTTGCGAACGGCGCAAGGCAATTGGTTGTGCAGGATGCGTTCGACACAATCTTGTGATCTGACGTCAAAGCGTCATGATTGACCCCGTAAACAACTGTTAGATCGACGTTTTTACCCGGCGCCGAAATCAAAACGCGCTTTGCACCAGCATCCAAATGCTTTTGGCCACCTTCGCGCGTTGCGAAAAATCCTGTGCATTCCAGCGCAATGTCTACGCCGTTTGCTGCATGTGGCAGATTGGCGGGGTCGCGCTCCGCGGTTACATGAATGCGCTTTCCGTTGATGATCAGGTCGTTGCCATCAACATCTACGGAACCCGAAAACGCGCCGTGCACGCTGTCCCGCTTAAAAAGCAACGCATTTGCTTTTGCATCGGCAAGGTCATTTATCGATACTAGTTCAAGCCCGCAGTCAGGACGCTCGATAATAGCGCGTGCTATATTACGGCCAATGCGTCCAAAACCGTTGATTGCAACTTTAGTAGTCATATAAATAACTCCGATTAATTATCTAATTTTGCTTGAATTTTAGCCAAGATCGCTTCAGACGAAAATCCGAAATGATCATAAAGCTTGTCGGCCGGGGCCGATGCGCCAAAGCTGTCGATACCGATGCGGATACCGCCCGCAGTGTAGCGTTCCCAGCCCATGGTTACGCCTGCCTCGATGGAGACGCGCAATGGCCCGTCAGGCAGCACATCGGCGCGATACGCCTCATCCTGCGCCTCAAACCGTTCCCAGCATGGCATAGAGACCACATCTGCGCCGATGCCGTGTACTTCAAGACGGTCGGCAACAGTGATCGCAATTTCAACCTCTGAACCCGTCGCCATCAGCACGACACGCCGCGCTGCATTGGCAGCACGCAGGCGATAAGCACCCTTTGCGGACCAATTCTCGCTGATATCGGCGCGCAGTTGCGGCAGGTTTTGCCGCGAAAGCGCCAACAATGATGGCGTATCTTCGCTTTCCAATGCCAAAGCCCAGCATTCTGCGGTTTCGATGGTGTCGCACGGGCGATAGACATCCAAATTCGGGATCATCCGCAGTGACATGACATGTTCAACCGGCTGATGCGTTGGGCCGTCTTCGCCCAAACCGATGCTGTCATGCGTCATAACATAAATCACACGCTGACGCTGGATCGCCGAAAGCCGGATCGCGTTGCGGCAATAGTCAGAAAACACCAGGAATGTGCCACCATATGGGATGATGCCACCATGCAGCGCAAGGCCATTCATCGCCGCAGCCATGCCAAATTCACGGATACCATAGCTGACATAACGACCAGCATAATCATTTTTTGACAGATGCTTAGTGGCTTTTGTTTGTGTAAGGTTTGAACCTGTCAAATCTGCCGAACCGCCCACCATCGACGGAATTGCGGCGGTCAGCACCTCAAGCGCCATTTCCGATGCTTTGCGCGTGGCAACTTTTGCCGGTGTTGCAATCAACGTTGCAAGATAATCCCGCAGAGCATCGGTGGCATCAACTTTGCCGTCCATACGTACGGTCAACTCGGCGCCTTTTGGATCAGCCGCTAGCCGCTTTTCCCATTCTGCGCGGGTAGCTGCACCTTTTTGACCAGCGGCACGCCAGCTGGACAAAACATCATCAGGCACCACAAATGGGGGGCTATCCCAGCCAAGTTCCGTCCGAACAGCGGCGATTTCGTCATTACCCAGCGGAGCGCCATGGACGTTATGCGTCCCTTGCTTGTTCGGCGCACCTTTGCCGATCACTGTCCGGCATGCGATCAGCGATGGGCGATCATCAGCAATCGCCGCTGCAATCGCCCGCGCAATATCTGCAAAATCATGACCATCGCAGCTTTCGGTATGCCAGCCCGTGGCACGGAAACGCGCAGGGATGTCTTCACTGGTCGAAAGGCTGGTCGCACCATCGATGGTGATCTGATTATCGTCCCACAGCACAATCATCCGGCCAAGACCCAAATGTCCTGCTAAACCAATGGCTTCGTGGTTGACCCCTTCCATAAGGCAGCCGTCGCCTGCTATCACCCATGTGCGATGATCGACAAGTTCGTCACCGAACTGCGCATTCAAATGCCGCTCGGCCAATGCCATACCAACCGCCATGGCCAGCCCCTGCCCCAACGGTCCTGTGGTCGACTCCACGCCTTCTAGCTCAAAATTCTCAGGGTGCCCTGCACATGGGCTGTGCAGCTGACGGAAATTGCGGATATCATCGATCGTCGGGCTGGCATAGCCGCTAAGATACAGTGTCGAATAAGCCAGCATGGATCCATGCCCAGCTGACAACACAAAGCGATCACGATCCGCCCATTTTGGCGCAGAAGCGTCAAATTTCAGGAACTGCGAGTAAAGAACCGTTGCTACATCGGCCATACCCATTGGCATACCGGGATGTCCGCTATTTGCGGCTTGCACAGCATCCATCGACAAAGCACGGATCGCATTGGCCATCTGTTGTTGTTGGACGGTCATGCGATTTCCTTTTGCCAAGTCGTTTTGCGCCAGTCAGGCCCATTAGGAACAGGGCAAAAGACGAGTCGCTGTGCGCGTCCTTTGCGGGGCAAGAGCGTCAGCGTCAAGCCATGCGGCCTAGTCTGTGCGATGCAATTTGCCATTCTTGCTAAATTTGCTTAACCATAGCGATGTTGGGAGCAAAATTATGCCAGAAGACAGGATGATGCAGGCAATTGGTCGCATTGAACGCTCGTTAGCACGGCTGGAAAAGGTTGAACTTGCAGCTTCAAAGCAATCGGCAGAGCCGTCGGATTTGCAGCTTCGACACGACAAGCTGCGACAGGAAACGCAATCTGCCATTGGCGATCTGGATCGTCTTCTTTCGCAGGTAAAGGGCTGAATATGTCTGATGTTCGTTTATCAATCGGCGGCCGCGAATATATTGTCACTTGTAAAGACGGCGAAGAAGCGCGCTTGAATGCACTTGGAAACCTGGTCGATACGAAAGCGCGCGAAGCTGGTGGTTCGGCAGGTGGCTTAAATGAAAGCCGCCTACTGCTCTTTGCCAGCCTGTTGCTCGCCGATCAGCTTTACGATGCGCAACCGACCGCAACTGCAGCGCCCGCAACGACAAATAACGACGAAATGGCTGAAACGCTTGAACGATTGGCCGAAAGGTTGGAAAAGCGCGTTCAGGCACTTGAGGATCAGGCCTAGGCGGCCTACATAGTGTGTGGCGGAACTGCCCGGCACGACCTTGAGAGAACATCCCTGAGGCGATAATTTCTTCCATGGGAGCTGTCCCTGCCCGTGTTACATTGGAAACGATGGGACCCGGTGCATATGGCGCCCACCTGACGTATTGGCGTCAGAGGATATTCCGGGATACGACCCATGGTGGTTCCGCCACCTTATTTTTGAGGGCCAGCGTGCATGTCTGAACGATCAAAGTCTGATTTGCGCGCTTTTTACCGAAAGGCGCGTGCAGATTTTGCAGAGAGTCTTTCGGGCCGCGAACGCGCGATTGCCTTTACCGCTCCTCCTGCAGTGTTATCGGACCATTTCATTGCTGGACAAACGGTATCGGGCTATATCCCCGTCGGGTCAGAGGCTGATCCTCGCGCACTATTGAAGATAGCGCATGCCGCTGGCTGTAAAACTGCTCTGCCTTATGTCACAAGCCGCGCAGCGCCCATGCAGTTTCTCGGGTGGTCGCCGGGTGATGCACTACACGAGGGACCATTCGGCTTGATGCAGCCCAGTAGTGACGCCAAAGTCTGCGAACCAGACATTGTTTTGGCTCCACTCGTTGCATTTGACCGAAACCTAATGCGCCTAGGACAAGGCGCAGGCCATTATGATAGGGCGTTAAGCCTACTCGACACGGCGTTTATTGTCGGCATAGCGTGGTCGATACAAGAAGCACCATTGCTTCCTGCCGACCCTTGGGACATCCCTCTCAACGCTGTACTTACCGAAAAAGCCTGGATCGCAAGATGAAAAATGAAAACGCGCCTGTTGAACGCCCGACCATACGCAAGCCGGCAGGAATCTTCATAATGTTATTTATGATAGGGGTTTTGGCATGGGCAATTGGCACTTTTGCCAACGATATCGGTCGTTTGCCTGTGCTGATACAAGCGATCGTATATCTGACAGCAGGCGTGGTATGGATTACTCCACTGAAACCATTATTGCGCTGGATGGAAACCGGCAAATGGCGCGAGTGACGGGACTTGAACCCGCGACCTCCGGCGTGACAGGCCGGCGCTCTAACCAACTGAGCTACACCCGCTTATTGCGGTGACGGCGCTACTATAAGCGCCACCCCCAGCTGTCAACCGCTACCTGTGATCTTTATGCAAAATCTGTTTTTTATGCGCTTCAGTGCCTGCAAACGATTGCAAAACTACAATCATAAATGACCGATGATCGTTAACTCAGAACCGGTTTGTTACAAGCTATTACAAGACTAGCAGAAATATTCGCATATTTATCATATAGATAAACTGGTTAAGGCCAACCGCCCGCTTTAACCAAATATTGACAGTGTTTTGCGATAACGCGGTCATGTTGAACCAGAAATTCAAATCAAACCAACCGGTATCACGCCGTCGCCGCTTGTGCTTAACAGCTTTAAGCTGCTGCGCGACAGTTGCTATGTTTGGTGCAGGCGCTGCGCACGCGGCGGGCACGCTCGCTGGTACTGATATCACCAACATTGCAACCGCTTCTTATGAAACCGGCGGTACTACCGTTGACATCGATTCAAACCCGGTCGTCATCAAAGTTGATGAATTGTTGGATGTAACAGCCGTCAGCAGCGATCCGGGCGATGTCATTACGTCCAATGGTGCGCAGAATGTTGTATCGACTTTCCGCATTACCAATACAGGCAATGGTCCGGAATCATTCCGTATTACTCCCAACGTTACCAACGGGGGCGACGATTTCAATCCAGCGCTCGTGTCCGTTGTTATCGATACCAACGGCAACGGCGTTTATGATCCCGGTGTAGACACTGTCTATGTAGCGGGCACAAACGACCCGAACTTGACACCAGATCAAAGCCTGACAGTCTTTGTTTTAACCAACATCCCTGCGACACAAAGCAATGGCAACCGTGCACAGGTTAGTCTGACGACAGCAGCGACGACAGGTACAGGTGCGCCAGGAACTACATTTGCCAGTGCCGGCCAAGGTGGCGGAAACGCTGTTGTGGGGACCACTGGTGCTGATGCCGATGCGTCGGGCTTTGTATTGGTCAACGCTGCATCAGTTGCGCTGGTAAAGTCGGCAACCGTTTTGGATCCGTTTGGCGGAACTACGTCAGTCCCCGGGTCGATCATCACTTACACGTTGGTCGCAACGGTCAGCGGCAATGGCACGCTTAACAATCTAAGCATCAACGATCCGATCCCGGCCAGTGCGCAATATGTCGCCAGCAGCATCACTCTTGCAGGTGCCGCACAGACCGACGCTGTGGATGCAGATCAGGCAAATTTTAACGGGACGCGCGTAAACGTTGCCCTTGGGAATGTCGCGGCCGGACAAAGCCGCACAGTCACTTTCAAAGTGAGAATACAATGAACAACTTTCTGAAACTCTGTTTTTCAATGATATTACTGGCAGCAAGTAGCGTGCCCGCAATGGCTGCGGCACCCGTTGAGCTATCCAGCGATATTTTTGTAGAAAAACAGGAAAAACGCCCCGACGGTTCTTTTTCAACCGTATTGGCAAAACCAAATCTGATCCTTCCAGGCGATCAGTTGGTATTTGTTGTGCGCTATCGCAACGCGAGCAACAAACCTGCAGCAAATTTTTCGGTCACAAACCCGATCCCTGCTGCGATTACATTCAGTGGGACGTCAGATGGAGCAGAGATTGTTTCAATTGATGGCGGAAAAAGTTGGGGAAAATTATCTCAGCTGCGTGTGAACAATGCAGACGGCACAAGCCGCAATGCATTGATGACCGACGTTACCCATTTGAAATGGCAAATGAAACAAACACTTGCAGCAGGTGATGCTGGCAAGTTGATTTTTCGTGGGGTCGTAAAATGACTTCGAAGACGCGACGATTGCCGCGGAGTTTTCGCAATCAATTTAATGCAACAGGAGAATAAGCATGACCAGTAAGCTTAAACTGCTCGTTGCCTCAGCCGTGATTCCAGCCGTGTTCTTGAACGCGGTACCTGCATTTGCAGTTGGAACCACGCAGGGCACGTCAGTCCTCAATACCGTCACTGTCGACTTCCAAGTCGGCAGCGTCGCTCAAACCCAAGCAAGTGCGTCAGACACGTTTGTTGTCGACCGCAAAATCCTTTTTGACGTTGCGGAAAAGGCAACCACGGGCACTACATCTGTGATTCCGGGCCAAACATCGCGTGTCACAACGTTTTTGCTGACAAACTCGTCAAACGATACGCTTGATTTCACCGTTACACCTGCGAACATCGTAGGCGGAACAGCAGCACATGGCGGCACAGACGCATTTGACGTCACCAGCCTGCTGATCTGTCTGGATGGCCCCGTTGTCGACGGCGTATGCGATACAGCAGCATCTGCATCGCTGACGATCAACGATCTTTCCGGAACAACCGGTAGCAACACAGCAACGATCCTGATCCTTGGGAACATTCCTGCTACTGCAACTAATGGTCAGGTCGCCAACGTATCGGCGACTGTCACAGCGTTGAACAGCAGTGGTACAGCTATTACAGGTGCAGGCGCAGCTGCTGCGGATGCCACTGTCAACGGTGCTGCTACCGTTGAAACGATTTTTGCCGATGTGGCGAAATCGGGCAATGGCGGAACCTCGGTTGCACGCGACGGTATCGATGTTGCAACAGATGATTACACCATCTCGGCAGCAGCACTTAGCGTGTTCAAAACAAGCAGAATTATTAGCGACGGCGTTAGCACAAGTAACTTTAAAGCTATCCCCGGAGCGGTTGTAGAATACTGCATCTCTGTAGCGAACGCTGCAAGTGCATCTGCCAGTGCAACCAACATTTCTGTGCGTGACGTTGTGCCGTCAAACCTGACCTTCTCAGCCGGAACAATTCTGGTTGATGCGACTGTCACAAGCCCAGGTGCAAGCCAAACTTGTTCTGCAGGAACGGCTGTATCTGATGCGACTGACGCTGACGCAGGGCAGTACAACACGGGTCTGACCCGTGCGGAAGGCACATTGTCGAACATCGCCGCTGGTACGTCCAGAGCGCTGATTTTCCGCGCGACGATCAACTAGGAAAAGAAAAGGCGATGTTGGGTTAGCCTGACATCGCCTTTTTCCCCAATGAACCTGTTAACCAAGTCCTTTATCAAATGCGCCGGTGCGCTGGCGGCAGCTATTCCTATAGCTGCCGCCAGCCTTCCTGCGTTTGCGCAAAGCGCGTCGGGTTCCTCGACAATCAGCAATACTGCACAAGTAGAGTGGGAAAGCGGAGGGCAGACGCTGTCTCGGCCGTCCAACACGGTCGACATTGTCGTTGATCGGACGATAACGCCCCTGCCAACGAGTCTGCAGCTGTTTCGTTATACTGGCGGTCCATCTGGTCAGCCGACGACAATGCCAGCGACAATGTGCATGAGCTCATCCGGGCCAAAACCTGTCGATTTAACCGGCGCATTTTCGCAATATGCGGCTAATCCAGCGCCTATTGAGTCAACAACAGCCATTCGTGCAGGTGAACCGCTGATCCTAAGGGTCACGTCAGCGTCTCAAAACGTCAGCCCGACTGCAATTGACACCTTTGAAGCCGTAATCACCACACGAAATGGGGATCGTGAGCGTATCACGATGACGGAAACAGCCGTGAACAGCGGCATTTTCATGGCTGTCATCAATACAGCAGCAACGCCGGCCTCTCCGGTCATTGGCGACTGCGTGTTGACCGTCCGTCCGGGCGACAATTTGACGTTTGACCTTGGTAATGGTGCCGGCGGTGGCGCAATCGCCAGTGGAGCAGTCAATATTCTGGTCGATCCGTTCGGCCTAACCTTTGACAGCGGTGATGGCGCCCCTGTTTCTGGCACGCGTGTCACTATTGTCGATGCAGCAACCGGTGTTCCAGCACAGGTTTTCGGCGATGATGGCGTATCGACGTTTCCAAATAGCCTGATTACCGGGTCAACAGTGACCGATTCCAGCGGTGCAAGCTATTCATTTGATACAGGATTCTATCGATTCCCGTTCCTGCGTCCGGGTGTGTACCGTCTCGTCATCACGCCGCCCTCGCCCTATACTGCACCGTCGATCGCTACACCCGCAGAAATCGCGCTTTTGACGCGACCGGATGGCGGCCCGTTCATCATCGCGCCGGGTTCCTATGGCGGCACGATAACATTGTCTGATCCGGCACCTGTCCGGATCGATGTTCCGATGGACAGGCCCGGTGGCCAGCTGCAATTGCGCAAAACGACCTCGTCGGTAACGGCGATGCCGGGCGATATCGTGCAATACCGTGTCGAAGTCCGCAATCCGGATCGAACGCGTGTCAGCGGCCCTGTAACTGTTACAGATATTCTGCCAAGCGCCATGCGTTTGCGTTTTAATTCAGTGCGTTACAACGGCGCGTTGGTTACACCCACGGTCGCCGCTGATGGTGCAAACTTCTCTGTTACCGTTGCTCCACTTGCTGGAGGACAGTCCGGCTTGCTGACCTATTTGGCCGAAGTGCGCAGCGATGCACGCCCCGGCAACGCGATCAACCTGGCATCTGCTCGTGATAATCGCGGGGCGGTTAGCGACAACGCCGATTCCATCGTCCGCATCGTGCGCGACGGCATCAGCGAGCGTTTCACGATTATTGGTCGTGTCACTGACGGTGGCTGCGATGTAGATCCCCGCAAAGCAAAGGGCATCGCTGGCGTTCGCGTCATGCTGCAAGATGGCACCTATGCGGTCACGGATGAGGATGGGCGCTATCATTTTGAAGGTGTTGTCCCCGGCCTGCATGTTGTGCAGATCGACCCATCGACCTTCCCACTCGACCAAAAACCCGTTGATTGCGCACGCAACACACGAAGTGCTGGCAGCGCGATCTCACGCTTTGTCGAGGGCCGCGGCGGCAGCTTGAAACGTGCCGATTTCCGTGCGGTACAAACCGTTGCACGCGAAGATACGCGCGCCAAAGCCGTCCCCCTGCCCCCGGTGTTGACCGATGCGCAAGCTGCTGGTTCAGAGACCGATTGGTTCGAAAATCAGACGCCGGGCGTCGGTTTTGTGTTTCCAGTAACCGATTATAACCCACGTTCGCGCACGACCCGTGTTGTTATCAAGCATATGCCGCGTCAAAAGATCGAGCTGCTCGTTAATGGCAAGCCGGTTGACGTCCTTAACTTTGACGGCACCAAAAAAAGCACCGATGGCAATATGCGGGCAGCCGTATGGCGCGGTATTTTGCTTGATGCCGGTAACAACGTCCTCACCGCCAAAGTGACCGGTGAAGATGGCGCAATTGTCGAAACGCTGACGCAGAATATCTACGTCGCAGGGGCGCCAATGACGGCCCAGTTCCTAAAGGATCAATCGGTCCTGTTGGCTGACGGCGTAACACGTCCACGTATCGCGGTTCGTATGACAGACCGTAATGGCAAACCAATCCAGCATGATGCAGTAGGCGATTTCAGCGTCACTGATCCGTATCGCCCCGCTATCGAGGTTGATGCGCAGCAAGCGAACCAGCTGTCGGGTCTGGAACGTGCGCAACCAGTTTGGCGCGTGCACGGCGATAACGGTATTGCTTATATTGAACTGGAACCGACCACAGCGTCTGGCACAGTTGCTGTATCGTTTAATTTCCAAGACGGTGAAGTCCGCCGCACACAGCGCATTGAAACATGGCTCGATCCAGGCGATCGTCCATGGACAGTCGTTGGCTTTGCCGCTGGAACTGTTGGCTTCAACACGCTGGATGAAGGTCTGGAAGAGCTTGTCCAAGACGACGACCAGTTGAACCTTGATGGCCGCGTTGCACTCTACGCCAAGGGCCGTGTCAGCGGGAAATGGCTGATGACGTTGGCTTATGACAGCGACAAGAACGAAGATGAAACCCGCTTTGCTGGCATCATCGATCCTCGCCGTTACTACACCGTATATGCCGACCGTAGCGAGCAGCGTTATGACGCCGCATCGGTCCGCCGCTTGTATCTAAAGCTGGAACGTCCACAGTTCTATGCGCTGTTTGGTGATTATACGACTGGCATCGACGAGCCTGAGCTCGCCCGTTACCAGCGCAATTTCAACGGTATCAAAGCCGAGTATCGTAGCGAGCAAGTGCATGCACAAGTCTTTGCTGCCGATACCCCCTATCGCTATCGCCGTGAAGAAATTCAGGGCACTGGCCTGACCGGCCCTTATAATTTGACGGTACGCGACATCCTGCCAAACAGCGAGCGGATCACACTGGAAACGCGTGATCGTCTGCGTTCTGATCGCATCGTTGAACGCCGCGACCTGATCCGCCATATCGATTATGATATCGACTATCTTGCCGGAACATTGCGTTTCCGCGAGCCAGTGCTGTCGCGCTCTTCAAGCCTTGATCCGCAATTCATCATTGCCGAATATGAAGTCGATGGCATTGGCCAACGAGTGCAAAATGGTGGTGGCCGTGTGAAATGGCAGTCGCAGGATGAAAAGCTGCAGATCGCTGCAACCGCAATCCACGACGAAACTGATACTGGCAAAACCAATCTGGCTGGCGCTGATATCGTCTATCGTCCAGGAACAGGCACTGAACTGCGCGCTGAAATTGCGGCAACAGACGGCAAAGCACGCGGCAGCAGCGCTACTCCCGATGCAGGAACAGCAACGGCTGTGCTGCTTGAAGCAGAGCATCACGGCGCAAAGGTCGATGTGCTTGCGTATTACCGCCGCCAGTCCGCACAATTTGGGCTGGGCCAGAACAACCGTTCAGAAACCGGCACAGAGAAATTTGGCCTCGATGCCCGCTATCGCCTGACTGAACAGGTCAGCGTATCGGCGCTCGGCTATCAAGAGGATTATCTCCAAACCGGTGCGCGTCGTCGTGCTGGTTCGGCGGAAATCGAATATCGTAACAACGAAACTTCCCTGCGTGCCGGCATCATCCATGCCGACGACAGATTGGCGGATGGTTCCACTAATCGCTCCACGCTTGTGAAACTGGGTGGATCGCAGAAATTCTTTGACGGCAAGCTGGAACTTGACGCGCAAAGCGAATTTGCGATTGGCGGCGAAGACGAAAGCATCGACTTCCCTGCACGCCACAAAATAGGTGCGCGCTATGCGGTGCGTTCCGACATACAGCTGATCGGCAGTTACGAAATTGCCAAGGGTGAGAATATCGATGCACGCACCGCAAGGTTAGGCTTTGACATCGCACCTTGGGCAGGCGGCCGGATCGTTGCCAGTGCCAATCAACAGGAAATAACCGAATATGGGCCGCGCACTTTTGCAGCCTATGGTTTGGCACAGTCGTTTAAGCTGGACGACAAATGGTCAGTCGACTTCACCGTTGACGGCAACAAAACACTCGGCGGGTTTGCCCGTGCCGATGTCATCAATCCGCTGCAACCTGTCGCCTCTGGCGGGTTCCTAGGCAGCGATGGTACGTTGACGGAAGATTTCGTCGCGGTGACAGGTGGTGCAAGCTATCATGGCGAGCGTTGGAGCTGGACGGGTCGTGCCGAATGGCGCGATGGTGATACGACGCAGCGTTATGGCGTTACAACTGCAATCCTGCGCCAAATCGGTGAAGGTCGTGCAGTTGGCGGAGCATTTAATTGGTTCCGCGCCAAACAAGAAACAGGCGCAAGCACAACAACGGCGCAGGCCGAAATCAGCTGGGCCCATCGCCCCGCCGATAGCCAGTGGTCGTTCCTGAATAAGACCGAATTCCGTCATGATGCGGTGCAAAATGCTGTAGCCGGTTTGCCCGGTCCGATTGGTGGCGCACCGTTGCTGGTTAATGGCAACGTCAAGTCAAACCGCGTGATCAATAGCCTTTCTGTGAACTATACGCCCATCGACAATGATGATGGGGCATTTATCGAACGCGGCGAATACGGCTTTTTCTGGGGCACACGCTACAACACAGATCGCTTTGGCCTTGATGATGTTAAAGGTTGGAGCAACGTCATTGGTGCAGATCTGAAATTCGACCTTTCTGACTTTGCAGATGTTGGAGTATCGGGCACCGCGCGCATTGGAACCTCTGGCAAGAACATTTCTTGGTCAGGCGGTCCAACGTTGACAGTCACACCGTTCGACAATGCAAACATAACTCTTGGTTACAACATGGTCGGTTTTGAAGATCGCGACTTTGAAGAAAGCCGCTACACACGCAGCGGTCCGTTCCTGACCTTTAAACTAAAATTTGACCAACAGAGCTTGGCAGGATTTAAGTTTTAATCGGCGAAAAGAAGGACCGGAGTTTCAACCAGCTTTTTCAATGCCTGAACAAAACTAGCAGCGTCCCATCCGTCGACAACACGGTGGTCGCAACTGATCGACAGGTTCATCAACTTGCGCGCTTCGATCGTGTCGCCCACGAAAACCGGGCGTTCGACGATTTTGTTCGGGCCAATGATTGCAACTTCGGGCCGGTTGATGACCGGTGTTGTTGCTATGCCGCCAAGTGGGCCAAGCGAAGTGACGGTCAAAGTAGAACCAGAAAGCTCTTCGCTTTTCGCCGTTCCATCGCGCGCTGCATTGGCCAAACGCGTTATTTCGTGCGCCAATTGCCAGACATTCATGTCCTGCGCATCGCGTAAAACCGGAACCATTAGCCCCGCATCCGTTTGCGTTGCCATACCAAGATGGATTGCGCCGTGGCGTGTGACTACGCCCGCTTCGTCATCATAACGTGCATTTATCATCGGAAATGCCGGGATCGCTTTACAGATCGCAACAATCAAAAACGGCAACATCGTCAGCTTTGGCCGCGTGCCGCGATTGTCATTCAGGTCCGCACGCATCGCTTCCATTGCGGTAACGTCGAATTCCTCGACATAGCTGAAATGCGGGATATTGCGCTTTGACGCAGCCATATTCTCGGCAATGCGGCGGCGCATGCCGATGACTTTGACCGCTTCATCGTCGCGTTTTGCGGAGGTTCCGGCGGCGCGATAGCCCTGCCCTGCGCCATAGCTGAGATAGGCATCAAGGTCTGCATGACGAACATGGCCGCCCGATGCTTTTACCAAGCTGAGTTCTACACCGAGCGATTTGGCGCGAGCACGGACAGCGGGGGATGCGGTGACTGAGCCGCGTACCGACAACACGGCTTTAGTATGGTCCGTTGGTGCTGAGCTTGTCGAAGCACCGCTGTCCTGCATCACCCGTCCTTCGACAGGCTCAGGACTAACGTTTGGGAGTGGCGGCGTAAACTCGGGTTCAGGTTTTGGTGCTTTATCAGCATTTGCAGGCAGCGCTTCTTCGCCACCTTCAACCTCAATCTCCACCAGCATTGAACCAATCGAAATCACATCGCCCGCCTCGCCGGCAACCGCAGTAACAACGCCCGAAACAGGGCTTTCCATTTCGACCGTGGCCTTATCTGTCATCATGTCGGCAATCGGCTGATCTTCCTCAATCCGGTCGCCAATTTTGACATGCCAAGCAACGATTTCCGCCTCGGCAATGCCTTCACCGATATCGGGAAGTTTGAAGGTAAAAGTTCCCATGACGTCAGTCCTTCATAATTTTTTCAAGCGCCCGTGCAATCCGCACTGGCCCGGGGAAATAGGCCCATTCAAGGCTATGTGGATAAGGTGTATCAAATCCGGTGACGCGTTCGACCGGAGCCTCCAGATGATAGAAGCAACGTTCCTGCACCAATGCCGCCAGCTCGGCCCCAAAGCCGCTAGTCCGTGTTGCCTCATGCACCACCATGCACCGTCCGGTTTTCTTTACCGAGGTATCTATCGCCTCAATATCCAGTGGCAAAAGTGTCCGTAAATCAATGATTTCTGCGTCAATTCCGACTTCATCAACTACCGATTTAACCACGTGAACCATGGTTCCATAAACAAGGATTGTCAGCGCCTGCCCCTCACGGACTGTTGCAGCTTTACCCAGTTCAATACGATAATAATCGGTGGGAACATCGCTGCCATCATGCTTTGCCCATGGTTCAACCGGGCGATCATAATAGCCGGTGAACGGACCATTATAGATGCGCTTTGGTTCAAAGAAGATGACCGGATCATTATCCTCAATCGCCGCAATCAATAGCCCTTTTGCATCATAAGGGTTTGATGAGATAACAGTCTTTATCCCGCAGATATGCGTGAACAGGCTTTCTGGCGATTGGCTATGCGTTTGCCCGCCAAATATCCCGCCACCAAAGGGCGACCGCACCGTCATCGGGCAAATATAGTCATTGGCTGACCGGTAACGCATTCGCGCCGCTTCGCTTACAAGCTGATCTAGCCCCGGATAGATATAATCAGCAAACTGGATTTCTGGAACGGGTCGCAGACCATAGGCCGCCATGCCAACGCCCGCGCCGATAATCCCGCATTCGCTGATCGGTGTATCGAATACCCGGGTGTTGCCATGCTTGGCCTGCAATCCCGCAGTCGCCCGGAATACGCCGCCAAAATAGCCGATGTCTTCGCCCATCAGGACAACATCAGGGTCGCGTGTAAGCATAACGTCAAGCGCGCTGTTGATCGCCTCGATCATGTTCATGCGCTTAGGAGTATCGGTGATTTCAACCATCAGCTCGGCTCCCATTCGGTACCGAACTTGGCTTCCTGTTCTTCATGAAGTTCAGCGGCTTGCTCTTTTAGATGCCATGGCATTTCTTCAAAAACATCTTCAAACATCGTATCGAAAGGATGATGCAACCCGTGGCCCAATATACCGTTTGCCTCAGCTTCCTTTTGCATCTTCTTAACGCTGTCGGTTAGCTCGGCGGCTTGATCAGCATGCTGCTCCTCAGTCCATTCACCAAGCAAGATCAGATGCGCCTTTAACCGGTTCACTGGATCACCCAGCGGCCACTTGTCGTATTCTTTGGCTGCACGATATGCTTCTGGATCATCCGAGGTTGAATGCCCCTCGGCTCGGTACGTGAAATATTCGATAAACGTCGGCCCATTGTTAGTGCGGGCGCGATCCGCCGCCCATCGCATAGCCGCGTACACCGCCAACGGATCGTTGCCATCCACACGCAGAGAGGCGATGCCATAGCCAACACCGCGCGCAGCAAAAGTCGTGCGTTCACCGCCTGCGATCCCCGAGAACGAAGAAATCGCCCATTGGTTGTTGACGACCTGCATAATGACTGGCGCGTTATACACCGCAGCAAAGGTCATCGCCGCGTGGAAATCGCCCTCAGCTGTTGATCCCTCGCCGCACCAAACTGCAGAAATCCGTGTGTCTCCGCGCGATGCACTTGCCATCGCCCAGCCCACAGCTTGCGGATATTGCGTCGCCAGATTGCCCGATACGCTGAAAAAACTATGGCTGGGTGCCGAATACATAATCGGCAGCTGGCGCCCCTTTAGATGGTCCGACCGGTTCGAATAGATTTGGTTCATCATCTGCACCAACGGGTATCCACGCGTGATCAAGATGCCCTGTTGGCGATAGCTTGGGAACGTCATGTCATCGCTGGCCAGCGCCATAGTGGTCGCAACAGACGTTGCCTCTTCGCCCGTCGATTTCATGTAGAAACTGGTTTTGCCCTGACGCTGCGCGCGGAACATGCGATCATCAAAGGCCCGTACCATCATCATATTGCGCAACATCAGTCGCAACTGATCCGCATTTAGGCCGGGGTTCCAACTGCCCTTTGCCTGTCCATCATCGTCCAACACGCGGACTAAACCATAGGCAAGATCTTGTATGCTGGCAGGCGTAGAGGCTTCGTCGGGCTTTGCGATCAGATCGACCGGTGGCACCACAATGTCACTGAAATCCGCTTCGTCACCGGGGCGGAATTTAGGTTCGGGTATGTGTAGCCGCAGCGGCCCCAAATTGGACTTTTTATCTGTCATCGCTTCCTCTCCAGCTGGCCAAAGGCCAACGGCGAATCACATGTCAATGTTGTCCGCTTTTGTTATTTTATTTCAAGTTATCATTTAGGTCAATAAACCTGTCCTATACCGCAACTGGAGCCGAGATATGTGCTTGCGGCATATAATCAAGTACTTCAAAATCCTCGATTTCATAATCAAAAATGCTGTCGGGCTGTCGCAGTAAATGCATCTTTGGTGCGCCAGCTGGGGTCCGTGACAACTGTTCTTCGACGAGTTCCGCGTGGTTCAAATACAGATGAACGTCGCCGCCCTGCCAGATCAATTCGCCTGGTTCATAACCAGTTTGCTGCGCCAACATTTTGATCAACATCGCGGCAGAAAAAACATTGAAACCAAAGCCGAGCCCAAGATCGCAACTGCGCTGAAACAGCAAGCCGCTTAGAACACCATCAGCAACATGAAACTGATAGGTTTTGTGGCATGGCGGCAGCGCCATTTGATCAAGTTCGGCAACGTTCCACCCTTCAAAGATATGTCGCCGCGAACCAGGGTTGGTCTTTAAGCTCTCAACCAGCAATTCGATCTGGTTGATCCCTTTTTCCGCGCGCCTATAAAGCCCCTGCCCTGCATCTTCATAACGCGGCCAATTGACCCATTGCGCACCATATACCGGGCCTAGGTCGCCCCATTTTTCGGCAAAATTAATGTCGTCAATGATCCGCTGTTCAAAATCGTCCTGCGCAATGTGTTCGCCAGTTTCACGCCGATAACGGTCAAGCGGCCAATCGGTCCAGATCCGCACTTTTTGCTTTAACAGTGATCGTATATTTGTGTCGCCGGTCAAAAACCACAACATCTCACGCGCCGCTGTTTTCCAGAAAATACGTTTAGTGGTTAACAGCGGGATGGCATTATCCGCCAAATCAAAGCGCATCTGCGCGCCGAACAGCGATTTGGTTCCAACACCAGTCCGGTCTTTTTGGACTGTCCCCTCGGTCCAAATTCGCTGCATCAGGTCAAGATATTGCTGCTCATAATGCATTCTGGATAAGGCTTTCCGAAAACGATTCTCTTAGGGACAGGCTAAGCATGCTGTCCACCAAGCGCAACTGATACCAACGCCCTTCCTTCTGCTGCAGCCTCATCAACTCAATGGCTTTTGCCGTACCAATTCCCAGATGTAAAAAAACTTACCGGGAACGAGCAAACGGTTAACCATTCCTTGAGAATAGCAGCTTACTTGGAAGTTATGCATGCGCGCATTGTCATAGTGGACGATCGTGCCACCAACTTGCGGATTTACGCGCAGTTCGTGGCGATGATGGGGCCAGAGTTCAGCTCCAAATGCTTTCAAAGCTCTGTGGAGGCGCTTGCTTGGTTAGAAACTGAGACAGCCGACCTACTAATTGTCGATTTTCGCATGCCCGAAATGAATGGCGCAGAATTCATTCGTCGCGTGCGCGAACGTGGCGCAGGTGGCGGCGCTCCTGCGATCGTGATCACAGCACGGCAAGATCGAGAATGCAGGATTACGGCGCTCGACGCAGGCGCGACAGACTTTCTACAAAGCCCCGTAACGGACACCGAATTCCGCGAACGCGCGTTATTGCTGATTAACCAGCACCGCAAAAGCCGGGAATTGGAAGAAGGGGCATTCGGTCAAAATGCATCCGATCCCAATCATCAAGGCGGCGCTCAAGCACCAAAATCGATGCTTGAACAAATCATCGACACAACACCGATCATGATCAACGCCACAGACAGGAATGGAAAATTCCTGTTCATGAACAATTATCAGTCAGCCTTATTCAAAAAAGACCCTGACTCGCTTGTTGGTACATCAGTTTATGATTCTTTGCCGTCGGCACTCGCCGAACGAGAGCGGCGACGTAACACTGTTATCATCGAAACCGGCAACTCAATCCCGAATTATGAAGAAGTCTATATAAGCGATGGCGTCTCACTGACATTTCATTGCAACAAAGCGCCTTTGCAGAATATGGATGGTCAAGTCATCGGCGTTTTGACGTCTGCCGTTGATATTACTGCACGCAAATTTGCCGAAGAGCATCGCGCGCATTTGGCGCTTCACGATATCCTGACAGGATTGCCAAACCGGGCTCTATTGTCTGAAAATGTCCGTACGACGATTGAAGAATGCCAAAAAAATGGCGAAACCGCCGCATTACTGTTGGTAGATCTGGACAGATTTAAAGTCATCAACGACACGCGCGGACATCAGGCTGGCGATATCCTTTTACGGTCTGTCGCTGAACGGATCAGCACGCATCTAAACCCGTCCTCTTTTGCTTCGCGAATTGGCGGGGACGAGTTTGCCATCATACTACGCGACATTACGGGCGTAGAAGACGCTGCAGCTCAAAGCGCTCAATTACTCGCGCAGATCAGTCAGCCTTACCGCTTTGACGATTCCGAACAATTGATCGGTGCAAGCATCGGCATCGCGATGATCCCAGGTGATGGCGTGTCCGCTGACGAATTGCTACGTCTTGCTGATCTTTCAATGTACGAAGCGAAAGCCAATGGACGTAACAGGTTTTGCTTTTTCTCGTCAGAATTGAACCGCATTGCACAGCAGAATGCAGAGGTAGAGGCTGACCTGCGCGATGCCTTAGAAACTGAACAATTTGTTCTGGAATATCAGCCAATTATTGATGCTGTGACGAGTGAATATTGCGGGCTTGAAGCGCTGCTGCGGTGGAATCACCCTGTTCGCGGGCGCCTTATGCCGAACGAATTCATCAAAGTTGCCAACGATACTGGCCTAATCAACCGTATCGGCCTGTGGGTCATCGACACGGTTTGCAAACAGATTGCTCAATGTCGCAACGATGGCATTGCCCTACCCCATGTTGCGGTCAATGTCTCGCCAAGGCAATTTCAATCCTCCAGTCTGTGCGATGAAATCTTGGGCTTCACCGCTGCTCATGGCATCGGGCCAGGGCAATTAACGGTGGAAATTACCGAAGAACTGCTGATCGATCAAAGTGCAGAATTACTTGCACAGCTCGAAAGGCTTCGGTCAAATGGCATCGATATCTCGATAGACGATTTCGGTACTGGCTATTCTTCGCTCCAATATCTCCGCGATCTACCCGCCAAACGACTGAAAATCGATCAGACATTTATCTCAAGAATTGAACAGTCCACTGCGGATCGTGCAATCATCTCAACAATTGCACATCTGGCACACGCGCTGGGAATGCGCGTTGTTGCAGAGGGCGTAGAGACCGAGGGACAACGCGCCCTGTTGCACGCTGCGGGCTGTGATGAATTGCAAGGCTATCTGTTTGGCAGATCCCTACGCATCGACCAAATATACACACTGTTTGGCGATGGTCCCATCAGTTTTCAAAGGGCAGGATGATGAAGATCAACGCCTTTAGAAAAACTGACTCGACTGCAGAAGCAGCGGCACCTGTCCATGAACTTGAGATGGCCAAGAACCGTATCTTTCTAGGTCTTGCCGCGTGGACAGGCAGTTATATGCTCAGCGCAGATAAGTTCATTTTTTCGGCCTTTGCCCTTTTTCTTAGCGTTCATTTCGCCTTGTATTTGGCTGTACGTGCCAAAAGCATTCCGCGAGAAACCTATTTTCTCATCGGGATTATTGTCGATAACGTTATGGCATCGACGATCTTGCTGTATTCGCCTGAGGCGACATCTTTCGTTTATCCGCTATTTTTATGGGCCGCGTTGGGCACAGGCTTTCGTCTAGGACTGAAATGGCTAGCCATTGCCTCGATCTTCTCAACTGTAGCATTCGGTGTGCCTGTATTGATGACCGAATACTGGCAACAAAATGCTGCATTGGGATATAGCCTGACATTGGCCTTGCTTGTTATTCCGGCATATTGTTCAAAGCTGATCAGAAAATTGTCCCAAGCTAAGGATCAAGCTGAAACTGCAAACAGAGCCAAAAGCTACTTTCTTGCAAGCGTTAGCCATGAACTGCGAACACCGCTGAATGCAATCATTGGTTACGGCAACCATCTGAAACAGATTGAAATGCCAAAGAACCAGCACGACATGATTGATGCAAGTGTAAAGGCAGGCGAGCATCTTTTGCATTTGATTGACCAGTTGATCCAGATTGCCCGTGATGACAGCGGCCCTGTGAACATTCCGCAAAAGCCGATGAAGGCAACTGAAATACTAGCTGAAATTCGCGACATCATGCAGGTCAGAGCGGTAGAAAAATCGCTTGCGATCCACCTGCACGCAGAACCTTTCAGTGATACGATTGTCAATGCACCAATAGACGTTGTTCGCAATACGCTTCTCAATCTAGTTGGCAATGCTATCAAATTCACCGAGTCTGGTGGTGTTACAATATCAAGTAAGCTGAGGGATGCAGGCAACCAAACAACTTTATGCCTGACCATTTCAGACACAGGCATAGGCATTGCCGAAAATGCACTGAAGCGGATTTTTGAGCCGTTTCAACAGGCCGATGAAACAGTTTTGAATCGCTTCGGTGGAACCGGGTTGGGGCTTGCCATTTGTCGTCAGTCGCTTAGCCAAATTGGCGGCACCATTAGTGTTGAGAGCGAATTGGGGCGTGGCACACAATTTTTTGTAACGATCCCGGTTGAGAGGATTGAGCAAAGCCCTACAAAAACGGCAGTCGACGTCTCTTTAGAACCTACAGTCAAATTGTTGGCTCTTGGTCAATTTGATGGCAGCCTTTTGGCCAAGGCGCAGGCCGCGGGTAATTACCACGTTCGCAGCATCGCTTGTGTAACATATGAAGAGTTATCGGCAGCGCTGGAACAAATAACGCTAACTGATTTTAGCATCGCCATAATTGATAAACATTTGGCAGATCAGATTACAACGGACGATACGTTGTGGCAGAAATTCTCGACAGCCGAAGTTGCGCCAGTACTTGTCGCCAATACCGACGAAATTGATTTGGAAGATGTAGAGCTACGCGCTGCATTCGCAACAGTGCTTCCAGCGACGCCGCAATTTGACGAAGTGCGCAGCGCCATTCGGATCGGTTGCTCCTTTGCTGGCAGCAATAAAATTACCGCTTTAGTGCAGAATGAAAAACCAAAGGTTTCGACGCCGCGTAAAGTGCTTGTGGCCGATGATAATCGAACGAACCGTAATATTCTGGCGGCAATACTCGAAGCTGCAGGGCATGAGGCGATACTTGTATGCGACGGCGACGAAACTCTAGAAGCTCTGGAGAAGGATGATTACGACATTCTTCTTCTTGATGTGAACATGCCCAAGCTTGATGGGATCACAGCTTGCAAAATGTGGCGTCAGATAGAGGGTGGTCGTCAGCATCTTCCTATTGTTGGCGTTACCGCCGATGCGACAATCGAAACTGAAGAGCGTTGCCTTAATGCTGGTATGGATTTGCGATTGACCAAACCCGTCAATGCCAAGCTGCTGCTGGCGACGATCGATAGCTGTTGCGAGCATAAAGGCGAAACGGTCCAAATTCCGTCTCCCACAGATGATCCGCTTGGAACTGTGGTGCAGTTAATGGGATCGGCCAGTGCTACGTCACATGCGTCCATTGATCCGGCTCAAATCGATTATCTCTTAACCATCGGCGATCAAAGTTTCGTCGACGAGATGATTGATAGCTTTTTCACCGATGCGGATGAATCTTTAGAGACATTGCAGAAATCTGTGACCGAGCGAGATCTTAATCAGTTTCGTTTTGCAGCCCATGCAATGAAAAGTTGCGCCAACAACATTGGCGCTGTGATCTTGGCCGCATTGTGCGGAAAACTGGAAAAAATAACCGAAGCTGAGTTTAACGATAAAGCACCGCAGCATGCCGCAAATGTGTTGAAAGCGTTTGAGAATGTAAAGGTGGACCTAGAACCTTTTGCATCGGGTGCTGTTACACAACCCGTTGCAAGCTCCGGTTGATCCGCCGTTCTTGGGCGTTGGCTAGCCGCTCCATTTTGCGGACATCAGCCTCAGTTAACGTCATCGCCGTTTCCGCCCAGATGTTCGTTATCTTCAATAATTCATCCAGCTCAACAGGGTCGGACGCACGCCGCGCCATATAGACTGCGCGTTCGGCGGCAAAACGCTGGCGGTGCTTGTTGCAATATTCAACGATAGCAGCCTCGCCTTCGCCATCCTCAACAAGAATATCGACGATGCCCATTTCGTACAGTTCCTCTGCTGTGTGAATTTTCCCGTCAAGAATGAATTTTTCAGCCAGCTTTCGTCCGACACGCCGGATCAGGAAGCTGTAGGCTCCCATGCCGGGGAAAAGGTTGAAAATAATTTCTGGCAAACCCAAGCGCGCACTTTTTTCGGCAACCAAGACATCAAATGCTAGAGCGTGTTCAAAGCCGCCCCCCAAGGCATCGCCTTGAACAAGAGCGAATGTGATAATCGGTGCGCCAAATGCATTCCAGTTGGCGTGCTGCATCCGTACGCATGTCTCGGCATATTTGCGCATGGCGGGCAAATCGCGCTGGCGGATGCTTTCGGCAAAATGGCGAAGATCACCGCCGAGGTTGTAAACGCCGGGAGTTTTCGATCCACAAACAAAATAACGAAGATCATCAGGTCCGCCATTAGCGGCGAAGGCATAATTATCAGTGACCCAATCCTGCACGTCCTGCACCTCAGCCCCAAGGCTGTAGGTGTAACTCGGACGACCTTTTTGGTTCATAAAGCACCAGAAAATCTGGTCTTGTTTGTCATGACGAACAACGATTTCATTGTACTGACGACCAACGATAGGCACGCCAAGTTGATTGACGCTGCCGTACTGTCCACTTGGTCGGCGAGCATTGGTCGTGAATGTATCGTTTAACACGCGGGTATGAGTAGCCATATCGTCCTCTAACGAAGCAGAATTCCTGGCCACCCCAACCGGAGATTTAGTGATAGCAGAAAATGTATGATATCAACGCGGAAAATTGATCATGCATAGCCCATGTTTCAAAATAGGGCGTTTAGAGCCTGATATATTTAAATAAATTTTAACCAATTTACGTTGTAAAAAAATGTAACAATCATACTAAATGACGAGCCGCCTCGATTAAATATAATTTAATTACACCAAAATCACACAAAATTACAACTACTCAACCGCTGGGATCGTTGCAATGATCGGTTCGTGCCGCCAGTGCCTAAGCAACTGGATCAAGTTAACAGGTGAAAGCCCTATAGTTGCTGTGTTTCTTAATGGATGAACATTAACGCTGTCTGCTGTTGCCAGACGCTCATCTATAACAACATTCACCTCACCGGCTTTATCATGAATAGCGCAAAGCGGCGTAACAGACCCGGGCGTCACACCAAGAAGGCGCATCATATCATCTGCGTTGCCAAAGCTTACGCGTTTAGAACCAATGGCTTGTGGTAGCTTCTTCAAATCAACGCGAATTTCAGCTGGAACAGTTACCAACCAGAATTGACCGCCGGCGTCCTTTAAAAACAAGTTCTTCGTATGCGCACC
>JAAFIB010000100.1 GCA_013297725.1 Sphingomonadales bacterium
TCGCCGCATCGCTGCCGCCGCCTTCACCAAACAACCCGCCCTGCCCACTTTCGCGTGTATCGCGTGCGGATTGCGCGGCGGATAGGATCAGTTCTGCGCCAGCATATACGCCAGCGCGATTGGCGTGGAGATCATCGAAAGCACCGACAGCGGACAGGTTTTCAATCTGGCGCTTGTTCAATAATCCGGGATCAACACGATTGGCGAAATCATCAAGGCTTTGGAAATTGCCTTCCTTGACCCGCTCCTCGACTAAGCCCTCCATCGCCTTTTCACCGACATTTTTGATCCCCGCCAGCGCATAGCGCACAGCCAGCCCGTGCTCTGAATCCTCAACCGAAAATTCAGCCTCGCTGGCGTTGATCGACGGCGGCAGGCAGGCGACATCCAAACGCCGCATATCATCGACAAAGATCGAAAGCTTATCGGTTTGGTGCATGTCGAAACACATCGATGCGGCAAAGAACACCTCTGGGTGATGCACTTTCAACCAGCCTGTGTGGTAAGACAGCAAAGCATAAGCCGCCGCATGGCTTTTGTTAAAGCCATAGCCTGCAAATTTGTCGATCAAATCGAACAGCTCATTGGCCTTCACCGGATCAATCTGATGATGTTCGGCGCAACCGGAAACGAACACCGCGCGCTGTTGATCCATTTCGGCCTGCACTTTTTTGCCCATCGCACGGCGTAGCAAATCTGCGCCGCCCAGCGAATAGCCCGCAAGAATCTGCGCGGCCTGCATCACCTGTTCCTGATAAACAAACACACCGTAAGTTTCAGACAATATCCCCTCAAGCAACGCGTGCGGATATTCGATCTTTTCCTCACCATTTTTGCGGCGGCCAAACATCGGGATGTTGTCCATTGGACCCGGGCGATACAGCGAGACTAGCGCGATAATGTCGCCAAAATTGGTTGGACGAACAGCGGCCAGCGTGCGGCGCATGCCTTCGGATTCCAGCTGGAATACGCCGACAGTGTCGCCTGCTTGCAGCAATTTATAGGTCGCTTCATCGTCGAGGGCTAGCTTGTCAAATTCGACAATGATGCCGCGTTTCTCAAGCATCTGCTGCGCTTTTTGCAGCACGGATAGCGTTTTAAGTCCCAGAAAGTCGAACTTCACAAGCCCTGCTACTTCGACGAATTTCATATCGAACTGCGTTACCGGAATGTCCGAACGCGGGTCGCGGTATAGCGGGATCAGCTCTGATAATGGCCGGTCGCCGATCACCACACCTGCGGCATGAGTCGAGCTATGGCGCGGCAGCCCCTCAAGTTTCTGCGCCAGATCAAACAGCCGCTTTACCTGTTCGTCGCGCCGGTACTCCTCGCGCAATTCGGGCACACCGGCCAGCGCGCGGGGCAGATCATAGGGGTCTTGCGGATGGTTAGGCACAAGCTTGCACAGCCGGTCAATCTGCCCATAGGGCATTTGCAACACGCGCCCTGTATCGCGCAAAACTGCCCGCGCCTTTAACTTACCAAAAGTGATAATCTGCGCGACTTGGCGGTGGCCGTATTTTTGCAGCACGTAGCGGATCACTTCACCGCGCCGCGTTTCGCAGAAATCGATATCGAAATCCGGCATCGACACACGTTCGGGGTTAAGGAAACGTTCGAACAGCAACCCGAATTGCAACGGATCAAGATCGGTAATGGTCAGCGCCCATGCGATAACTGAACCCGCGCCTGACCCACGGCCCGGACCCACGGCGATGTCTTGCGACTTAGCCCATTTGATAAAGTCCGCAACGATCAGGAAGTACGCCGAAAAACCCATCTCGGTAATGACATTGGCTTCAAAATCAAGCCGGTCAAAATAGACTTGGCGCGCATCGAGGGCAGTTATACCCGCAACCGCCAACCGCTCTTCCAAACCCGCTTTGGCATCAAGGATAAGCTGCGCGTCTTCGCCCGCTTTATCGCCTGCGATACTCGGCAAAATCGGTTTACGCCGGGGCGCGCCGACGCCGCACCGCTGCGCCACGACCAATGTGTTGGCCAGCGCCTCTGGCACATCCTTAAACATCTCGCGCATTTGCTGACCGGTTTTGATCCATGCATGGCGGCTGCTTTTGCGCCGGTCCTCATTCTCCACATATTCGCCGTCAGCAATGCACAGCATGGCATCATGCGCTTCGTAGAAATCGGGTTCGGCAAAACAGGCAGGGTTCGTCGCAACCAGTGGCAAGTCACGGGCATAGGCCAGCGCGATCAGTGCTTCTTCCGCCGCTTCCTCGGTCGCATCGCCGCGCCGCGCGAGTTCGATATAAAGCCGGTCAGGAAATATCTTTTGCAGCCGGTCACAATAGCCCTCAGCAGCATCCAATTGACCATCGGCAAACAGCCGCGCCAGCCCGCCCTCGCCGCCTGTTGTTAGTGCAATCAGTCCGTCGCTAAACTCAGCCAATAGATCAAAGCTCACCTGCGGATCAGCATCCTCGGCATGATCAAGGTGTGATGCAGAGACAAGGCGGCACAGATTTTGATAGCCATCCTCATCCTGCGCATACAGCGCCAGCCAATCTCGCACGGGCTTTCCGCCCGATAGCTCCAATGGCCGTGTGACCGACAACATCAGGCCAATGATCGGCTGAACGCCCGTGGCGCGACAGCCATCCTCAAACGGCATCACGCCGTAAAGGCCGTTGCGGTCGGTAACGGCGATGGCGGGATAGCCTAAACCCTTGGTATATTTGCCAATCGCCTTTGGCTCAATCGCGCCATCCAACATGGTATAGGCGGAAAAGACGCGTAAAGGGACGAAGGGGACTAGAGCCATTTGCAGAAGCTAGTGCAGGGCCAGATGATTCGCAAACGGGGTGTTGGTCGTAGCTGTGGACAATCGTTGATGCGCATGGACGATCCAGAGTTATTTCACCCAACACTTATCAAAAACTCGTCGCCCCGCACTTGATGCGGGGCTTGGCTTTTTCACTTAGCCCCCGATCGAAAAGCCTAACCCCGTGTCAAGCACGGGGTGACGATTATTAGTTTGCTGGTTTGGGGGTTTAATTGATGACGGAGCTCAACCCAACAACCGCTCAATATCTTTCTCAAGCGATTCCGGTGTCACTGTCGGTGCATAGCGGCCCACAACTTCGCCGTCTTTATCGACCAAAAACTTGGTGAAGTTCCACTTGATCCCACGACTGCCCAGCAGACCCGATTGCCGTTGTTTCAAATGCTGCCATAATGGATCAGCCGCATCGCCGTTCACATCAACCTTTTTCGCCAGCGGAAACGAGACGTCGTAATTCAGCGAACAGAATGTCTTGATCTCTTCCTCATCACCCGGTTCTTGCGCGCCAAACTGATTGCAGGGAAAGCCCAGCACAACTAAGCCTTTATCGGCATATTTGCGGTGCAGCGCCTCCAGCCCCTTATACTGCGGGGTAAAGCCGCATTTGGATGCGGTGTTGACGACCAGCACGACTTTGCCGGCATAATCTTTCAAGTCTTGGCTTGCGCCGCCGGGCATCGCCACGGTGAAATCATGTACGTTCATTTACAGGTTCCTATCCCAATTTTCCATCGTGCAGCCTTACCACACGGTCCATCTTTGCCGCCAGACGTTCGTTGTGCGTTGCGACCAAAGCGGCAGAACCCTGACTGCGCACCAAATTCATAAATTCGCCAAGAACGACGTTAGCTGTGTGTTCGTCCAGATTGCCGGTGGGTTCATCGGCAAGAACCAGCCTAGGCCGGTTGGCGAGCGCACGCGCCACAGCAACGCGTTGCTGTTCGCCCCCGGATAGCTTTGCCGGACGATGCTCCAAACGCTCGCTTAGTCCCAAGGTCGACAGCAAAGTCGATGCACGGTCACGGGCTTCATCTGGACCAAGGCCCATGATGAGCTGCGGCAACATCACGTTTTCCAGCGCATCGAAATCGGGCAGCAAATGGTGGAATTGATACACAAAGCCCAGCTTCTCGCGCCGGATCACGGTGCAACGATCAGGGCCAAGGCTGTGCGTTTCCTCGCCGTCGATTTTGATCGATCCATCAAAGCCGCCTTCAAGCAGCCCCAGCGCCTGTAGCAATGTCGATTTGCCGGTGCCGCTTGGCCCCAGCAACGCCACCAGTTCGCCCTCAGCAATCGCCAGATTAACCCCGCGAAGGACCTCTATGGTCACATCGCCCTGCGTGAAATCGCGACGCACATCGACCATTTCGGCGATAATCTTACTCATAACGAAGCACCTGCACAGGATCGGTTCCAGCAGCTTTCAGCGCCGGATAAAGTGTAGCCAAAAAACTGAAGAACAATGCAAGGCCACAGATTGCGGCGACCTCGACCGGATCAGTGCGCGACGGCAATTCGGTAAGGAACCGGATCGAGGGATCCCATAGATTTTGCCCGGTAACAAACTGAATACCCCGCACAATACCTTGGCGGAAATACAGGAAGATAAAGCCAAGGATCATCCCTGTGCCAATACCCGCAATCCCAATCGACACGCCTACAGTGACAAAAATCTTCAGCAAAGATTTCCGCGCCGCGCCCATCGTCCGCAGGATCGCAATGTCGCGGGTTTTTGCACGCACCAGCATGATCAGCGACGACAGGATGTTGAACACCGCAACCAGCACAATGATCGACAGCACAACAAACATCGCAATGCGTTCAATCTCCAGCGCCTCAAACAATTGCGCATTCATGCTGCGCCAATCGATAATCATCGCTCTGTCCGAAAGCTTTGTCTGTAGCGGACGGAGTATTTCGCCAACGGCATCGGGATCGACAGTTTTCAACTCGATCATCCCGATTTCGTCACCCAACAGCATCAACAGCTGTGCATCTTCAATCGGCATGATGACGAACGCTTCATCATAATCGAAAACGCCAACCTCAAAAATCGCGGCAACTTCATACGAAATCTCGCGCGGCACAGTGCCAAAGGGCGTGGTCTGCCCCGCCGGATTGATGATTGTTACCCGTGTGCCCACTCGTGCGCCAAGCTTTGCAGCAAGCCGTGAACCAATGCCAACGCGCTCTGTTCCCGCACGCAGCAACGCCATATCGCCGTCGATAGTTTTGCCCTTTAGCGTCGGGTTTTCGAGTATGTCGCCAACCTGCATGCCGCGCACAAGGATAGCCTCTACGCGGCCGTTGCTGGTCGCGAGCAAAGGTTGCTCAATCAGCGGCGATGCCTCGGTAACGCCGGGCGTTTTGCGCACCTCGGCCAGTACATCGCGCCAATCGGCGAGCCGCCCCCCGTGACCCTGCACCACAGCATGCCCGTTAAGCCCGACAATTTTGTCAAACAGCTCGGCACGAAAGCCGTTCATCACACTCATCACAATAATCAGCGCGGCAACGCCCAAGGCAACGGCAACCAAACTGATCGTGGCGACAAGGAAAATGAACCCTTCGCCCTTCCCCGGCAGCAAATACCGCTTTGCCACCATGCGTTCATAGCGATTGAGGATCATAATATAGGTAAGTTCCGATGGTTGAACGAATATCGTTTCGCATTAGGCAGCGCGCGATGCGCTGGCAAGCGATGTTCGATATGACAGATTTGTTGCACCACAGCCACAGTCCCTGAAAAAGCGTTAAGCCGCGTGCGCTATCATTTGCATTGCGGCACTATTCAAGCGATCAATAACTCCTGCGCTGGCCTATTTTATAAACGGCCATGGTTCAGGGGGATTGGCCGGGTTGAAGCTGCCGCTATAGGCGCTCACCCGGCCATATTTATTTTTGGCCCCGCTATTCCTTGGTTTTACTCTCGCGCTCTTGACATTTGTTGCGCCAATCCCATTTCTGCATTCGAGCGGCTGATTGGCTGCTTAATAACCGGAGGGCGCTGCGTATGCGGGCTTTCTATTGATCCAAATTGCTCAACAGGAGAATTTGTTATGAACCGTTTTGATTTCACCCCCTATCGCCGCACCACTGTGGGTTTTGACCGCTTGTTCGACTTGCTCGAAAACGCAGGTCGCACCGCGCAGGGCGACAATTATCCTCCGTTCAACATCGAACGTATTGAGGAAAACAAATATCTGGTCACTGTCGCGGTCGCTGGCTTTAAGCCCGAAGAGATCGACATCACCGCGCAGCAAAACCTGCTGATGGTATCAGGATCGAAGGCCGTTGAAGGCAATGATAACCGTGATTTCCTACACCTTGGCATCGCCAACCGCAATTTCGAACGCCGGTTCCAGCTTGCTGACCATGTCTTTGTGAAAGACGCGGATATGGCCGATGGATTGCTGCTCATCACGCTAGAGCGTCAAATCCCCGATGAATTGAAACCGCGTAAGATCATGATCGGTGGCAACGCAGGTCCGACCGTGATCGAACACGAAGATGGCAAGAAAAAGGGCGGCAAAGCTGCTTGATGCGCCGTGCATAACGTATGAATAATCGTCATCCTGAACTTGTTTCAGGATAACAAGCGACCGTGGTTCGTCATCCTGAAACAAGTTCAGGATGACGAATTATGGGCTTATTCAGATGTTAGCTTCAAACCAACCGGCCATGCTCCACAGCCGCTGCGATAAAACTCGCAAACAACGGATGCGGGTCAAACGGTTTTGATTTCAGTTCTGGATGGAACTGCACGCCGATGAACCATGGATGGTCGGGGCGTTCAACGATCTCTGGCAACAGGCCATCGGGCGACATCCCTGAAAACAGCAAGCCGCCCTTTTCCAGCGGCTCTTTATATGTGCCGTTGACTTCATACCGGTGGCGATGACGTTCCGAAATTACCGACGCGCCGTATATTCCCGACACATGGCTGTTCCCCGATAGCTGCGCCTCATAGGCTCCAAGCCGCATCGTGCCGCCCAGATCGCCGCCAGCTTCACGTGTTTGCAGACCTTCCTCAGTCATCCATTCGGTGATGATGCCAACGACTGGTTCGCCGGTCGGACCAAATTCGGTGCTGGATGCATCGGCGATGCCCGCGGTATTCCGCGCACCTTCGATACACGCCATCTGCATGCCCAGACATATGCCAAAAAACGGCACTTTGCGTTCGCGAGCAAAGCGGACAGCGGCGATTTTGCCTTCTGAACCGCGTTCGCCAAAGCCGCCGGGGACAAGGATCGCGTGCATCGGTTCAAGCGCGGCTGCGATATCGCTATCGCCCTTTTCAAACAGTTCGGCATCGATCCATTTGATGTTGACCTTTACCCGATTGGCAAAGCCGCCATGCGCCAACGCTTCGTTCAGCGATTTATACGCATCGGCAAGGCCGACATATTTGCCGACAACGCCAATGGTGACTTCGCCTTCGGGGTTTTGCTGACGGTCAAGAATGTCTTCCCAGCGGCGCAGATCGGGCGCGACGCCCGGGGTAATGCCAAAGGCACGTAGCACTTCGTAATCCAGCCCCTCGGCATGGT
>JAAFIB010000101.1 GCA_013297725.1 Sphingomonadales bacterium
GCTGGGTGAGTTTGTTGATGTGGAACGCGTTGAGGTTTTGCGCGGTCCGCAAGGCACTTTATTTGGTCGCAACACCTCGGCAGGCGCTTTGACCGTTACCAACAACCGGCCGAATTTAAGCGAATTTGGCGGTTTTGCGAATGCGACTTACGGCAGCTATAATCTTGTGAATGTGCAAGGTGCGGTCAACGTTCCTATCGTTCGTGATTCACTCGCGCTTCGTGTCACCGGTGCTTACCGCAAAAGTGATGGAACAGTTGATATTCGCGGACGCGGCGGCGTTAAAATTGGCGAATCCAACGATGCTGATCAATTTTTGCTGCGCGGTCAGCTGGGCTTTGCATTCGGCGCGGTCGAAGGTCGCATCATTGCCGATTATGCACAAAGTAAAGCCTCGTGCTGCACCGCTGTTGAGTTAGCGCCGTCGGGCTTGGAAACTTCCGGACTGCTGAACCTGTTTGGTTTGGGGGCAACTGGCGGGCAATTTCAGGATAACCGGGGATTGCAAGCGATGGACGACCGGGTCACGTCCGCCAATTTTGCGCCGATTGGTAATATCAAAAACTATGGCGTCACTGGCGAAGTAACGATCCCCGTCAGCGATGCGGCAGACCTGATCTACATCGGTTCCTACCGGGAATTCCGTGCAAAAGAGACGTATGATACTGATTTTACGGCACTCGATCTTTTCAACGTCGATCTGAACAACACACGCATCGATACTATGACGCATGAACTACGTTTGCAGGGTGACGCGCTCGACAATAAGTTGGAGTTTCTTGTCGGCGGGTATTATTCCACTGAAGACATCCGCCAAGAGGTTAGCTTCTCACTCGGCACCGACTATGCCGCATTTGCCAATGCGTCCTTGTTTGGCTTAGCAGCGCAGCTGGGCATTCCATCCTTTGGCTTTACCGCGCTTCAAACCTTGTCTGGCGGTGCGAACCCCGCAACGACACGGGCAACCAACGGCTACACGCAAGACAGTAAAAGCTGGTCGCTGTTTACCAACAATACCTTTTCGATCACCGATAGCTTCAAAGCATCGTTTGGTTTGAGGTATTCCAGCGAAAGCAAAGATGGTTCCTATGCATCCGTTTCCAATGTTAACCCGACATGCAACGGTATCGTTGCAAATGCCGGTGCCTTGAATCTGGGAAGCGCCGATCCACGCGTTAGATCCTTAGGCGGCACTGCGCTGGTGCTCGGCTGTTTACCGTTCCTTGCCCCGGCCGATCTACCAGCATCGGCTGTGCTGCCCTTGCCGCGCAGCTTTTCTGGCAAATTCAAAGACAGCGAGCTGATCTACACTGGCAAATTGATGTATGAATTTGCAGCGCCGATTAACGTCTATGTCAGCTTCACGCACGGCTATAAATCGGGCGGTTTCAACCTGGACAGCACCGCCGCAATTGGCGGAGCAAACCCTGAGTTCCGGTCTGAACTAGTTGATTCCTATGAAGCGGGTGTAAAGGCACGTTTCCTCGACAACGCAGTCGTTGCAAATTTGGCGATTTTCAAAGAGGATTTCACCGATTTCCAAGTTTTGGAATTCACCGGAACCCGTTTCCAAACGTTCAACGTTCCTAAAGCTACTTCGAAGGGCTTTGAACTGGAAACAACCATTCGTCCGGATGATCATTTCACAGTGAACGCTGCTTTGACTTATGTTGATGCCGCATATCCGCGCAATTGCGCAGGCACATCAACCGAGATCAATGTGCTCAATCTGTGCGGTGAAGATTTGACCAACGCAGCGCAAATTACAGCGATTGCCGGGGCGACCTACACCAACAGTCTTGGCGGAAACTTCAAATACTTCCTGAACGGCCAAGTGAAGCTGGAAAGCGATAGTCGTACGTCAACTCAGGCAACGGAACTGCCAACTTCTGCTGCTGGCGTAGGTACAACAGCAAAGCTGCCGTTCGACATCCAAGACGGCAATGTAAAGGTCAACTTCAGAGCTGGCATCAGCACAGAGGATGACAGCGTTGGCATTGAACTATGGGCACAGAACATTTTTGACGAGCCCACACGCGGTGTGACCTTTAACACAACATTGCGTTCAGGATCGCGTTCAACCTTCATTTTGGAACCACGTACAATCGGCGTCACGTTACGCGGCAAATTCTAAACCGGTAACGATCGAACAAAAAGGCCGGCTTCCTGATGGGAGGCCGGCTTTTTTTATGCTTTTATTCGCCAAAGCTAGGCGGTGATAACTGCACCAGCAGATACCAGCTCGGCAACAGCATCAGCCGCTAACCCAGCCTCTGCCAAAACCGTTTCATAATCCCCGCCTTTGGTTGCGATCACAAAGCTGTCTGCCTGCGCATGACCCGCAAACCGCGGCGCGATTTGCGGGTGCAGCCATTTGTCATCCGCAACGACAGCATGTCGGTCAGCATTGGACGGATGCGCCGCAGCCTCGACATAATCGAGCACTGGCGTGACGCAAGCATCGGTCAGCGCAAAGATCGCTTCCCATTCGTCCCGCGTTTTTGAGGCAAAGACCGCCTCCAACATTTTATGCTGCTGCGGCCATTGCGCCCGAGCCTGCTGATGGCCATAAGCCGCTGCATCAATCGGCAAACGCTCCATCATCGCAGCAAAGAACTGCGGTTCGATGCAGCCGACCGCCATGAACTTGGCATCTTTGGTCGCATAGCACCGGTAAAAGGGTGCTGCTCCATCGAGCAAATTGCCCTCGCGCGCCGTGGACCACAGCCCCATTCCTGCCATGCCGTGCACGAAACTCATCAGGCTGTGTGTGCCATCGACGATAGCGGCATCGACAACAGTTCCTTTGCCCGTGCTTGCCCGTTCAAGCAAAGCCGCCAAAATGCCGGTGACAAGAAACATACTGCCCCCACCAAAATCACCAACCATATTCAGTGGCGGCACAGGTGGCTGTCCGTCTTTGCCAATCGCGTTCAAAACGCCGGTCATCCCGATATAATTGATGTCATGCCCCGCCATCTGGCTCCATGGTCCAGCCTGACCCCAACCAGTCATCCGGCCATAAATCAGACGGGGATTGACCGCGTGACACGCCGCTGGCCCTACACCCATGCGTTCAGTGACACCGGGGCGTAGCCCTTCGATCAAAACATCGGCTGTCGCGATCAGCTTTAGCAGCGCCTCCACCGCTTCGGGTTTTTTCAGGTCGAGCACAATCGATCGCTTGCCCCGGCCATCAACGCCCTTTGGCATCCCGCCGCCCGGCCGGTCAATCACAACCACGTCCGCACCCATATCCGCCAGCAGCTGCCCCGCATAAGGTCCAGGACCGATGCCAGCGAGCTCGATGACTTTGACGCCGTTCAGCGGGCCGGTTCGGTTTGGCATAATTCTCTCCATTTAATCACGCGATTAAATTTGTTTAGGATGATGGGCTTTTGGCGGCAAGCGGAGTTTTATCCTGAGAGGTCGCGCCAAGGATTTGGTTAGAAGAAAAAAGAAGATAAAAAGAAATAAGGGCGTTAGCCCTTCACCATACGTATGCTTTTGCATGGCAATTGCCTCGGCCAAAGAGTCACAACCCCTTTTTTCTTATTTGTCTTTTTTCTTCTAACCCAAAATTTGCACTGCCTATCGGCATCTAAAGCTACCGATTTCGGCGCCCCTCAATCAATGCATCAACTACACTCGGATCCGCCAAAGTCGACGTATCCCCCAACGCCCCGAAATCATTCTCCGCGATCTTGCGCAAGATACGCCGCATGATTTTGCCGCTGCGTGTTTTGGGCAATGCTGGCGTGAAATGGATGTGGTCTGGCGATGCGATCGGGCCGATTTCGGTGCGCACTTGCAGGCGCAATGCAGTCGTCAGTTCATCCGACGCTTCCTCACCCGCGTTCAGCGTGACATAGCAATAAATGCCCTGTCCTTTAATGTCATGCGGGAAGCCGACGACCGCAGCTTCGGCAACTTTATCGTGCAGCACCAGCGCGCTTTCGACCTCTGCCGTTCCCATCCGGTGGCCGGAAACGTTGATAACATCATCGACGCGCCCTGTGATCCACCAGTAGTTATCGGCATCGCGGCGACAGCCATCGCCGGTGAAATATTTGCCTTTATAGGCGGAGAAATAGGTCTGAACGAACCGGTCATGGTCGCCGTAAACAGTCCGCGCCTGCCCCGGCCAGCTATGTGTGATGCACAGATTGCCCGAGACGTCACCGCGCGCATCGCCTTCCTCAGCAATCACCGCGCCGTCGGCATCAACAAGTTGCGGGCGGATGCCAAAGAACGGTCGGCCGGCACTGCCCGGCTTCATCCCATGCGCGCCGGGCAGCGTGGTAATCATCACCCCGCCGGTTTCAGTTTGCCACCAGGTATCGACGATGGGCAGCCTTCCCTCACCCACGGTGGCATGATACCAGCGCCAAGCCTCTGGATTGATCGGTTCACCAACAGTGCCAAGCAAGCGCAAAGATTTGCGCGAACGTGACGTGACCGGGCTGTCGCCATCCCGCATCAAGGCGCGCAAAGCGGTGGGTGCGGTGTAGAAGATATTCACCTGATGCCGGTCGATAATATCCCAGAAACGGCCGCTATCAGGATAGCTGGGGATGCCTTCAAAGATCAGGCTTGTTCCACCATTTTGCAACGGGCCATAGACCACATAGCTGTGCCCCGTGACCCAACCAATATCGGCAGAGCAAAAGAAAACCTCGCCGGGTTTATAGTCAAACACATAATGAAAAGTCGCCGCAGTCCACACCGAATAGCCGCCGACTGTATGCAGCACGCCCTTGGGCTTGCCGGTGCTGCCGCTGGTGTAGAGAATGAATAGCGGGTCTTCGGCTTGCATTGGCTCGCAGGGGCAATCGCTGCTGACCTGCATATCATGATACCAGTGATCGCGACCTTTGGTCATCGCTACAGTTTCATCGGTATGCTGGATAACGAGCACCGCCTCGACGCCTGAAACCTTGTCCAACGACGCATCGATATTGGCTTTCAATGGCACGGATTTTCCGCCGCGCACCGCTGCATCGGCGCAGATGACAAAACGGCTGCCGCAATCCTCGATCCGGCCTGCGATCGCCTCAGGGGAAAAACCGCCGAACACAACGCTATGGATCGCGCCAATGCGCGCGCAGGCGAGCATCGCGACCGCACCCTCAACGCACATCGGCATGTAAATCGTAACCCGTTCGCCTTTGGTCACGCCCAATGCTTTCAGGCAATTTGCCATGCGGATCACGTCGGACTGCAACGCTGCATAGCTTACGCGGCGCGCGTTTTTTGCTGGATCATCGGGTTCAAAAATGAACGCAATCGCCTCGCCGCGTCCCGCCGCAACATGGCGATCAACAGCATTGTGGCAAAGGTTCAATACCCCATCCTCATACCATTTTATGCTGACCGGATCATAGGACCAGTTGCCGATTTTTGTGGGCGGCGTGAACCAGTCGATACGCTTTGCTTGCGCGGCCCAAAAGCCATCGGGATCGGTGATGCTCTGCGCGTATAGACGGTCATAATCCGCTGCATTGCAATGCGTATCGGCGCTCGCACTTTCGGGCGCGGGGAACCAGTCCTGATGCTCGCTCACTTGCTCTCTCCTGATTTGCGGCCTAGGCTTTGGCATAGCATTGGTGGAGTAAGTCGCGTGATTCAAGGGTAAAGAGTAAGTAAGGCCTCGCTTGACCGCTACCGTCACCCTGAACTTGTTTCAGGGTCCATTTCTCGGGATAGAACTTCGGTCTAGGCTGCACGATGGATGCTGAAACAAGTTCAGCATGACGTTCTATTTGAAACACTGACTAGGACCCTACCCCATGCCCAAACTCCAAAATAAATCCGCCATTGTTACCGGTGGCGCCCGCGGCATTGGCGAGGCCATTGCCCGTTGCTTCGCCCGCGAAGGTGCAAGCGTTGTCATCGCCGACATCGATGTTGAAAATGGCGCGCGTATCGCCCGCGAAATCGGTGCCAGTTTCTTTGAACTCGACGTCGCATCCGAAGCTGGCTGGGCTAGCTTTGCCGCCGCACACCCCGCCATCGACATCGTGGTCAACAACGCTGGCATCACTGGCTTTGAAGCTTCATCCGGCCCGCACGATCCCGAACACGCAAGTCTGGCTGAATGGCACCGCGTACATGCGGTCAATCTCGATGGCTGCTTCCTTGGATGCCGCTATGCAATTGGGGCCATGAAGGCAAAAGGCACAGGCGCGATTATCAATATGTCGTCGCGGTCTGGCCTTGTCGGCATTCCGGGCGCTGCGGCCTATGCATCGTCCAAAGCCGCTATCCGCAACCATACAAAATCCGTCGCTTTATATTGCGCGCAGCAGGGCTGGCAAATCCGTTGCAATTCCATCCACCCCGCCGCGATCCTGACGCCAATGTGGGAAGCCTTGATCGGTGACGGCCCCGACCGCGAAGCACGCATGGCGGCGATGGTTGCAGATACGCCGATGAAGCGGTTCGGCAGCGTTGAGGAAGTGGCCGCACTCGCACTGCTTTTGGCGTCGGACGATGCGGCCTATATGACGGGCAGCGAACTGCATCTGGACGGCGGATTACTTGCCGGATCAGCAGCGTCGCCGGGGGATTAGACCAACGTCAATCGTCGCGGCCAGAAACCTCCCAGTACCAGATTTCATTTTCGTCATATACCGGTGCTTTGGGATCGTCTGGCATCGGCGGGCGGCGCGGGGTAGCAATAACGCCGGGGACCGGCTCGGTCAGATCAATCCGCGCAGTTTCGCTGACTTGACCTCCGTTTAGTTTAGCCTCGACCAGCGCCGTTCCCATCAAACCGAAAATACGGCCACCTGTGAAAATCGGCCGCGAATTGCCATACCAGTCGATGCAGGAAACATCGCAGCTATAACCTTCTTTCGGTTTGATATCATCC
>JAAFIB010000102.1 GCA_013297725.1 Sphingomonadales bacterium
CCGCCTTGGCTGAAAGATGGACCCTGAAACAAGTTCAGGGTGACGAGGTGTGTGGGGGCAGGGGCTTATTCCACAGCTTTTGTTGGATAAATGATTGACGCTGCGCGCCACCCTCTCTAACTGCGATTTCTTAGCGACATCGCCAAACTCTTTGCAAAAAGGACCGCCAACATGGCTGACCCTATCACTACGCGCGCGCCAGTTGGGGCCACAGGCGTATTGATATTGGCCACCGGCGAAATGTTGTGGGGCAAAGGCTTTGGCGCGCAGGGTGCTGGCGTTGGCGAAGTGTGTTTCAACACCGCAATGACCGGCTATCAAGAGGTGATGACTGACCCCAGCTATGCCAAGCAGATCGTCAATTTCACCTTTCCGCATATCGGCAATGTCGGCAGCAATATCGAGGATATGGAGGCGACCAACGCGCACGCCATCGGCTGTATCACGCGGCAAGATGTGACTGATCCGTCGAATTTCCGCAGCACACAACATTTTGATGCGTGGATGAAGGCGAATAACCGTATCGGCCTGTCGGGCATAGACACCCGCGCGCTCACCCGCCAGATCCGCCTGCGCGGTGCGCCCAATTCGATCATTTCACATTTTGACCCTGCGGCGCCGTTCGCTTGGGACCATTTCTTGGAACAAGTGCGCGAATGGCCGGGGCTGGAGGGGATGGATCTGGCCAAGGATGTAACCACGTTGCAGAGTTACAGCTGGGACGAGGGGCTTTGGAAGCTGGGGCAGGGATATGCCAAATCACCCCTCCCCTTCAGGGGAGGGGACGGGGGTGGGGGCTGTCCGTCTGGCACAGCCCTCGCAGACAAGCCCCACCCCAACCCCTCCCCTGAAGGGGAGGGGCTTAAACGCCCAAAAGTCGTCGCCATCGATTACGGCATCAAACGCAACATCCTCCGCAACCTAATCGACGTCGGCTGCGACGTGACCGTCGTCCCCGCCACCGCCAGTTTTGAAGACATCATGGCGCATAACCCAGACGGCCTGTTCCTATCCAACGGCCCCGGCGACCCGGCGGCGACGGGGGAATATGCTGTGCCAGTGATTCGGCAATGGCTGGCAACCAAAAAGCCGCTGTTCGGCATCTGCCTTGGCCACCAAATGCTGGCGCTGGCGGTCGGCGCAAAGACCGAAAAGATGCACCAGGGCCACCGCGGCGCGAACCATCCGGTCAAGCGGCTATCCGACGGCGCAGTAGAAATCACCAGCATGAACCACGGCTTTGCCGTGGATGCCGGGACGTTGCCAGCGGGTACTACGCCCACGCACACCAGCCTGTTCGACGGCAGCAACTGCGGCTTTGAACTGACGGGTCAGCCCGCGTTCTCGGTGCAATATCATCCCGAGGCAAGCCCGGGTCCGATGGACAGCCATTACCTGTTTGAGAAGTTTGCGGGGATGATGGGGGGCGAACTATGACTGATATTTCAACATCGGGAGACGAAGATCAATGGATGCTGCTTGAGCGACAGTCCTTGGAAGGCTTGCCTATGCTTGTCAGATCGCGGACAGGCAATCCAGCAATAGCTTCGTTTGAAGATAAAAACCAAGTCTCAGCAATTATCTTGGACATCAGGCCTGAGCATGTTCGCGATGACGGGTTTCCTCGCAATCTGGATGACATCCACGAGCTAGAGGATAGGATCATCAATGAGTTGGATGCGCTCCATGCAGTTTGCATCCACACAGCCAGCGTCACCGGAGACGCTAGGCGCACTATGTATATCGCACATGAGAAATCTGATGAGCTCGAGGAAATCATAAAATCACTATCAGTCGATTTTGGGGAGTTGCAAATTGCCAGCGATTTAGAAATCGACGTGTATCGGGAATTTGTGATGCCTACCGTTCTTGACAAGCAGTTGGACGGAGATCGTGGCGTCATCGCTGCCCTTGAAGGACATGGTGACATTGGAACGGTCGTGCGAAAAATTGATTTCTGGTTTTACGGAGAAAGAATAGCTCTAGATAGCCTGATTGCTGATCTTTCTGACATAGGCTTGCAATTGGATCATTGGATCGACGAACCTGTTGGAATTGTAGCTACAGCCGAAATCCCGGCAAACACAGCCCATTTCCGTCAACTAACGCCGCTACTCATCGAGCTGTCAACTAAGCACGATGTCAATTATGATGGTTGGGAAACATTTATCGTGAAAGTGGACGACGATACAGTGAGCGCGCCGGAACCAGAGAAGCCGAAGTCGCTCTTCAAAAAACTATTCGGGCAAAAAAAGAACTAAAATGCCCAAACGCACTGAAATCCAATCCATCCTTATCATCGGCGCTGGCCCGATCATTATCGGGCAGGCGTGCGAGTTTGACTATTCGGGGACGCAGGCGTGTAAGGCGCTGCGTGAGGAGGGGTATCGCATCATCCTCGTCAATTCCAACCCCGCGACGATCATGACCGATCCGGATATGGTCGGCGAAAATGGCGCGACTTATGTGGAGCCAATTACCCCCGCGATTGTTGCCAAAATCATCGAAAAAGAACGCGGCAAATATCCCAATGAGAAAATGGCTGTGTTGCCAACAATGGGCGGGCAGACGGCGTTGAACACTGCGCTGGCGCTGGAGGCGGATGGCACGCTGGCGAAATTTGATGTCGAAATGATTGGCGCGACGGCAGAGGCAATTGATAAGGCCGAGGACCGGATGAAATTCCGCGAGGCGATGACTAAGATCGGGCTGGAATCGGCGCGGTCGGGCATTGCGCATAGCATCGACGACGCGCTTGCCGTGCTGGAACGCACTGGATTGCCCGCCATTATCCGCCCCAGCTTCACCATGGGCGGCACCGGCGGCGGCATCGCCTATAACCGCGACGAATTTATCAAAATCGTCACCGGCGGGCTGGACGCGTCGCCGACCACCGAAGTGCTGATTGAGGAATCGCTGCTCGGTTGGAAAGAATATGAGATGGAGGTTGTCCGCGACAAAAACGACAACGCCATCATCATCTGTTCGATCGAAAATATCGACCCGATGGGTGTGCATACCGGCGATTCGATTACAGTTGCCCCCGCGCTGACGCTGACTGACAAAGAATATCAGATTATGCGCAACGCCAGCATTGCGTGCTTGCGCGAAATCGGTGTTGAAACAGGAGGTTCGAACGTACAGTTCGCAGTCAACCCCGCCGATGGACGCTTGATTGTGATCGAAATGAATCCGCGCGTTTCGCGGAGTTCTGCGCTGGCATCAAAAGCCACCGGCTTCCCCATCGCCAAGGTCGCGGCAAAGCTGGCGGTGGGCTATACTCTGGACGAGATTACCAACGACATCACCGGCGCAACACCCGCTTCGTTTGAGCCGACGATTGACTATGTCGTCACCAAAATCCCGCGTTTCGCCTTTGAAAAGTTCAAAGGTGCAGAACCGTTGCTGCACACCGCGATGAAATCAGTCGGCGAAGTCATGGCGATTGGCCGCAACATCCACGAATCGCTGCAAAAGGCGCTGCGCGGATTGGAAACGGGCCTTGTCGGCTTCAACTATGTCGACGAGTTGAAAGGCGCATCAGAGGATGAGCTGGCGGCGGCGCTGACCCGCGCTACACCGGATCGACTGCTGGTTGCGGCCCAAGCGTTGCGCGAAGGCATGTCGGTGGCCGATGTGCATCAATATTCAAAGTTTGATCCGTGGTTCCTTGACCGGATAGCGGAGATTATCGACGCGGAAAATGCGGTTAAAGCGGGTGGATTGCCGCAGGATGCTGTCGGTCTACGCCGTTTGAAAGCCATGGGCTTTTCGGACAAGCGCCTTGCTTATCTCGCGCTGGAATCGATCAATGTCCGCCCCGGCATGGAAACTGCTGTGCGTCACGGTTCGGGCATCCTGATGGAGGCACAGCGCGCGATGGCGGGTGGTGTGACCGAGGCCGAAGTGCGCAAGCTACGCCATAAACTCGGCGTGCGCCCGGTGTTCAAACGCATCGATACCTGCGCGGCAGAATTTGAGGCAAAAACGCCATATATGTATTCTACCTATGAGGCGCCGACCTTCGGAGAGCCTGAATGCGAGGCGCAGCCATCGGATCGTGAGAAGATCGTCATTCTTGGCGGTGGGCCAAACCGCATCGGGCAGGGGATCGAGTTCGATTACTGCTGCGTCCACGCCTGTTTTGCGCTGTCAGAGGCGGGCTATGAAACGATCATGGTCAACTGCAATCCGGAAACGGTCTCGACCGATTATGACACTAGCGACCGGCTGTATTTTGAGCCTTTAACGGCCGAGGATGTGCTGGAAATCCTTGCGGTTGAACAATCCAAAGGCACGTTGAAAGGCGTGATCGTGCAGTTTGGCGGGCAAACGCCGTTGAACTTGGCAGGGCCATTGGAGGAAGCGGGAATCCCGATCCTTGGCACATCACCTGACGCGATTGACCTTGCCGAAGACCGCGAACGTTTTGCCGCGCTGATCCATAAGCTGAAACTTAAACAGCCGGAAAACGGCATCGCGCGCAGCCGCGAAGAAGCGATCAAGGTCGCTGAGAAAATCGGCTATCCGGTGCTGATGCGGCCAAGCTATGTGCTTGGCGGCCGCGCGATGGAAATCGTCGATACGCAAGCGCAGTTGGAACATTACATCCAGACCGCAGTCATTGTGTCAGGCGATTCGCCGGTGCTGATCGACAGCTACCTTCGCGACGCGATTGAAGTCGATGTAGATGCAATCTGCGACGGCGACGACGTCGTTGTCGCAGGAATTCTGCAACATATCGAGGAAGCCGGCGTCCATTCGGGCGACAGCGCTTGCACCATTCCGCCCTATAGCCTGCCTGCTGACATCGTTACCGAAATCCGCCGTCAGGCAGAGGTTTTGGCGCGGGCGCTGCATGTTAAAGGCCTTATGAATGTGCAGTTCGCGGTTAAAGACGGCGTGGTTTACCTGATCGAGGTCAACCCGCGTGCATCGCGCACGGTGCCCTTTGTCGCCAAAGCCATCGGTGCCCCCATCGCCAAAATCGCAGCACGTGTGATGGCGGGGGAGAAGTTGAAAAATCTGCCCGCGATCAACCTCGATATCGATTATATCGCGGTCAAAGAAGCCGTGTTCCCGTTCAACCGCTTTCCCGGCGTCGATCCCGTGCTTTCGCCAGAAATGAAATCCACCGGCGAAGTGATGGGCATCGACCGCGATTTTGCGATGGCCTTTGCCAAGGCGCAAATGGGGGCAGGGATGATCTTGCCGGACAGCGGCAAATTGTTCGTGTCGGTTAAAGACAGCGACAAACCGCATATTGTTGAGGCAATCCGCGACCTTCAGGCGATGGGCTTTGACGTATGTGCAACTGGCGGCACTGCCGATTATCTGGCCAATCAAGGCATTGCGGTTGAACGCGTCAACAAAGTTGCACAGGGTCGCCCACATATTGTCGACAAGATCATCGACGGCGAAATCGCGCTGGTGTTTAACACGACCGAGGGCTGGCAATCGTTGAAAGACAGCGAAGATATTCGCCGTTCTGCGCTTGTAAACAAGGTCAGCTACTTCACCACAGCAAGCGCATCTGTCGCTGCGACACAGGCAATTGCCGCGCTGCGGGAACGAAAACTTGAAGTTTCACCGCTTCAGGACTATTATTAGCAAAGCAGCACTCCCCGAATTGCTGAAATACACAGGGTTGGTCCTCCAGCCCGGTGGATGATTTTTACTACGAAGGACGTAAGTGTAAGATGGCAAGTTTCGATAAAATGCCCATGTTGGCCGAGGGTTTTGAAAAGCTAGCAGCAGATCTGCGCCGGCTGCGTGAAGAGCGCCCAACCATTATCGATGCAATCGAAGAAGCGCGCGCGCACGGCGATCTATCGGAAAATGCCGAATATCATGCGGCTAAAGAGCGTCAGGGTCAGGTCGAGGCGACTATTGCCGATATCGAAGATAAAATAAGCCGTGCCCAGATTATCGATCCGACCACATTGTCAGGCGACAAAGTCGTGTTTGGCGCAACGGTGTCGCTGCTTGATGAAGATGACAAGCCCCTGAAATATCAGGTTGTCGGCGAAGCCGAAGCGGACGCAAAGCGCGGTATGATATCGTATCAATCGCCACTGGGTCGCGCGCTTATCGGGCGTCAGGCAGAGGACGAAGTTGAGGTAACTGTGCCGTCAGGTGACAAGTTCTACCTCGTTAAAAAAATCGAGTTTATTTGACCCGATTGCTGGAGCTTAGTCATTGAACCGGATTAGCGTCGGCCCATTTGTTAAGGCGATTGCAGGCATCAATCTGCTGCTCGCTTTGCTGATGCTGGTTCCGGTGATTTGGGAGCCAGTGATGATTGCCGGGGCTCTGTTCCCGGCACGTTTTTTCGGCGATAACGCAGCGTTTCAGGGTGCGGGCTTTATGCTGCCGGTATGGTTGACGCCGATCAGTTCTGCGTTTCTGCATGGCGGCATTTTGCATGTTGGCCTGAATATGATGATGCTGGCACTGGTTGCGCCCAATCTTGAACGTGTGTTGGGTGAAAAAAACATTGCCATTTTATACGGTGCCGGAATTTTTGCAGCTGCTGCGGCGCAGGTCGCGGCTGACATCAATTCTATGATTCCTGTTGTTGGCGCTAGCGGGGCGATATCGGCGTTAATCGCTGCACATGTAACGTTGTTCCCGCGCGAAAGGCCAAAGGCTTTGGGGCCAATCCCGGGCAAATGGGCGCATGCCATTAAACTGTTGCTTGGATGGGCGGCGCTAAACCTGATGCTGGGTTTTGTCGGGCCTAGTATCGGCATGATTA
>JAAFIB010000103.1 GCA_013297725.1 Sphingomonadales bacterium
CGCGGGTTGATTTGATCTTGGCAGCGGCGTCCATATAACCGAAACGTCGCGCCAAAAGTGCAACAAGCGCGCGATCGACATCATCAACACCTGCCCGCACCTCTGCCATAGTCTGACAGTGTTCGGGATTGTTGATGATGGGTTTCGGGATATCGGCAGACATTGCTCCGCGCCTTTAGTTTCAGCAGGCAGCAATGTCGAGCCGATAGTAGCACTATATGCATGCAAAAGCTGTTGTAGCGGTTTGTCGAAACGCTCTAGCCAATAAAGGACAATCGCATTATTCTATGATCATTATCTTTCTACAATAAGGTAGTCCGAATATGATCCTGACAATTCTATCGGCAGCATTGCTATCATCGGCCAGCCCGACTGTAATGGCCGCGACCGATGCCGCCGCCGAAAAGAAGATTTGCAAACGCGAAAAGCAGATCGGTTCTATGGTGCGTTCAAAGAAAATCTGCCGGACCAAGGCTGAATGGGACCAAGCCGCTGAACAGGCGCGGCAAGATGTTGGCGAAATGCAGCGCACATCGCGCGCTCCGCCAAATGGCTAAGCTTTTTTAGCGCCTAATGCTTGACTTTAACCCGCGCGGCGTTAATGGCGCGTGCTTCCGTAATTGACCCTGCACTCCGGTGAAGCAGGTGTCCGGCATTCCTGGCGAATGTCGCGCGGTTCCGGAACTGTAACTTCCCAAATTTGGGACACACGCAATTGAAAGGACTTTGACTTATGTCGAAGCGTACAAGCTCGAAGTATAAACTTGATCGCCGTATGGGCGAAAACATTTGGGGTCGCCCAAAGTCACCTGTAAACAAGCGCGAATATGGCCCGGGCCAGCACGGTCAGCGCCGCAAAAGCAAGGTTTCTGACTACGGAATCCAGCTGCGCGCCAAGCAGAAGCTGAAAGGCTATTACGGCGACATCACCGAAAAGCAGTTCAAGCGCGCTTATCAAGAAGCTAACCGCATGAAGGGCGATACGTCGCAGAACCTGATTGGTCTGCTGGAATGCCGCCTCGACATGATTGTGTATCGCGCGAAATTTGTTCCAACAATCTTCGCCGCGCGTCAGCTGGTCAGCCACGGTCACATCCGCGTCAACGGCGTAAAGTGCAATGTCGCCAGCCGTCATGTTGATGTAGGCTCGGTCATCTCGCTGGGTAACAAAGCCAAGGAAATGGCGTTGGTTATCGAAGCACAAGGCCTGGCCGAGCGCGACATTCCAGAATATGTTAGCCCAGACGGTAATGACAAAGTAACATTCATCCGCGTACCGACGCTGGACGAAGTGCCTTACCCTGTGAAAATGGAACCAAATCTGGTCGTCGAATTCTATTCGCGCTAATCCGGTTCCTACCGAAACAAAAAAAAGGCGGCCTTTATGGTCGCCTTTTTTGTGCCCTAGATTATGATGTCTGTCGAAAAAAAAAGCCAAAAATGTTGTAATAATGCAACGCTTCTGTGACATATTATACTCAAATGCGGGTTTGTTCATAAACTGGCAAGAAAGATGAAGTTACATGTCGCACATCCACAAAAAGTGGAGAATCTCCCTTACGATAAGGTTTTAACAAAATGAAAAAATTCATCATCTTGGCATCTGCAGCTGCAGCATTGGCAACCACCCCTGCAATGGCAGCGGGCGAAGGCCGCATCGAAGGCCGCGCGGCTATCGGTTGGGCAGCAGGTTCCGAAGATTTCTTTGCGGGCGTTGCAGCTGGCTATGATTTCGATCTAGGCGAAACCGTATTTGCTGGTCCAGAAGTATCATACGACACCAACTTTGACGGTGCTGACCTTGTCAACGTCGGCGGCCGTTTGGGCGTTAAGCTTGGCGAAAAAGGTAAGCTGTATGTCGCTGGCGCGTATGAAATCAACGACGCTGAAGAATTCAACGCAGCTGTTGGCTATCAGCACAGCTTCACTGACAAAGTGTACGGCAAAGTCGAATATCGCCGTTACTTCTTCAACGGCACAGATTTGAACGCTGCAGGCGTTGGCATCGGCGTGAAGTTCTAATCACTTCATCAAATGTAAACACGGAAAAGGCGGGCCAAGCGGTCCGCCTTTTTTGTTTGAGCGATCCGCATAGGCGTGGCAGAGGTGCACGTCTGTTTTGAGGAGAAACTCCATGCGCGTTTTGACGCTTGCTTTGATTTCATGTGTTGCCCTGTCGGCTTGTAAAAAGGTGGAGGACACACCCGCCGCTGTTGCCGCACCAGAAATGACCGTTCCAGCCTTGTCCGAGGCGACAATGAAGGACGTGACAAAAGAACTGTCGCTCGACAGTTATGAAGGGCGATCACCGGGCTCACCAGGTGAGGTGAAAACTGTCGCGTATCTGACAGAGAAATTCAAAGCAGCGGGTTTGGAACCCGGCAATAACGGCAGCTGGACGCAGGACGTGCCGCTGGTCGAAATCACGGCAAAGAACGTCTCGGCGCTAAGCGTTGCTGACAAAGCGGGCAAAGCAATCTCGTTTGCTTATGGCAGCGAATATGTGATCGGTAGCTATCGCGAAACGCCGCAGACCAAAGTGGATATGAGCGAGATGGTCTTTGTCGGCCATGGCATCGTCGCCCCTGAAAAGGGCTGGAACGATTATGCGGGCGTCGATGTTAAGGGCAAAACCGTTGTCGTCATGGTCAACGATCCCGATTTTGACTCAAAGGATTTGACCGGCGAATTCGGCGGTAAAGCCATGACCTATTATGGCCGGTGGACGTATAAATACGAGGAAGCCGCACGTCAGGGCGCGGCTGCGGTGCTGATTATTCATGACGAAGCGCCAGCGGCCTATGGCTGGAACGTCGTCAATTCCAGCTGGACGGGAACGCAATTCCTTGCGCAGTCGAAAGACGGCGGCGCTAGCCAAACAGCGGCGAATGGCTGGATACAGAAAAGCGTTGCGAAAGAGATTTTTGCAGCGGCTGGCCAAGACTTGGATAAGCAAATGGCAGCAGCAAAGGTGAAGGGCTTTAACGCTGTGCCACTGAACCTCACAGCATCGCTTAGCTTTGACAATGACATTACGCGCAAAGCGAGCAAAAATGTCATCGGCGTATTAAAGGGCGCGAAACGGCCTGATGAACATGTTCTTTATACTGCGCACTGGGATCATCTGGGTCGCTGCACACCCGTTGCTGGCGACGATATCTGCAACGGTGCGATCGATAATGCTACAGGGACAGCAGCACTTGTAGCGCTTGCCGAGGGGCACAAAAAGGCGGGCGCGCCTGATCGCAGCATCGTTTTCCTTGCGGTAACGGCTGAGGAATCGGGCCTGCTGGGTTCCAAATACTATGCCGAGAACCCGGTCTTCCCGCTTAGCCAGACTGTCGGCGGCGTGAACATGGATGCGTTTTCTTTGGCTGGTCCTGCAAAGAACCTGACGGTGATCGGCATGGGTAAATCAGAACTTGATGGGTATTTGGGGGCCGCAGCCAAGGCCGAAGGTCGCACGCCAGAAATGGAGCCGACCCCTGAAAAGGGTTTCTATTACCGGTCCGACCATTTCAGCTTTGCCAAATTGGGCGTGCCGATGGTGTATTTTGAGGGCGGCGATGATCTGATCACCGGCGGCAAAGCTGCAGCAAAAGCAGCCGCTGACGATTATGAAAAGAACCGTTATCACGCCCCCGCTGATGAATATGACGAGAAATGGGATTGGTCAGGCGTGATGGCTGATCTGAAACTCTATTACCGCGTTGGCCGCATGCTGGCGATGACCGATGCTTGGCCAAACTGGAACAAAGGCGATGAATTCCGTGCCATTCGCGACAAAAGTCGCAGCGGGAAATAAGCCTATATGACGTATAGAATGCCAGCCGAATGGGCGCTGCATGAGGCGGTGTGGATCGGCTTTCCCAGTTTCTGGGGCCATTGGGAGGAACCCTATACCGAGGCCCAGCGTCAGATCGCAACCTTTGCCAATGCCGTACATGACGGCGGCAAAGGCGAACGCGTGCATCTGGTCTGCGGATCGCCCGATGCCTTCGCGGTGGCGCGCGATTTGGCCGAGGACGGAGTTATCGTCGAAGAAAAGCATATCGGTGATATCTGGCTGCGCGATACCGGCTGCATCATTGTGAATGACGGCAATCAAAGAGTCGCTCGCAATTTCGGCTTTAATGGCTGGGGACGGCGCTTTAACTTTGATGGCGACCAAACGATTGGCCGGACATTGGCCGAGGCATCGGGGTTAGCTGTCACTGACTGCGACTGGGTGCTAGAGGGCGGTTCTATCGACGTCGACGGCGAAGGTATTGCCGTCACCACAACCGATTGCCTGTTAAACCGCAATCGCAATGCGACGCTGGACCGTGCGCAGATCGAGGCGCGGCTGTTGCGCGATCTGGGCATCACGCGGACGTTGTGGCTGGGCGATGGCCTCGTCAATGACCACACCGATGGCCATGTTGATAATCTGGCGCGTTTTGTGGCACCGAACCATTTGGTGATCCCCGAGGGACGCGATGCAGATGATCCCAACGCCGCCGTCTATGCCGATGCCCGCGCAAAAGCTGAAGAGTTTGGCTGCACCGTTACACCCCTGCCCTCTGTTGGCCGGTTTGAACAAAACGGCGAAGCTGTGCCCGCAAGTTATATGAATTTCTATATCGGCAACAGCGCTGTGGTAACGCCGATCTATGGCAGCCGTTACGATGATGAGGCGCTGGCCGCGCTCGCAGCCTTATTTCCCGACCGAAAGATCGTCGGCTTACCTGCCGATGCCGTTCTGACCGGCGGGGGCAGCTTTCATTGTTCCAGCCAGCAACTGCCCGTTTGACCATATTGGCAATTGGCACTGCCTAGCGCATAACACGTATATTAAATCCAGAGAGGAATCCCCCCATGAAAAAAATCCTTCTAATTGCCCTTGCTGCAACGATCCTGACCCCCGCTGTCTCCGCCGATACGCCAAAGGGTAAAAAGGCGCAGGCGGCGCATGATATGAAACATATGGAGCATCAGCAGAGGCTGGCCAAAATCCTTGCCGACCCCGCCCGTGCCGAAGATTCAAAGCGTGATAAATATCGTCATCCGGCGGAAACATTTGAATTTTTTAGACTCCATCCCGATCATAAAATCGGCGAATATGCCCCTGGTGGCGAATGGGTGTCGCGCATTCTTGGTCGTTACGTTAATGAAAACGGCAAATACACCGGGCTGTTTTTTGGCACAAAATCGCATTTTGACGATGCAGGCAAACAACGCATCGCGGCCGGCATGGCAAAGTTTCCAGCCGATGTAGCCGCAGTCTCAGGACGCCCTGCGACAGACTTCAACGCTTTCTCACTCAGCGAAATCCCGGAAGGCGCAAAGGGAACCTATGACCGCATCATCGTGATGCGCATGTTGCACAACATGTTTGGCTGGAACATCGCCGATGCCGAGATAAAGGCGATGCGGGATCTGTTAAAGGACGACGGCCTGCTTGGTATCGAACAACACCGCGCAAAACCCACTGCCCCCTATAGCTATGCCGATGGCAGCAAAGGGTATTTGCGCGAAGCCGATGTCATCAAGTTTATGGAGACAAACGGTTTTGAACTTGTCGCCAAAAGCGAGATCAACGCCAACCCAAAGGACAGCGCCAACTGGCCCGACGGAGTGTGGACTTTGCCCCCGCGCCTTGCGCTAAAGGATGTTGATAAGGCAAAATACGAAGCGATCGGCGAATCTGACCGGATGACATTGTTGTTTAAGAAACGGCCATGATCCGGCACGCATCTCTGCTCGTGTTGACGCTATCGCTTGCTGCATGTGGCGGCGGCGATAGGGGCCATCCCAATCCGCGCGGAGTTGACCATGACGAAACTTTGCTAAGCGTCAGCGCATCGGGCCGGTCAGAAACCCGGCCCGATATGGCAATTTTTAGCGCGGGCATCGAGACCTTTGGCGCAACAGGGGCTGCTGCCTCTGCCGCCAATGAGGATAAGATGAATAAGCTGGTCGCTGCATTGGAGGCCAAAGGCGTTGCTGAAAAGGACATCCAAACCCAATCAGTCAGCATCAACCGCATCGATTGGGGACCAAAGCGCGGCCAATATCAAGCCACCAATCAGGTTAGCGTCCGTGTGCGTAAAGTGGATCAGGCCAGCGCGGCAATTGGCGCAGCAACTGGCGCTGGTGCCAACCTGTTAAGCGGCCCTACGCTTAGCCAGTCCGACCCGGAAAAAGGCAAGCTGTCAGCCTATGGCAATGCCTATAAGGCCGCTCGCGCCAGGGCAGATGCCTATGCCGAAGCCGCCGGAATGCGCGTTGCGCGTGTGCTGGCCATCCGCGATGGCGGCGGTGCCGAGCCAATGCCACCAGCGGAGTATGCAGCAGAAGCCGCAGCGAGCGTTGATGCCAAAGATGCTGGCCCGCCCATTCGCATCGGCACAGACATCAACGAAGTGTCCGTGTCTGTCGATTTCGCGCTAGAGGAAAAATAGCCAGTGACGGGTGCTTTCCTGATACGCGTTGTGATATCTGGCATCCTGATCGCAAGCATTGCTGTCATCGGCAAAAAAGCACCCGCAGCGGCCGCTTTAGTTGCATCATTACCTTTGATTTCGATTTTGGGGATGGTCTGGCTATGGCGTGATACTGGCGATGCTCGCTTGCTTGCCGAGCATTCAGAGGCGACGTTCTGGTATGTGCTGCCCAGCCTGCCGATGTTTTTGTTGATCCCGCATATGCTGCGCTCCGGGCTGAATTTCTGGGTTGCGCTGGCGGCAGGGATAATCGTGACCATAGTCCTCTA
>JAAFIB010000104.1 GCA_013297725.1 Sphingomonadales bacterium
GACTGGTTTGGGTTACTTCATCCAGAAGGTTGACCCCCTGAATACCCAGCTTAAGATTTTCATTCACCTTAAAGAAGATCGAGCCATCAAGCTGCCCTGTGCTTTCCCCGTAAATTGGAGAGAACGGGAATATGACATCGCGGGCAGTTTGCAGGAATGCTGATCGCCAGTTGTAAGCAAGGCGGAAGGATACTGGTCCTTTTTCGTAAAAGCCAACAGCATTGATTGTGTGTTTCGACGCAGCGTTTAACGGCAGCCCTTCCGCCAGAGGACTTTGCCCCGCGCCAAGTGTAGAGTTACTGAAATCGCCTGCGTCGACATACGTATATGTCAAACCCGCACCGAGCCCACTGAGCAAACCTGGTAGGAAGTCATAAGTTTGCTGATAGGCAATTTCGATGCCTTTTAGATTTCCGCCAGCACGATTGGTTGGCCCGTTCACCAACACATCGGTTGAAGCTCCCGTAGGGCTGGTGAAATTACGGACCGTTGCACCACCGTCGACTATGCCAGAGATCTTTTTGTAAAAGCCCGACACAGTGATTGATCCGACATTATCGAAATACCATTCGAATGACAGATCGTAATTCCAGGCTGCTGTTGGACGAAGCAGGCGGTTGCCGGTATTGAGTTGGAACAAAGGCCCTGTGGCAAGCGTCCCGCCCGCTCTCAAATTTGCAGTATTGTCACCGATTGTGCCTCCTGTGGCGAACGCTGACAGGTCTGGACGAAATATTCCTTTAGCTGCAGCGGCGCGGATCAACATGCCGTTTCCGAAATCGAGTTTCGCATTGAAGCTTGGTAGCCAGTTTTCGTATTTAATGTTGGAACTGTCGTCGATTAACTCACCAGTAAATACGTTGGCAAATTGAGCTAAACGCGCAGGGGAAAGGCTGCAATAGGCGGGCGCTGACTGGCCCGGTTGCACATTGGCGCATGCAACTTGCAACTCAGCAACGTTGACCCGGCCATCACCATTGCCGCCGACATTCACACCGTTCACGATCCGTGGCTCGTCAAAAAACTGACCACTTGGGAAGGCAATCTGACCGCCGCTGCGCACTGTTGTCTGCACATAGCGCAGTCCGAGATTGCCGCTGAGTTCCATATTATCGCCAAATTTCGCGCCGAAATTGACGCGAGCATAGCCGCCGAATGTGCTTTCCTCGACGTCAGAGATTTCACCTGCAGTCCAAGGGCCGCCGGCAACGAGATTGTTGCGTGCTGAAATCGGGAACCAAGCATTCGGCGTCAACGTAAACGCAGTGATCGCGTTAGCTTGCGTTCTTATCGCACCGCTTAGGTAATCTGCGACCAGATTGTCGCCGCCAAAGAAGAATGCCGAACCGTCACCAAATGGTGTGGGACCATTGCCGCGTTGGAAGCCGTCGCCGAATGGACTGCGGAGTTGCGCCGAATTCGGGAAGTCGCGAACATACGCGCCGCCACAACCGAATGCCTGGAAATCGCCGCAGTTCCAGTTGCCACCACGGCCCGTCCATGGCGCGCCAAGGTTGCCCCAGTTCGAGAAGTTCGCACTGCGCGTTACGCGGCTGCGATCACCCCAACGCGCACCAAAGCGTGCTTTTTTGAAAAAGCCCTCTTCGCTGACATCATATTCGGCATCGGCGCGCATGGTGGTCAGGTCGCCTTCGTTCTTCACCTGATTATCGAGCAAGAACCAAAAGAATGTGCGCGATGGATCGTTAAAATAGCTGGATGGCGATGTGCTGCTGCCGGGTTGCAGAAACTCGACTTGCGGGGTGTTGCCGCTATTGTCGATCCGCAGATCGGTATAGGTCTGCATCGCCGAAATGAAGCCGTTTTCTCTGCGGTCCGATTTAATGTGTTGCACTTCAAAATTGAACCGCAACCGGTCGGTTGGGTCTAGCTTTATATGGGCCGAGAAATCCTCGGTTTTTGCCGTGTCTTCACGTTGGAAACGCAGCAATTCAGTCGGGATGCCGCGTCCGCCAGTAAACGGCTGCAGCTGAGTTAATGTCCCGCTGACAAACTGGTTGCCATCATAGGTCGCGGTCGTCCCCGGTGCCAGAACAGGGAACAGGCCGTCATCATTAACAAGAGCAAGCACAGCAAATTCGTTCAGCGTCCCTTCGGTTTCGGCGCGAAGATATTCGAGTGTAACTTGCGCGCGCCCGTCTGTGCTTTCCCATTGGCCAATAGCTGAAATTGCGTTTCGATCACGGGTCAGACCGGTTGTGCGAACTCCCGCACCTTTCGGAACAAACACAGAGTTTGGTGGCGGGAAGTTCGAAGCGTTCAATGGAGTGCCACTGCCGATACCGCCAGATCCGACGGGAAGCACACGGATGCAAGGCCCTGTCAGCGACCGGTCACGATAGCACGGGTCAGTAATCTGCGAAGCGTCTGTGCGCGTCACCAGCTCTGACTGCGTGTACGAAAGTTGCAGACCAAATGTGCCAATACCGGTTTCGAACGTATTCGATCCGAGGATAGTGAACCCAGGCGACCATTCCTTGGCCAAATCTCCATAATTGCCCTCAACGGCACCCGCCAGATGAAGGCCGGGATTGTTCAGCGGCTTTCGCGTTACAAGGTTAACTGAACCGGCAATATCGCCCTCGATCATGTCAGCAGTCGAGTTTTTGAAAACTTCAATCCGGCCAACCAATTCAGGCGAAACATCGTTGAACGACAATTCGCGCCCACCGTTCGCAGAGAAGATGTCACGACCGTTAAGGCGTGAGGCAACGAAAGGAAGGCCGCGGATAACAACGCCTGAACCCTCAACCGAAAAACGGTCAGGGTCGTTGCGTTGTTCAAACCGAGAGATGTTTACGCCGGGGACACGCTGTAGCGCCTCGGCGACCGAACGATCAGCAAGCGCGCCAATATCTTCAGCGGACAGAACATCAACAAACGTATCGGAATCACGCTTTACAGTCTGCGCCGTTTCCAGAGCTTTGCGATAACCGGTGACAACAATTTCACCCTCGGCTTCTTCAGCAGCGTCTTCCTCAGTTGCTGTGTCCTGAGCATAGCCCGGCTGTGCCACCACTGCGCATAAAACCAAGCTGGAAGCCGTTGTCATTACGCTGTTGCGCCACGAACGTCCAAATGCTGAAATCTTCACCAGGCTATCCTCCATTAATCCCTATGCGGAGGTATGATTCCCCCTACATTCGTATGCATAATCGCAATTGAGAGCGTTCACAAGAACGAAAATGAACGTTCACAATTTGCCGAATCAGGATATGTGTTTATACGGCAAGTAAGAGGACAAAGATCATGACAATCAATCATATCGTCATTGTCGGTGGCGGAACTGCTGGCTGGATGGCGGCAGCGGCGCTTTCCAAATTGCGTGCCGGGCGCCCGGTTGCCATCACATTGGTTGAATCCGAACAGATCGGCACTGTCGGCGTGGGCGAGGCGACTATCCCGCCATTCCTTGATTTCAACCGTCTGCTTGATATCGACGAACGCGAAATGCTGGCCGAGGTTGGGGGCAGTTTTAAACTGGGCATCCAGTTCGTCAACTGGGGCAAGCTGGGCGATAGCTATATCCATCCGTTTGGTAATTATGGCTATCAGATGGAGGGCGTTTCGTTCCACCATGTTTGGCATCGGTATCAGCAAGCTGGTGATAAACGGCCGATCCAGGTTTTCAACATGGAGACGATGGCCGCGCATTTCGGCCGCTTTGCACGGACGGAAGATTACCAGCGCGACGATCTGCCGCCGGTGAATTACGCCTATCATCTCGATGCGGGTCGCTATGCGCGGTATTTGCGTAAATATGCCGAAACACGCGGTGTTGTGCGCAAAGAGGGCAAAGTTACAGATGTTGCACTCGACAGCGGATCCGGCTTCGTCGCCGCGATCACTACCGAGGATGGCACCGTCATTAATGGCGACCTTTTTATCGATTGTTCGGGTTTCCGCGGGCTGTTGATCGAACAGACGCTGAAAACCGGTTACGAGGATTGGACGCATTATCTGCCCTGCGACCGCGCCGTTGCCCTGCCGTGCCAGCGTGAAGATGGCAGCGGGCCTTTGCCCTATACCAGAGCAACTGCGCACACCGCAGGCTGGCAATGGCAAGTGCCGTTGCAGCACCGCAATGGCAACGGCCATGTCTATTGCAGCAGCTTTATGAAAGACCAAGAAGCGCTAGATATCCTGCTGGGCAACATTGCGGGAAAGCCGGGAGCCGAACCCAATTACCTGCGTTTTGTAACCGGTAGGCGCAAGAAATTCTGGAACAAGAATGTAGTCGCTCTGGGTCTTGCTGGCGGGTTTATGGAGCCGCTTGAATCGACCTCGATCCATTTGATCAACACCGGTATTAACAAGCTTATCGCGGTGCTTTCGCTTGATGGCATTACGCAGACGCAAGAGGACGCATTCAACCGGCTGACAGGTAAGGAATATGCACGCATTCGTGATTTCTTGATCCTGCATTACAATTCGACAACCCGCAACGATAGCGAGTTCTGGAACTATTGCCGGACCATGGCTGTGCCCGATAGCCTGACCGAAAAAGTTGAGCTGTTCCGCCAAAATGGCCAGATTTTTCGCGAGGATGACGAACTGTTTACCGAGACCAGCTGGGCCGCAGTGATGATGGGGCAGGGTATCCAGATGGGCGGCCACAACGCTATGGCCGATGGCCTGAAAGACGCGGCAACGCAGGAAGAGATGGACGGCATCGAACAATCGATCCGCTATGTCGTGCAACACATGCCAACGCATGGGGACTATTTGAACAAATATTGCCCAGCTGTGGGATGATGGACAGTGTCTGCGCAATGTTGCGAACAGTCCAAATAAAGCCTCAAAAATTACAGGTTGTCACCAAGGCTGTTTAATCAGTTCGCACTACCAATTTTTTGAAGAAAAGTGGTGAGCCCTGCTGGATTCGAACCAGCGACCTACTGATTAAAAGTCAGTTGCTCTACCAACTGAGCTAAGGGCCCGACCGGTGCTTGTTGGTACCTAGCACGCTTCGAGAGCGCCGCCTTAGATGCGGTTTTCTTGGCGGTCAAGCGGGTAAGATTGGTTTTGGCTGGTTTAGTCGATGAAAAAGTTGACGAATGCTAAGATTGCTTAATGGATCGCGCCAATCGGGGGCAATCTCGCATGCGGGGCCAAGCACAAAGCCCCGCTCTCGCATCGCATAATGGGGAATGCCAAGGGCAGGGCGATTGGATGTCCAGATGCCGCCTGACCACATCAGGATATCCAGATCGAGCGTGCGCGCCTGCCAGTGTTGGCCGCGCCGGTTTCGTCCAAAATGCGTCTCAACTGATTGGAGCATTGCCAGTAACTTGGGTGGAGACAGATTAGTTGAAAGGATCGCAGCGGCATTGGCATAGCAGCGGCGCGATGGCCCGATAGCTGTGCTGCGGATCGTTGCCGAAACAGCAAACACGTCAACTTCGGCCGTTTCCAGCGCCGCAATCGCTTGTTCCAAAACGCGTTCCGGCCCGCCGAACAAAGGCAGCCCTTGGTTGGAACCCAGCGCGATCAGGTACAGGTGATCGTTCAGATATCCTCCACCAACCGGCCATAAAGCTGCGGCCTGCGGTCGCGGAAGAAACCCATTGATGCGCGGTGTGCGCGCGCCTGATCAAGATCAAAGCTGGCAACCATTATCCCAGTTTCGCTGTCGTCCAGATCGCTTACAATATCCCCCCATTCATTGGTGATGAAGCTGGTACCATAGAATTTTTGCGAGTCTGCGCCATGGTCGCTTTCTTCGCCGACCCGGTTGGCAGCGATTACGGGCATAGAGTTCGATACCGCATGGCCAACCATAGCGCGCCGCCACATATGCCGCGTATCAAGCGTGTCGTCCTGCGGCTCTGCACCAATGGCAGTGGGATAAAACAACAGCTCCGCCCCCATCAACGCCATCGCACGCGCACATTCCGGATACCATTGGTCCCAGCATATGCCGATGCCGATGCGCGTTCCAAACACGTCCCACACTTTGAACCCGGTGTTGCCCGGGCGGAAATAGTATTTCTCTTGATAGCCGGGGCCATCGGGGATGTGGCTTTTGCGATACGTGCCAAGGATGTCGCCGTTCGCGTCAATCATCGCCAGCGTGTTGTAGAAATGCGATCCATCGCGTTCGAAAAAGCTAGTGGGAATGGCGACGCCCAATTGCTTGGCAAGCTTTACCATTGCCCGCACCGATGGATGCTCCGCTGTAGGGCGCGCCAATGCAAAATGCGCCTCCACCTGTGTTTTACAGAAATAGGGCCCAGAGAACAGCTCTGGCGGCAAGATGATTTCTGCGCCGTCGCCCGCTGCACGCGCGACCAGTTCGGCCACAGCGTCGATATTTTCAGCCTCGCTGCCCATCAGAGGAAGCTGCAATGCGGCAACGGTGATTGTTCGTGTCATGCCCCACCTATAGCCGCACGCCGAAACGCGCGGCAATCCCGATTGTTATCAGGTAAAGAACTATAGTCACGATTATCCCAGCCGCTAGCGCAACCCAGAAATTCAGCCCGGATCGCAGCATATGCGGGATCAACAAAAACATTGGCA
>JAAFIB010000105.1 GCA_013297725.1 Sphingomonadales bacterium
AACAGCGCATATTTTGAACATGCGTTCCTTGCCGACCAAATGGGGGCGGAACTGGTCGAGGGTCATGACCTGCAGATCGTCGATGGCCGCGTTGCGATGCGCACTACCCAAGGGTTTAAGCCCATCGACGTCCTCTATCGCCGTGTCGATGATGATTATCTTGATCCAATGAGTTTCCGTTCTGAATCACAGCTTGGCGTTCCCGGCATCATGGACCTGTACCGCGCGGGCAAAATTACGATTGCCAACGCCCCCGGAACCGGCATTTGCGATGACAAAGCAATTTACAGCTACATGCCCGACATCGTTGAATTCTACACCGGCGAAAAACCCCTGCTCGCAAACGTTCCAACATGGCGCTGCGCCGAACAGGACTCACTCAAATACGTTCTCGATAATCTGAAAGAGTTGGTGGTCAAAGAGGTCCACGGTTCGGGCGGTTACGGAATGCTGGTTGGTCCAGCCGCCAACAAAGCCGAGCTGGAGGCGTTCTCCAAAAAGCTGAAAGCGCGGCCATCGAATTACATTGCTCAGCCAACGCTGGCGCTTTCCACTGTGCCGATCCTGACCAAAGCGGGCCTCGCGCCGCGCCACGTCGATCTGCGTCCCTTTGTTCTTGTTGCGCCAGACAGGATCGACATCACCCCCGGCGGCCTGACGCGCGTTGCGCTGAAAAAAGGCTCGCTTGTGGTGAATTCGAGCCAAGGTGGCGGCACAAAAGACAGCTGGGTGCTGGAGGATTGATGCCGTGCTAGGAAGAACAGCAGGTGGCGTATTTTGGATGTTCCGATATTTGGAACGATCCGAAAACATGGCGCGGCTGGTCGAGGCCGGACACCGTATGGCACTGACCCGCGGCCTTGGTTCAGACGAGGAATGGCGTTCGGTAGTAACCACTGCGGGACTTCGCGCCGCTTATGAAGCGCGGTTTGATAATTATGCGCCACAGCATGTTGTCAACTTTCTGCTGCGCGACAAAACCAATCCGGCCTCGGTATATTCGATGCTGGAATCAGCGCGGCAAAGCGCACGGATGACCCGCACAGCATTGACGCGCGAAGTGTGGGAGGCCACCAATATCTTTTGGATGCGGGTGCAAGAAGCGATGGCCCGCCCTATCCGCGAAACCGACCTGCCGGGATTGATCGCGTTGATCCGCCAGCAATCGGCGCAGGTGCGCGGGGCGTTGCACGGATCGATGCTGCGGATCGATGTCTACAATTTCGCCCGGCTGGGGACGTTTCTCGAACGGGCAGATAACACCGCCCGCATCCTTGATGTGAAATACTATGTGTTGCTGCCGTCTTTATCCTTTGTCGGTGAGGCGCTGGATAATGTGCAATGGGAGACGATCCTACGGTCAGTGTCGGCGGAACATGCCTTTCGCTGGTTGAACGCCGGTGGCGCGCGGCCTGTGGGTGTTGCCGAGTTCCTGATCTGTGATCGCCGCTTCCCGCGATCGCTGGCATTCTGTTATGAAAAACTGCATGGCAATTTGCGCTATCTGGAACAGGATTACGGCTTCCGTGTCGCTGCGCATGATCTGGCCGATCAAATCCACGCAGGAATATCGTCCCGCCCGATCGAGGCGATTTTCGAGTCTGGGCTGCACGAATTTTTGAGTGACTTTATGATGCAGAATGGAAAGCTCGCCGGTGAGATTGAACGCAACTACCGGTTTTACGGCTGATCTATGCGCCTGAAAATCCACCACAGCACGCATTACCGCTTTGAACGGCCAGTGCCTTATGGGCTGCAAAGACTGCGGCTGATCCCCAAAGAAAACACATCGCAAAAAATCCTGCACTGGAACACAGTAATAGACGGCGGTCAGGTCGAGGCCGATTATACCGATTATCATAACAACCATATCCTGCTCGTCCGCATCAACGAAGGCGCGCAAGACATCAGTATCATCTGCGATGGTGAGGTTGAAACCACTGACAATCACGGCATTATTGGCAAGCATGGCGGGCATGTGCCTTTATGGTATTTCCTACGCTCGACCAAGCTGACCGAACCAACGCGAGAGCTGCAAGCCTTTGCCAAGTCGTTAGAGGCTGATCGCGGAAACACGCTAGAAATGCTGCACGCTTTATCAGCCAAAGTTTTGGCTACCGTCCGCTATGACATTGGCCACACCGATTCCAAAACAACCGCCGATACAGCATTGGCCGCAGGGCATGGCGTATGCCAGGATCATGCGCATATCTTTATCACCGCCGCTCGCATCCTTGGCGTGCCTGCTCGCTATGTCAGCGGCTATCTGATGATGACAGACAGGGTCGAACAGGACGCGGGCCACGCATGGGCAGAGGCGCATGTTGATGGTTTGGGCTGGGTCGGCTTTGATGTGTCGAACGGTATCAGCCCCGATCCGCATTATGTGCGCGTTGCAACCGGCGCCGATTATGCGGAGGCCGCGCCAATATCTGGCATGTCATATGGCGGCGGCGAACAAAGCATGTCAGTGCGTTTAGCTGTGGAACAACAGTGATCGGGCGTTGACACAAAACCTCCCCTCCCCTTTATGAGAGGAAGTTAGGGTAAAGCCCAGGGGATGGTTGGGATATGACATATTGTGTTGGCATGAAGCTCGAACAGGGGCTGGTCTTCATGTCGGATACGCGCACCAATTCGGGCGTGGACAACATCTCGACCTTTCGAAAGATGCACAGCTTTAACAAGCCGGGTGATCGCTACATCACGATCATGACCGCGGGCAATCTGGCGACGACACAGACAATCATCAGCCTGCTTGCCGAACGCACCAAAGCGCCAGAGGATCGCAACCCGTCGATATTATCTGCACCATCAATGTTTCAAGTCGCGCAGATTATCGGCGATTTGCTGCGCGAAACTATCCGCGATCGCATCGAAACGGGGTTTGAGGCAGAAAAAACCTTTAACGCGACTTTGATCGTCGGCGGTCAGATCAAAGGCATGGAGCCTCGGCTTTTCATGATCTATCCAGAAGGCAACTTCATCGAAGCATCCGATGATACGCCGTTTTTTCAAATAGGTGAGACAAAATACGGCCGTCCTATTCTGGTCCGCGGTTTCCAATCGGATATGAGTTTTGAACGTGCGGTCAAATTGTTGATGGTATCATTCGATTCGACAATGGCGGCCAACCTGTCGGTGGCGTTGCCGCTCGATATGATGATCCTGCCAAAGGATGCGTTCGAGCCATTGCAGCATCGGCGCATTGCCGACAACGACCCGTATTTCAAGTCGATCTCAAGCGGATGGTCAGACGCACTGCGAAACGCGTTTTACGACTTGCCCGATTATGTCATTGAGTAATTAGGCGTCGGCCAATGCCGAGGAAAGCCGCTGGCGAATGCGTTTTAGCTCGTCGTGGATGAACGCCAGTTCAGGGCCATTTGACGTTATCGAGCGGACGGGTGCTGCGACGAACGCGGGTGCCAATTCCGCCCCGCCACCATTTTGCAAAAACTGCCGTGCACCTTTGATCGTATAGCCCTGCCTGTGCAGCAAATCGTTGATCTGCTGCACCAAAGCAACGTCACTGGGCCGATAAAGCCGTCGTCCGCCTGCGCGTGTAAGGGGTTTCAGCATCGGGAACTGTTCTTCCCAATACCGCAAGATGTGCGTTTTAACACCAAGCCGCTGAGCCATCTCACCAATGGTTAGAAACGCTTCAGGAGCTTTGTCCATTGACACGCCCTATTTGACTTTGTGCCGCACGCCTTGGCTGGCGCGGAAGGTGAGAACACGGCGCGGTGTGATTGGCACTTCAATACCCGTTTTCGGATTACGGCCAACGCGCTGCCCTTTGTCACGCAGAACAAACGTTCCAAAGCCTGAAATCTTTACATTTTCGCCATCAACCACAGCATCAATCATATGGTTTAGGATCGAATCTATAACCGCAGCGGCATCAGCGCGAGAAAGCCCAACCTGCCGGTTAATGGTCTCTGCAATGTCTGCCCGCGTTAAAGTGCCCGCATCTGCCATAGTAATTCCTCCAATACGCGACCCACCGTGTTGAATAATCGCACATTTCAGGATTTTCGCAATGTAAATTTGACGAATGCTGTTTCACATGCGGACAAGCGATGCGCCCCAGGTGAATCCTCCGCCCATTGCCTCTAGCACAACCAGATCGCCCGACTTGATCCGTCCATCGCGAACGGCAACGTCCAGCGCCAAAGGAACCGAGGCCGCAGAGGTGTTTGCATGTTGATCCACAGTTAGAATAACGCGCTCTGCCGCCAATCCCAGCTTCTTTACTGTGGCATCAATGATCCGCTTATTCGCCTGATGCGGCACGACCCAATCGATGGCATCCGCCTGCAATCCCGCGTCATCCAAAACTTCGTACATCACGCTCGACAGGTTAGTGACAGCATGGCGAAACACTTCGCGCCCCTGCATCCGCAGCTTGCCAACAGTGCCTGTGGTCGAAGGGCCGCCATCGACATAAAGCAGCTGGTTATGCTGACCATCGGCATGCAGCTTTGTCGCCAGAACACCGCGTTCCCCGATCTCGCCGCACAGCACAACCGCCCCTGCCCCGTCACCAAATAGCACGCAGGTGCCGCGATCTTCCCAATCGAGCAAACGCGTCATTGTTTCTGAACCGATCACCAGCGCATTTTTGGCCGACCCTGCACGGATCATGCTTTCAGCGACAGAAAATGCGTAGAGGAAACCGGAACATACAGCGGCAACATCAAAGGCAACGCCGCCGTTACAGCCCAAAGCATTCTGCACTATTGTTGCAGCTGCGGGAAAAGTCTGATCCGGTGTGCAGGTGGCAACGATGATCAAATCGATGTCGGCTGCGGTCATCCCCGCCGCGTCTAATGCTTGACGCGCAGCCTCTGTTCCCAAAGTTGCCGTTGTCTCGCCTTCGCCTGCAACATGACGCGCCTTAATGCCGGTCCGTTCGGTGATCCATTCGTCCGACGTATCCACCTGCGCGGCAAGTTCGGCATTAGTAACGATCCGCTTTGGCAGCGCAGAGCCTGTGCCTTTGATCACAGCGCGGAGCTTGCCCCGAGCGGGGTCGAGGGGCACCGCCCCGGTCATCCCTCGATGACATCCTTATGCGCGATCTGTTCAAGGTCTTGGGCGATCCGCGCAGTGATATCTTCCTCGACCAGCCGGGCTGCTACCTCGACGGCATTGGCCACGCCGTTAACGCTGGCGCTGCCATGGCTTTTGACGATCACACCGTTCAGGCCAAGGAACACCGCGCCATTGTGGTTGTTGGGATCAAGATGATGTTTCAACAATTCAGTCGCAGGACGCGATACTAGAAAGCCGAACTTTGACCGGATCGAGCTGGTAAAGGCGCGCTTTAGCAAATCGGTGACAAAGCGCGCTGCGCCTTCGATGGATTTCAGCGCGATGTTGCCCGAAAAGCCATCGCACACCACAACATCACATTCGCCGCGGTTGATCTTATCCGCCTCGATAAAGCCCTGAAAATCCATGTGGAGTTCAGACGATTCGCGCAGATGTTGTGCGGCAAAGCGCAGGGAATCTGTGCCCTTCATCTCTTCGGTGCCGATGTTCAGCAAACGGACGCGCGGCTTTTCAAAACCGAATATGATCCGCGAATAGGCCGCACCCATAACCGAGAACTGCACTAAATTGCGGGCGTCGCATTCGGTGTTGGCCCCCAGATCAAGCACAACAACATCGGTGTCAATCAACGTTGGCAGCAATGCTGCAAGCGCGGGCCGGTCAATTCCCGGCATCGTGCGCAGCGACAGTTTCGACATCGCCATCAAAGCGCCGGTGTTACCAGCGCTGACCGCCGCTGCCGCCTGACCCGTTTTCACAGCATTGATCGCAAGGCCCATGGAGCTATTGCGCGATTTGCGGATGGCTTGGCTGGGCTTATCCTCGCCCGAGACCACTTCGTCAGTATGCAAAATCTCTGACGCGGCGCGCAGATTGGGGTGATCCTCAAGCGCAGCTTTGATCTGCACCTCGTCACCCACAAGCAAGAACTTAAATCGGTCGTGCCGATGGCGCGCCAAAGCGGCGCCAGCGATCATAACACGCACGCCTTCATCTCCGCCCATCGCATCAATGGCGATACGCGGTGATGTGGCCACTACAGTGTCTCCCGATTGGTCAGCGAAGGACCGATTTATGCGACAGCGAGAATCTCGCGGCCGTTATAATGGCCGCATGCTGCACAGACGTGATGGGGGCGTTTCAGCTCACCACAGTTTGAACATTCCTGATACGCCTCGATAGGAAGCGAATCATGGCTGCGACGCATGCCGCGCTTTGACGGCGATGTTTTTCTCTTGGGGACAGCCATCTCGGCACCTGTTCCATTTCAAATAATGTAGCTTTCCCGAAGCTTTACGGCAGATACGCGGCGCTGGCAAGCAAAGCCAGAATCGGCATCAAACACCCAAAGCTGCGGATGAGGGGCGGCTAATAGCTATTTTTCCCCGCTTTGCAAGCCTTTGGATGACTGATAGTCAGC
>JAAFIB010000106.1 GCA_013297725.1 Sphingomonadales bacterium
GTTGCGGATCTTTCGTTTCCTCGGCTGCTGTCGAAACAGCGTCAAAACCGACATACGCAAAGAAGATCGTAGCGGCCGCGCCAACTGCACCAACGCCCGAACCAAAGCCGCCAAACACGCCGGCAGGAAGGAATGGATTAAAGTTCGCCATTTCGGCTTTTGGCAAAGTCAGTACGATAAATACCGTCAAAGCAGTGACCTTAATCGCAACCAATATGGCGTTGACCTTTGCCGATTCATTGGTGCCGATCATCAGCAACCACGTCATCAACAGAGCGATGATAACAGCAGGCAGGTTGATTATGCCGCCTTCTGCGCCGCCAAGAACCAATGGTCCGGCGGCTAATGCTGCCGGTAATTGTATTCCAAGAAATTCATTTAAGATCGTACCGCTAAAATAGCCGGACCACCCGACCGACACCGCGCTAGCCGCAACGGCATATTCGAGCACGAGCGCCCAACCAACCGTCCATGCGAGCAATTCGCCCATAACGGTGTAAGTGTAAGTGTACGCGGACCCTGCCACCGGCAACATCGAGGCGATTTCAGCATAGCAGAGCGCAGCAACGATGCAGATGGCACCTGCAATCGCGAATGCCAGCATCAGGCCTGGACCAGCCTTTTGCGCACCAGCCGCAGTCAGCACGAAGATACCCGTGCCGATAACACAGCCAATGCCGAACAATGTTAGCTGGAACGCACCCAGCGTTCGGTGCAGAGATTTCTTCTCTGCTGTCGCCAGGATGGCGTCGATTGATTTCGTACGACCAAAAATCATTATCACTCCCCTAAGGATTTATAGATTGCGCCAGAACCTAACCGCTAATCACAGGGGCGCAACTTAATTTCATCGCGTAAGCATTGGTCCTAGCGGTTTTCCACCGAAAAGATGGACGTGCAGGTGCGGAAACTCCTGATGACCATCGATGCCGATATTGGCGATCAAGCGATATCCCGTTTCGACAAGGCCTAGCTCGCGCGCAGCATGGCCGATGGCGCGGTTAAAGCCCGCCAGTTCTGCATCGCTGGCGTTCGCGCTAAAATCGTCCCAGCTGACATACCGACCTTTAGGAACGATCAGCACATGGACCGGCGCTTGCGGGTTAATATCATGCAGAGCCAGCGCCCATTCGTCTTCATAGACTTTGCGGCTGGGAAGTTCTCCGCGCAGGATTTTGGCAAAGGTATTCTGGTCATCATAAGGCAAAGTCACATCGACGGGCATGGGTCTATCCTTTACTGGCCATATTGCGGATATCCGACAAAAGCCGGATTGTTTTCAGGCTGTCGTTGCCGCGTGTCGCGACAGGCGCACCGTTTAACACAGCATCGCGAAACGCCTCAAGCTGGAAGGCATAGGTCGGGCGGCTGGTAAAGGTTTCCTCTGACGTTTCGCCATCAACGGTGAGTGTCAGTGTTTGGACGCTGGGCGATAATGGATTACTGACAAACAACGATCCGCGATCACCCTCAACACGCAACCACGCGGCAAAATCGCGCTGCATTGAACACTGAATTGCCCCCCTCCCACCGCATGGAAAGCGGAATGCCGCATCGCTCCAGATATCTGCCCCTGCGGCGTTAAGCGCATGAGCAGCGGAGACCAGCTCTGGCTCCTGCCCCATAGTCGCGCGCAGCCAGAACATGGGATAGACGCCCAAATCCCATAAAGCGCCTCCGCCGACCGCACCATCCCATCGAATTTCGTCGGGCGTTTCCGCAATCGGCACATCAAACCGGGATGTTATCGAGCTGATTTTGCCCAGTAACCCGCTTTGCACGATCTCCCTGATGCGGGCATGACGCGGGTGATAAAATGTGTGCTGCGCCTCCATAATCAATTGGCCTGTGCGTTCTTCGGCAGACAGCATCGCTTCGACATCATCAGTTGTCAGGGCAAATGGCTTTTCACACAGCACAGGCTTTCCCGCCTCTACAGCGGCAATTGACCATTCAGCATGTAAGTTTGGCGGCAGCCCGTTGTAAATCGCATCAACATCGCCCGCATCAATCAGCTGCCTGTAATCGGCATAAGCCGTCGCGATATTATGATGGTCAGCATAGGCCCACGCCCGCGCCGGATCGCGCGCAGCAACGGCGACAACCTCAACCCCTTCGACATCCTTGGCAGCGGCAATCATGGCATAAACGGCAACCCGTGACGCGCCCAAAATGCCGATGCGCAGCGTCATTCGGCGCGCGCAGCTTTTTCGGCATGTCCCGAAATACCGTCGCGGCGTTCGAGCTCGGTCAGGACGGCGCCCAAATCAACACCTGCATCTTCCAACAGGATCATCAGGTGGAACAGCAAGTCTGCGGCTTCGGACGTTAACGCATCGGGGCTGCCGGTCAGTGCAGCAATCACCGTTTCGGTCGCTTCCTCACCGACCTTCTGCGCAATTTTTTCGCGGCCCTTGGCAAATAGTGATGCGACATAGCTGCTGCCAGTATCACCGGATTTGCGGTCACGGATGACGGCTTGCAGACGGGCCAAGCGTGGATCGATATTGGGATCAAGGCTCATGTGTCCATTCCCTGCAGCTTCAATACCATCCCGCGATCCTCCTCTGGCACTAATCCTTCAAGCACGCGCCAGAACCCGGTGATCGATTCCTGTCCGGCGGCGGCATAGGCCGATGACATGCCGTTTCGCAAAGCCTCGAATAGCTGAGTTTCAAACGCGACACCCTCAGCGGTTAATCGCAGTAGCTTTTGCCGCCGGTCACTTGTGCCAGCGCGAGTCTCGACCAGTCCGCGCGATGACAGGTCATTCAGCACACGGCCAAGCGACTGTTTGGTGATTCCTAAAATTTTCAACAACTGGCTAACCGTTAAATCGGGTTGCCGCGCGATGAAGTATAAAGCGCGGTGGTGCGCGCGACCAAGTCCTTCAAGCGCAAGGCCTTCATCTATGCTTCGCGTCAGGCGGGTATAGCCGAAATACAAAAGCTCAACCCCGCGCCGAACCTCTTCTTCGCGCAGAAATAACGGCGACGCATTGGGAGAAGCGCCAAATTGCGATGCGGGAGATGGGACAGCCATATTGACGTATCTTGCCGCGAGACATATCACACTGCAAGCATTTCCTGAATCGCAACTTTTGCGACATATTGTTTCAAGCCGGATATCATCATGACAGAAATCGCCTCGTTGCCCATAACCCGCATTACGCACCCTGCACCGGTATCGGATGCAGAACGGGCGGCGCTGATCGCAGATCCTGGCTTTGGTAAAACCTTTACCGACCATATGGTCACAATCCGCTACACCGCAGGAACTGGCTGGCACGATGCAACGCTGGGCCCACGCGGGCCATTAACGCTCGATCCGGCAACTGCAGTGCTGCACTATGCACAAGAGATTTTTGAGGGGCTGAAAGGTTATAAGCTGTCTGACGGTAGCATGGCGCTGTTCCGACCCGAGGCAAACGCCCGGCGCTTCAATGCCTCTGCGCGCCGCATGGCAATGCCAGAAATGCCAGAGGACGTGTTTGTTGAAGCCTGCAAAGCGTTGGTCGATATCGACAAGGGCTGGTTCCCCGATGTTGACGGCGGATCGCTCTATCTGCGCCCGTTCATGATCGCGACCGAGGCTTTCCTCGGCGTGCGCCCGGCCAACGAATATCTGTTCATGGTGATTGCAGCCTCGACCGGTAATTATTTCAAAAGTGGTGCACCGGCAGTGTCTTTGTGGGTTAGCGAGCATTATAACCGTGCTGGCCCCGGCGGCACAGGTGCGGCTAAATGCGGCGGCAACTATGCAGCCAGCCTTGTTCCCATCGCTGAGGCTATGCAGGCCGGCCACGATCAGGTCGTGTTTCTTGACGCAAAGGAGCATCGCTGGATCGAAGAATTAGGCGGCATGAATGTATTTTTCGTGTTTGACGATGGCAGCATTCAGACACCGCCGATTTCGGACACAATCCTGCACGGCGTAACGCGCGACTGCTTGATCGCGCTTGCCCGCGAAGTGGGGCTGACGGTGCGCGAGGAACCTTATGCCATCGATCAATGGCGCGCGGATGCCGAATCGGGACGGCTAATCGAATCCTTTGCGTGTGGAACAGCGGCAGTTGTAACGCCGATTGGCAAAGTCAGTGCGCCGGGCTTTAGCTTTACTGTCGGAAGCGGCGGCCCCGGCCAGCTGACGCAAAAGCTGAAATCGCGGTTGATCGAGATCCAGCGCGGGACTGCACCTGATCCTTTTGGCTGGGTTGACCGGATCCGTTAAATTTAGGCAAAAGCTGCATTGCCTTCGCGCATTCTCTCGCTATAGGGGCGCTTGCTGACAGGAAACTGTCGCTGCTGGGGTGTCGCCAAGTGGTAAGGCACCGGCTTTTGATGCCGGCATTCGCAGGTTCGAATCCTGCCACCCCAGCCATTTTCCAAGCTTGTTCAACGCTATCCATTCTTGTAAATGGTTGTAACTCTTTTGCGTTAGGACTAGAACAACTTGTAAACACGTCCTAATCCGCGCGCAACCACTGCCCATAGCTTTTGCTATAGAAGGCAGTCTATGTGGAGCCGGGTCGAATTATGCGCATTGCAATAGCAGACGACGAAACAGACGTTGTCAATTATCTGAAAGCCATTGTTGAGGAATTGGGTCACACTTGTGTTACCTTTTCCGACGGGAATGCTTTGTCCCAATCGCTTGTCCGCGAAACTTATGACTTAGTTATTCTTGACTGGGCAATGCCAAAAAAAGATGGTCTGGAAACATTGACCTGGATGGGCACAGCTCTGACAGAACGCCCTCCGGTTATCATGATGACCAATCGCACCGCGAAAAAGGACATCACTGATGCCCTGAACGCCGGTGCCGATGATTACATTACGAAACCAGAGGATCGCGGCGTCATCGCTGCACGGATCAACGCAATGCTTCGCCGCAATGCTGGCAGTGGCGCGTTTGATACTAAAGCGACTTACGGCAAATATGATTTGAACCGTATCGAACAGACTGTCACTTTTGACGGCCAGACCGTACTGATGACGGCCAAAGAATTTGAACTGGCCGATCTGTTTTTCCGTAATCGTGACCGCACTTTGTCGCGTAATTACATTATGGAAACGATCTGGCGGACGACCGCGGCATTGGCAACGCGCACGCTTGATATGCACATTTCACGCGTTCGTTCTAAACTTGATCTGAAACCAGAAAACGGATTTCGCATTTTCACCGTTTTCGGTTACGGGTACCGGCTGGAGACTATGGAGACAAAGTGACGCTGCTATGCGCATACTTCTGACATCGATTGGATTGGCACTGCTGACCTTTGCATCGCCGGTTAAGGCTGCGTCCGATGATATGATCGTATATCAGGTTAAGCGCGGCGACACTTTGATTGCATTGGGATCAAAATACTTTTTGCGCGCCGATGATTATCGCGCCGTGCAAAAAGCCAATGCCATCCGCGATGACCGCGCTATTCCCGTTGGCACAAAATTGCGCATCGCCCGTAGCTTGCTGAAATTTCAAAGCAGTACCGCGCAAATTGCCTCGGTTCGCGGCAATGTTGTCCATGTTGCGCGAGGCAGTCAAAGCACCGCAGTTAAGGGCGCAAGCCTTGGCGAAGGCTCCACCTTGAAAACTGCTGGATCGTCTTTTGCAACGATTACGCTGGAAAACGGGTCGCGCGTTTCATTGCCATCCAACAGCGATCTTAAGATTGTACGCCTGCGCCGCTATTTGATCGATTCCAGCCTTGATTATAATTTTGAGGTTGGGCGCGGCGCGGCGAAATCTAAAGTCACGCCGATGACGAACAGTAACGACCGTTACACCGTCAAAACACCCAAAGCCGTATCGGCTGTGCGCGGCACTGAATTCCAATCGCGTTATGAAGAGGCAACCGGCGCTGATTTTTCCGAAGTCACAGAAGGCGGGCTTGCCGTCACTCTTCCCGGCGATATGCAGACCGACATGCCAGCAGGCAACGGCTTGGCTGTGAAAGCTGACGGGGCTGTGATCAAGGAAAGCCTTATTGCTGCATTAGACCTGAAATCGGCCGGGCAGCTGCAAAAGGAAAAAATCGTCAGCTTTGCTTTGCCAGAGGAAGCGCGCGTGAACGGCTTGCGGATATCGCTTGCCTCTGACGCTGGTTTCGTCGAGCAAGTTGCCGATGGTGTATTCACTGGCGAAGGCGCGCAGTTTGAAGGCATCGACGATGGCAACTACTTCGCGCGTTTCCGTGCGATATCGGCATCCGGTATCGAGGGCATGCCCGCCACCTATGCCTTTAAACGGCGTCAGAACAGCGTATCGGCAAGCGGCGGCAAAAGCAATCTTGGCTATGCATTCAAATGGGCGGGGCAAGGTCGAGGAACGCTGCTTTATCATTTCCAGCTTTTCCAAGGCAGCACTGATGGCATCGCAATGGTCGACGAAGCGGGTTTGAACACACAAGAGATAAGCTTGTCCGATCTGCCCGCAGGTGACTATTACTGGCGCGTTGCGTCGGTCCAATATGCGGAC
>JAAFIB010000107.1:0-579 GCA_013297725.1 Sphingomonadales bacterium
TTTTTCCTGCGCAAATTCTTTCTCGGCTGCAGGAATATCCCCCAGCATCATCTGAGCAAAGGCAATCGCTGCATGGGCCACCGACATATCGGGGTTAAGCTCAAGCCCCCGTCTGATTGGGGGGATAGAGGCTGCCCATTCCCGCGCACAATATTCAACCTCGCCGACTTGACGAAAAGTGCGCGCATTGAGCGGGTCAAGCGCAGCGGCACGCTGGATCGCTGTGCGCGCGCTCGTAATGCGACCGCAGCGCGCCTCAAACAGAGCATAGCGCGCAAGCACATCGGCATTACCGCGCCCGAGTTGATAGGATTGCGCAAAGGGACCGCGTGCCGCCTTGGCATCTGCTTTGCCCGCAAATAGGGCAAAGCCCAAAGCGGATTGTGCATCGGCAAGCTGCGGGGCAAGCTCAACGGCTTTACGCGCTTCCTCAACTGCCTTTGTATAGCGCGCGCGTCTTGCCTCGCCATGATCATATTGGTTGCCAAACACCGTCAGCGCGCGAGCGCGTGCCGCGCGGGCCATCGCATAGTTTGCGTCGATCTTGATGGCGCGTTCGAAACTTGCAAGCGCCAGTTC
>JAAFIB010000107.1:589-6305 GCA_013297725.1 Sphingomonadales bacterium
CTTAACACCCCCAAGGGCCAGCTGTGTCGTCAGCGCAGTTACAACCGCATTGGCGATTTCATCCTGTACAGCAAAGACATCCTGAATATTGCTTTCAAAAGTCTTGGCCCACTTACTGTGCCCGCTTTTACCATCAGACAGTTCCGCCGTGATCCGAACCTGTTCCCCAGCCCGGCGCACACTGCCTTCCAAGATATGGGCAACACGCAGTTTGCCCGCAATCTCGGTAGCATCTTCTTTGCCGTCGCGGAATTTGTTGGATGAGGTTTGCGCTGCTACTGCCAACAATGGCTCGGCGGCCAGTTGCGATCGTATTTCTGTAGCAAGACCAACGGAGAAATAATTGTCATCAGAATCGTCGCCTTGGTTGGCAAAGGGCAAAACGGCAATGCTGTTCCCCGCGCTTGAACCGAACAAATCAAGCCACCACGCGGCGCCGCCAGCTGTCACCCCGGCGACGGCCAGCCCGCCGCCGATCAACATCCGCCGGTCAATACGGACACCGCGACCTTTGGATTCTTTCCCCACTGCAGGGGCGGAAACTGGCTGATCGTGCAACAACGCAACAGCCCTCAACAACGCACCATAAGGTTCGTGACCCGGGCTTTTCTTTTTGTCCTGCGCCAGATCAATGGTCTGAAACTGCCGAAAACCCAGCGGTGGTTCGCTACCGTCAATTGACAGCGGAACAAGGCAACGGCGATCGCGGCCACGCATGGCTTCGTCATGTACCCAATGCGAAGTAACCGAAGTAGTCGACCATAGGACAACAACGGCTTTCGCAGTTTCGAGCGCGCTTTCCGTTGATTGCAAATACTGCGCGCCGCCCTCCAGCATGCCGTCCCACCAGACCGCAAAACCTGCAGCTTTCAACGCAGCAATAACGGGTTGCGCAGCTTTCAAATCAGTACGGGAATAGCTGACGAACACTGTGGTCGCGTCGCTGCTATTGGTTGACTGATCAACGACTGTCATGACGTTGCCACAAGCTCACACCCCGTTGTAGGCCGGAAGGACAAAGCTTCCGACTCTGTGCAACCTAAGCAATCTACCACAATGTAACAAGGTCTTTCGGGTGGCATAGTTTTTGAGGCTGAACACGTAACCTCACCTCTCAAAAGCAGAGCGGCTACCCCGGCACAGAGATGTGCTGGTCCTCAAACACATTCTGCCAATACTCAATCTCTAACATGACGATTTTATAGACTTCGCGGGCGATACTGACGACCCGCCTGTAGTCCAGCTCTTCTTCAGAAGCGGCAATCAATGCTATGATACGCTGCCAGACTGTTCGCCAAATGCATGCTGCTCGTCCGGCGGTGCCTTGCTGCAAAGATGTAAGGACCGGTGTTGGGGTGGCAATAGGGTAGCGCCATCATCTAAATCCTTCTGGCATCCAAATCGGGTTTACCGGTATTCTAGGATTTGATTGGATTTCTACCAAATAGGCCCTGCTTGGGCAATTTGGTGACCCCTACGGGAATCGAACCCGTGTTTCAGCCGTGAAAGGGCCGCGTCCTAACCGCTAGACGAAGGGGCCATCGTAAGATGGAAGCGCGCCTTTACGGATTCGCTTGTCCCGCGTCAAGGGCGGGAATCGTGTAATTTTAATCTGCGAGTGCTGCATCGTCGATGTGTAGCTCTGCCTTTGGTGTTGAGCCCCAATCATCAATCTTTGCGCGGCCCGCCAACCAGTATTTTTGGCCGCGTTCGCCGTGGAGTAATTGTTGGCCCAAAGTGCTTTCGCCTTGCCGGAATGCCATCGCTTTGAACGATGCGCCGTCATCGCCCGAGACGATTGCACGAACATGGTCTTTGCCGACGATGTCGCATTTCACAACGCGCACTGGTCCTGTGACGACACGCGGGCCAGGCCAGCCGGTTCCATAAGGGCCAGCCGTTTCGATGGCGTCGATGAACGCTGGTTGTAGTCCCCGAGGGGTAAGCACCGCGTCAACTAACAATGCTTTGCTAGCCGAAGCCCGCGCAACATCGTTTGCCAATCGTTCGTCTAGCCATTCACCAAGTGCATCGACTTTGTCGGCAGCAATAGTCAGTCCGGCCGCCATCGCGTGCCCGCCGCCTGCTACCAGCAACCCTGCCTCGCGCGCAGCGATGATAGCCGCACCCAGATCAACGCCGCTGATCGAGCGGCCAGAGCCTTTGCCTGTGCCATCGGCATCTATCGCAATGACAATTGCGGGCTTTCCGGATTTTTCTTTTAAGCGGCCCGCCACAATGCCGATAACACCCGGATGCCAGCCTTGCCCTGCGACCAATGCAACGGCGCGGTTGTGTTGTCCGGCGAGTAATGCCTCGGCCTGTTCCTGCACATCGCCCTCGATAATGCGGCGCTCGTCGTTCAACTGGTCAAGCTCTTGCGCAATCAAACGTGCTTCTTCGGGATCTTCGGTGATCAGCAAGCGCACGCCAAGATCGGATTTGCCTACGCGTCCGCCAGCATTGATGCGCGGGCCAAGAGCAAAGCCTAAGTCCGAACAAATAGGTGCCCGGTTCAGGCGGGCTGCGGCAGCGAGAGCATTCAAGCCAACATTCCGCCTGCCAGCCATGATCTTGAGACCTTGTGCAACAAAGGCGCGGTTCAGCCCCTTTAACTGCGCAACATCGGCGACTGTGCCCAGCGCGACAATATCGAGCAGCGCCATCAAATTGGGCTCTGCGCGATCAACAAAATAGCCGCGTGCCCGCAATGTGCGAATAATCGCTGCGCCCAATAGGAACGCGACCCCTACCGCCGCCAGATGGCCGTGTGTTGCGCCTTCATCGCTTTCATCCAAACGATTGGGGTTCACCAAAGCAAAAGCCTTTGGCAATTCGATGCCGCATTTATGATGATCAACAACGATGACTTCGATACCGGCGGCTTTTGCTTCGGCCAGCGCCTCATACGCCATTGCACCGCAATCGACGGTGACGATCAGCTTATTACCTGCCTCGCCCAAGCGCACCAACGCGTCGCCCGATGGGCCATAGCCTTCGAGCAGCCGGTCGGGAATGTAATAGCCCGCAGCCAGCCCCAGTTCGCGCAACAGGCGGATCAGCAGCGCGGCGCTGGTCGCGCCATCAACGTCATAGTCGCCATAAACGGTGACGATCTCGCCTGATTGCACAGCGTCAGATAGGCGTTCGGCGGCGCGGTCCATATCCTGAAACACCGACGGATCGGGCATAAAGCCGCGGATGGTTGGATTGCGGTGGCGGTCAAGATCATCGCGCGCAACGCCTCTGGCCAACAACAGTTGCGTGACCAGATCGTCGGGCGCGAAATTGGGGTCGCGGGCATCGGCGGCTCCCCCGCGCCATTGCCAGCTTTGTCCAAGGATCGATGTCGGAATGTTCAGCAGTGATGGCATTACTGCAATGTTACCCGGTCATCCGATCCATCATGCCGCCCAAAAAATTCCATCAATTGAATGATCAGCTCAGAGCGCACGGCTAGCCCGCGTGCTTCAAGCAAAGCTTGTTTGGCGGCCGTGTCAAAGGGTGCGATCTGGGCGATGGCATTGACCAAAGAGAAATCGTCAAGCTGGCTGACCGAATTCCAATCCACAGCATAGCCTTGGCTATCGGCAAAGCGGCGCGATTCCATTTCAAGGGCCGCGCGTTCCGCGATGGAAAGCGCTTCGCCCAGCTCGTCCTCTTCCCACAACTCCGCTTCGGCTTGACGAAAGGGTGTGTTCACGTCCAGTTCGCTGGTGATCGTAAAGCGCTGCAAACCCTGTAGCACGATGTTGTAACGACCGTCCTCCAGCGCCTCGACATCCTCAATCCGGCCAAGACAGCCAATAGCAAACAGATGGGGATTTCTACCATCGCCGCTCGGCTGGATCATCCCGATCATGCGGTCACGCGCCAACGAATCTCCGACTAGCGAACGATAGCGCGGCTCAAAAATATGCAGCGGCAATTGCATCCCCGGCAGCAGGATTGCACCTGCCAGGGGGAATAGAGAGATACGTTTTTTTGTCATCCGAACAAGATCGCTGAAAGCTTGCGCCGCGTTGCCGAAACCCATGGGTCTTCAAGGCCGATCATGCCAAATATCTCTAGTAATCTGGCGCGCGCTGCACCTTCATTCCAGTCACGATCGGCGGCAATGGTTGCCAGCAATGCCTCTGCTGCGCCATCACGATCACCCGCCGCCATCAACGCATTGGCAAGATCAAAGCGCGCAGCATGGTCATCAGGATTGGCGGCAACGGCTTTACGTAGGCTGGCCAGCTCCTCTGGATCACGCGCTTCGGCGGCGATGGTCAGCATGATGCTGACTTTTTCCATCGCGGCATCTGCTTTCATTTCGTCCGATAGGCTGGCGTAAATCGCTGCCGCCTCGTCTTTGCGGTCAAGCGCCATCAGGGCTTGCAGCATCCCTGATAGCGCGTCGGCACGGTCCGGCTCCAGCGCAAGTACGTCGGTGAAGATGGCATAGGCTTGTTCGGGCGCGTCCTGTGCCAATGCAGCTGACCCTGCCTCAACCATCGCGCCCAGATCGGGCCCAGTCTCAACTGCATCGCCCGCCTCGACAGGAAACTTTGTCAGCAATTGATCTAGCATAGCAGAAAGCTGAGCCTCTGTGCGCGCGTTGGTCAGGTCCGCAACGGGTTGTCCCTGAAACAAGGCATAGACTGTCGGAATGGACCGCACCTGAAACTGCGCAGCGATAAATGCGTTGGCGTCGACATCCACCTTGGCGAGAACTACGCCTTTATCGGCATAGTCCGCGCAGACTTTTTCCAGCACCGGCGTCAATTGTTTGCAAGGCCCGCACCATTCGGCCCAGAAATCGAGCACGACCAATTTCGTCATCGACGGATCGACAACATCGCGGCGGAATGCCTCGACAGCCTTTTGCTCTGCGGTGGTCAAACCCATGCTAGCCAAAAAAATTCTCCTTGCTTTACGCCTATGTGGGGGACGTGCCCCGACTTGCCAAGCAAGAATCCGCAGCGTGATTGCCGTCACGCGCAATCACACAATTTTACAGATAGTTCGAACCGGTAACAGGGTTCAAACAAATGCTATCGCAAAGTAATGCATTACAGCGAATGACCGGCAGTGCGCCATGGTTATTCTCCCGTATCGCGGTGACACGCGACTGGCGATTTCTGTCCGTCACAATCATCTCTTGCGCGGTGGCCGCTGTGGTCGCAAGTTTTCAATATTCGGTCTTCACCTCGTTCCTGCGGGCAGGGGCAGTGATCCCGCGGACAGTCGCTGCAGATTTCTGGATCGTTGGCAGCACCGTTGAATGTTTTGATTTCCCCGATCCGTTTAGCGAAGATTACGCTGCGGCCCTTGCGCGATTTACGCCCGATGCGCGCTATCGCCGTGTGGTCTTTGGCTTTGCACCGTGGCGTTCGCCAATCGGACGGCGCGGCAATGTTGCGATAGTGGGCATCGACGATTCAGGGCTGCCAGATACCGGTTTTGCGGTTGATCGTTCGGATCTTTCACGGCTCGACTTGCCAGAACAATCGGGCGCATTTAGCGAAGCATCAATTGCCGGAACAACGCTGCATATGGCGCAGGTGGTTGATAATCTACCGACGTTCCTCGGCGCACCCTATGTTCTGGTTCCGTTTGAACAAGGGCGGCGGATGTTGCGGATGGACCCCAATTCCACCAGCTTTGTGATCGGCAATTACGGTTCGCAAACGCCGCGCGATTTTGAGGCGCTACGCTATAACGCTGAAAA
>JAAFIB010000108.1 GCA_013297725.1 Sphingomonadales bacterium
CGGCAGCCGATCATTTTGGCGCACTCACTGGCAAGATCGAGGCTCAACTGTCCGGTGAAGCGGCTGGGCAGCATCACGCACCACACGCGGTCCGGCCCCAAAGCATCGGCGGCAATCGCGGCGCAAATCGCGCTGTCGATCCCGCCCGATAACCCCAGAACAACGCCGGGAAAGCGGTTGCGATCAACATAGTCGCGTAATGCCAGCACCATTGCGGAATAAATGTCCGCTGGATGATCTTCCCATTTCGCAAGCTCGCCCGGCGCGCAGATCCAGCCAGTATCGGTGCGAGTCCAGTTCGTAATCGCCAAATGTTCTTCCCAATCGGGAAGCCGGTGCGCGGCAACGCCGTCTGCATTCAAAACAAAGGAACTGCCATCGAACACAACTTCATCCTGCCCGCCAACGCGGTTTAGGAACAACAATGGCAGTCCGGTTTCGGCCACGCGCGCGGCAAACACTTCCTCCAGCCGCCGGTCATCCTTGTCGATTTCATATGGGCTGCCGTTGACCGAAATAAGGATTTCCGCGCCGTGATTGGCCAGATGTTTGGAAACTGCCGGCAGCCAGCCATCTTCGCAAATTGGCAGACCCAGTTTGACACCGCGAAATTCCACCGGGTCAGGCAAAGGCCCGCTGGTAAAAATCCGCTTTTCGTCAAAGGTGCCGTAATTGGGCAGTTCGTGCTTTTTGCGGATCGCGACGATTTTCCCTCCGTCCAGCAAAGCGACAATGTTGAACAGTCCGCCTTCGTCTTTCAGGATTGACCCGACGAGCATCGCAGAGCCGCCATCCGCTGTTGCCGCAGCCAATCGGTTCAGCTCAATCGCTGCGGCCTGTTGGAACGCCGGTTTCAACACAAGGTCTTCGGCCGGATAACCGATCAGTTGCTGTTCGGGAAACAGGATCAGGTCGACAGCGCCAGCCTTTGCCCGCCACGCCAACATTGCATCGGCATTGGCTTTCAAGTCGCCTACGCGCTGGTTCAGCTGGGCGATGGCGATGGAGAGGCTGTTGGTCATATCGCTGTCTTACGCCGCAGAGCTTGCCGCCGCAACCTGCTCGACACTCGCGATAAATGCCGATAGCATTTGCTAGTAGCGATAGGGGGATTTCATGTTTGGCATTTTGCTTACAGCGCATTTGGCAGCAGCCACCGGCGTTCCGTATTTTGAAGTCAGTCCCGGTTCCCCCTCTGTCTCTATGATGCCGCCAGACCGTCAATGGGAAACAGGAGCAGCCGATGGTCCATTTCTTATCGGCGCGGGAGAATTGCTTTATACGCCCAACCCATCGGACTTCCCCCTTGGCAAGTTGCGTGATGACGATGAATTTGGCATCGATTGGGCGCAGATGGAGCTATCCATTGATGCCAATGGAGCCATCAAAAAATGCCAAGCGACCGAATTGAACTCCAGTTCCTGGCGTTTTACCGATGAGACATTATGCCCTGCGTTAATCTCGACATCAAAGTTTAAATATGCCGAGGGGTTTCAACTCGATGCGCCGATTGGCTATCTGACCGTTAGTGTAACATGGCAACGACGAAAGCACTTGACGCCGAACTTCAGCTTTACCGGAAATGGCAAAGGACCGTCGCTAAGCCTAAGGTACTCAAAGCCCAAGACGGCGAAAGAAAAGCCGGGTTGCGACATCTGGTCGACCGCGTTGACGGTTGAAGATCAGCAACGGGTATGTGACCAGCTGTCCGCGCAGCCCAGCTTTCAGGCTAAGCTGAAAAAAATGCCTAAGAGTGTGTATTATTCGGAGGATTTTGGTGCCTATGTCACAGCATGGCTTTCACCCGGATCATTATCCGACCTTCCGGCTGAGAACCTTATCGAATGGCGAACTAGGGGCAATCCCTATCGTTATAATCCTTCAAAAGACCGGTTTAGATATCCTAATGCTCTACCAGAGGGGGCGTCGATCCTGGCGACGGAAACGGGATATTTGCGGCTCTCCATCACGCGGAAGGACAAGCCTGCTTTTGCACTCGAAAATTATGTTGATGGTGTCTCAACGCTAGCTTTGGAAATCGGCAGCGATGGCGGCGTCAAATCATGTCGTCCATACAGATCAAGCGAATCAGCCGCGCTAGATTGGTATGCTTGCAAATTGGCAATTGCGAGAGCGAAATTTGTCCTCGCGCCGGGCGAAACGATTACCGGCAAACAATACATGTTGCACGATGTGCGCTGGGACATGGCGTATTAGGTATTACCATCCTATTCGCCACAGCAAGGCGATTGTCAGTTTTGTGTCAAATCGCTAGAGCGGCTGCGCGAATCCAATCAGCGCTAATCGGGGAGCCACCATGAAACTGATCACCGGCAACAGCAATTTGCCGCTCGCCAAAGGCATTGCCGATTATCTCGGCCTGCCGCTCACCGATGCCAGCGTCCGGCGCTTTGCCGATAACGAGATTTTCGTCGAAATCCACGAAAACGTGCGCGGCGAGGATATGTTCGTTATCCAATCGACCAGCGCACCCTGCAATGACAATCTAATGGAATTGCTGATTATGGTCGATGCGCTGCGCCGCGCCTCGGCAAAGCGGATTACAGCAGTGCTGCCCTATTTCGGTTATGCGCGCCAAGACCGGAAACCCGGACCGCGCACACCGATCTCCGCAAAGCTTGTGGCGAACCTGATTACCGAGGCAGGCGCAGACCGTGTGCTGACCGTTGATCTGCACGCCGGACAGATTCAGGGCTTTTTCGATATTCCAACGGACAATCTGTTCGCTGGCCCCGTAATGAGCCAGGACATTTTGGAGCGCCATGGAGACAAGGCGATCACTGTTGTCTCGCCAGACGTTGGCGGCGTGGTTCGTGCGCGCGGGCTTTCCAAACGGATCAACGATGCGCCGCTGGCCATTGTTGACAAACGCCGCGAGAAAGCGGGCGTGTCAGAAGTCATGAATATTATCGGCGATGTGAAGGACCGGTTCTGCATCCTGATCGACGACATCGCCGATAGTGCGGGCACTTTGTGCAATGCGGCGGATGCGTTGAAAGCGGCGGGTGCATCCGATGTGGTCGCCTATATTACGCATGGCGTGCTGTCGGGCGAGGCGGTGAACCGCGTGAACGCATCATCACTGCGCAAGATGGTGATTACCGATTCCATCATCGCATCGGATGCAGCCCGCGACAGCAAAAAGATTCGCATTCTGCCGATCGCGCCGCTGCTGGGCGAAGCGATTAAGCGGATTGCCGACGAAAGCTCGGTCAGCTCGCTGTTTGATTAATGACGCCCGCCGACATCAGCCTTGCAAACTGTCTCGCCGATGCGGCGGGAGCAGTAATACGGCCGCTGTTCCGTGCCGATTTCGCGCATGAGGCCAAGGCGGACGCTTCGCCTGTTACAGAGGCGGACCGCGGCGCAGAGGCTGCTATTCGCGCTATCCTTGACGTGGAATGCCCCAACGACAGCATAGTCGGTGAAGAATTCGGGACGAAAGATGGCACATCCGGTCGTTGCTGGGTGCTTGACCCGATTGACGGCACCATCAGCTTTATGGCCGGTCGCCCGATATTCGGTACTTTGATTGCGCTGTTACAAGATGGCTTTCCGGTATTGGGTGTCATCGACCAATGCATCAGCGGCGAACGCTGGCTTGGTGTGACGGGCCGAGAAACTTTATTGAACGGTAAACCAGCAAAGACCCGCAAATGCCGCGAACTGTCCGATGTCGTTCTTGCCAGCAGCGGGCCACAATATTTCGATAATCACAGCGCCGAACATTTTATGGCACTGGCGGCAAAGACTAACCAACGCACAGTCTGGGGCGGTGATTGCTATAACTACGCGTTGTTAGCATCGGGCCATGTTGATCTGGTGGTCGAAACCGGACTGAAACTACACGATTTTGCTGCGCTAGCCCCGATTGTCGAAGGGGCAGGCGGCATCATGTGCGACTGGAACGGTGATCCTTTACATGCGGCATCTGAGGGTCATGTTATTGCGCTTGGCGATCCAGCGCGGCTTGACGATGTGTTAGAGGCGCTGGCGTGTAACCACTGATCATCGCGGCTTCCTTGCAATCCATGTAAATTTGCGTCACAAATTAGAACGATAAGAAGAATCACACGGCCTTTGTCGATGTGAATCACGATCGGGAAGCAAATGGTGCAAGCAACAGGCGGCATTACCAGCGCGCAGTTCGTTGCGCCTCATGCTGACCTGCGCCGCTATGTCACGACATATTACATCGCAGAGGTGAATAGCCCGGATGGCAGTTTGGTTGAGGATTTGCTGCCTCCCGAATGGGGCAGCGTGCGGTATCTATGCAGCGGCGAGGTGCATGGCAGCGTGCATCCCGAGCCGCTAAAACCTGTAACGCCGATAACATTGGTGGGGCATGGCAGCCGTGCAACGCGCATTGGGTGCGTCTCGATGCGGATCGCAAGCTTTGGTTTATTGCCACTTGGCTGGCACCATTTGGTTGGCCTACCGGCGTCCCGTTTTGCCGATCAATCAGTGGATGCGCATAGCGTAAAAACACGCGTCGATTTTGCCGCGCTGTTTCCAGCGGTCGCCGCCGCCCAAACTCTTGACGAAGTCGCCGCCATTTTTGACGATGTGTTGCTGCGATCGTTGATGCAAACGCCTTTGTCAGTGAAAAGCGAGGATGACATCATCCACGGCTTGCACACGGCTCTGCTCGATTCGGACTTTGCAAGCGTTACCGAAATCGCCGAACGGCTGGATATGAACGGTATGCAGTTGGAGCGATTGTCAAAGCGGGTGTTTGGCTTTCCGCCCAAATTGTTGATCCGGCGACAACGGTTTTTGCGCACACTGGCATTGCTAATGCGGCAACCAGCGGCGAAATGGGGCGAGATTCTTGATCCTCAATATTACGATCAGGCGCATTTCAACCGCGATTTTCAACGCTTTTTTGGTATGTCGCCAAAGCAATATCTGGCGCTGGAAAAACCGATCTCGCTGGTTGCGGCGATGGCGCGCATGAATGCGTTGGGCGATCCGCTGCAGGGGCTGCACGCTGCGAGCGACGAAGCGTAGGCTTTAACCCGCCATTTCGCTTGCATTCCGTGGCGAATCCCTCTAGCTGCCCCGCTTCCGAATAGACAGGCTGGCTAAAAGGGCTGCCATGCTTGTCTGATACGGACTCTTTGGAGCGGAGCGGCACCAGCCCGCGCCCCCACCCGACCACCCTAACAGGTTACGGTCATGGGTGGTCGGGTGGGGGCGCGGGCCGGAGCCGTCTTCAATCAAACAAAGGAGACCAAAATGCCCAAGCTAAAGACCAAAAGCGGTGTGAAGAAACGCTTCAAATTCACCGCGACAGGCAAAGTGAAGTGCGGCGTAGCCGGTAAACGTCACCGTCTGATGAGCCATAATGGCAAATATATTCGTCAAAACCGCGGCACAGATGTGCTCAGCGACGCCGATGTGGGCCATGTCCGCCTCTGGGCGCCCTACGGCTTGAAATAAGGAGCGCTGAGATATGGCACGCGTAAAAAGGGGTGTTACCACCCGCGCCAAGCACAAGAACATCTTGGAGCAGGCAAAAGGCTATTATGGCCGCCGCAAAAATACGATCCGCATCGCGCGGCAAGCTGTCGAAAAGGCTGGCCAATATGCGTATCGCGATCGCAAAGCGAACAAACGCAATTTCCGCGCTTTGTGGATTCAACGCATCAACGCCGCTGTTCGTGCCGAAGGCATGACCTACGGCGTGTTCATGCACGGCCTGAAATTGGCTGGCGTAGAGCTTGACCGCAAAACTCTTGCTGATCTTGCGATGAATGAAGGCGCTGTCTTTAGCACCATCATCGCGCAGGCGAAGGCGGCGTTGCCCAAAGCGGCATAAGCTAACCTCTCGAATAATGCGCAAATGGGCGTGAGCGGTATTGCCGTTCGCGCCCATTTGCTTATGCAGGCAACCGATATGACCGATTTAGCCACACTCCAGTCCCAAATCCTCGCTGCCATTGACGCAGCAGCCACTCCCGATGCGTTGGAAGCTGTGCGTATTGATACGCTCGGCAAGCAAGGTAGCGTTTCGGCATTGCTGAAAACACTTGGCGCTATGTCGCCTGAAGAACGGCAGCAACAAGGGCCGGTGATCAATGGCCTGCGCGAGGCGGTGACGAACGCGATTGCGGAGAAAAAGGCCGGGATGGAAACGGCGCTTCTCAACCAGCGCCTTGCGACCGAACGGCTCGACATGACGCTGCCTGCGCCCGAG